>NZ_LT630003.1:1242727-1553409 GCF_900105615.1 Lacrimispora sphenoides JCM 1415 | reverse complement strand
TAAATTGCTTCGCCTGGACAAGAGCATTCTGTCCCGTGGTCCCATCAAGCACTACCAGGGTTTCCCGGTAAGCCTCAGGGTATTCCTTGTCAATGATCCGGTTGATCTTCTTAAGCTCTTCCATCAGGTTTTTCTTGTTATGCAAACGGCCTGCAGTATCACAGATCAAAAGATCTGCATGTCTGGATTTTGCCGCCGCTACTGCGTCATAAACAACTGCCGCAGGGTCGGAGCCTTCCTGCTGGGCGATGATGTCCACTCCGGCCCTCTTAGCCCATTCACTAAGCTGCTCTATGGCTGCCGCACGGAAGGTATCCGCCGCAGCAACGATCACCTTTTTTCCGTCATCCTTCATCTGCCCGGCCAGCTTGCCCACTGATGTGGTCTTTCCCACTCCGTTTACGCCGATGATCAAAAGAACGGAACTCCGTTTTTCAAATTCGTAGGCATTTTCTCCCAGATCCATCTGTTCCATGATGCTGTCCATGAGAAGCTGCTTGCATTCCATGGGATCCTTGATGTTTTGTTCTTTTACTTTCTTTCTCAAATCCTCCATAATGGACATGGTGGTCTGGATACCCAGATCCCCCATAATCAGGATCTCCTCAATTTCTTCATAAAACTCATCATCAATGGCTGAAAAACCACTGAATATGGAATCTACGCCTGCGATGATGTTATCTCTTGTCTTCTGCAGCCCGGCAACCAGCTTGCCAAAGAATCCCTTTTTCTCACCCATAGTCGGCCTCCTTAACTTTCTAAATCTTCTTCAATCAGGTTTACAGATACTAGCGTTGAAACGCCCTTTTCCTGCATGGTAATACCATATAGACGGTCTGCAGATAACATGGTACCACGCCTGTGTGTAATAACAATAAACTGAGTATATTTCGTCAGTTTATGCAGGTATTTTGCAAAACGGTCCACGTTGGAATCATCAAGGGCTGCTTCGATCTCGTCAAGTAGGCAGAATGGAGAGGGCTTTAAGTTCTGGATGGCAAACAGCAGCGCAATAGCCGTCAATGCCTTTTCCCCACCGGAAAGCTGCATCATATTCTGAAGCTTCTTGCCTGGCGGCTGGGATATGATCTGAATTCCTGCTTCCAGGATATCCTCATCCTCCACCAGCTCTAATGTACCTCGTCCACCTCCGAAAAGTTCCTTAAACACTTTATCAAACTCCTGCCGTATTTCCCGGAACTTTTCCTCGAATTGTTTTCTCATTCCCGTATCCAGTTCATCGATGATCTTTAATAAGGTGCCCTCTGCGGCTACCAGATCATCGTGCTGGGTCTTCATGAATTCATAGCGCTCTGATACCTCTTTGTAATCCTCAATGGCATTGACATTGACATTGCCAAGCTTCCGGATCTCCTCTTTTAAGGACTGGATCATACGTTTGATTTCAGGAAGTGACGTCCATTCCTGGTTCTTTAAATCCTTTGCAGTAGAAAAAGTCAGTTCATATTCATTCCACATGTAATTGATATGACTCTCCATCCACTCATCAAGCTTTTCCTTCTGGCTTTGCAAACGGAACAGCTCTTTATCCAAAAGGCTGATCCTTCCCGTAAGCTCTTCTCGTTTTCTGAACAGTTCCTTCTGCTCCCTGGAACTGGACTCTTTTTGCGTGGACTTCTCATTTATGATGCCTTCCAGTTCTTCTGAGTATACCTTTTCTTCCGCAATCCTGCCCTTTAATGCATCAATTTCTTTCTGTTTCTCTTCGATAATGGAGTTAGAACCATGAGTTCCGTTTGAAAGTCCGGCAAGTTCTTCCTCCAGACGATGGCTTTCTTCCTTTACACGCCGGATATTTTCCAGTTCAAAATCATCCTTTTGCTTTAAACTTGAGGTTTTCAGCTGTACGGACGATAAGTCCCTGGAATACTGCTCCCGGTCTGCCCTGGCCGTTTCAAGCCGGCCGTTTAAGCGTTCCAGCTCTCCGACCGTTTCCTGATTCTGCATCTCCAGCTTATCTATGGCTGTAAGAAGTTCCTGCTGGCTGGTACTGATTTCACGTATCTGTACTTCAAGCTGGCCGTTTTCACGCTCTAAGTCTCCGTAAGATTCCTTGATTTCTTCTTTTTTATCTTCTATCCTGCGTATATTTATTTTAACCGTATTTTGCTTTAAATAAAGCTGCTGTTTTTCCGCCCGGATCTTTTCAAGTTCTTCCCTGCTTTCCCCAAGGAGCCCCTCGCTTAACACCAGTTCTTTTTCCAGCCGTTCCACATCGGTAAGAGCCTTGGAGCAGATCTCTTCCAGTTCCTCCATCTCACGCTTACGCCCTAAAAGATTGCTGGAATTTTTAAAGGCACCGCCCGTCATGGATCCGCCTACGCTGAGAAGCTCTCCTTCCAGCGTTACGATCCTGAAAGAATACTGGAACTTTTTTGCAAGTGCAATGGCGTGTTCAATGGTATCCACCACAACCACACGGCCCAGCAGATAATTTAAAAGGCCTTTATACCGGTCTTCCGCTTCCACCAGGGTATTAGCAAGTCCCAATACTCCCGGCTCCGTAAGGGCCCTGTCCTGGCGGAAGGAATCCCTGTTGCTGACGCTGGTTAATGGTAGGAAGGTAGCTCTTCCATACCGGTTTTTCTTTAGATATTCAATAAGCTGCTTGGCAGTTTCTTCGGAATCAGTAACAATATTCTGTATGCTTCCGCCAAGAGCGGTCTCAATGGCAATTTCATATTTTTTCGGCACCTTTACCAGATCCGCTACAACCCCGTGAATTCCATGGATCCTGTCCCTTACCTCCATGATACGGCGAATGCTGCCGCCATAGCCTTCATACCGCTCAGCTATGTTTCTTAAAGACTCCAGCTTTGTATAACTGGTATGATATTCCTGCTGTTTGTCATTTAAGTTCTTATTAAGCCTTTTGACCTCGCCTTCCAGCTCCTCTGCACGGTTCTCACTGAACGCCTGGGCTTCCTGGCTTTCCGAGATCTTGGTTTCTATCTCATCTGCTTCTTTTTGAAGAGCTTCCAGCCGTTCATCCTGCTCCGACTCATCACTTTTAAACTTTAAAAGCTTCTGGCAAACCTCAGAACGCCGCACATTCACCTGTTCCAGCATGGTTTCATATCGCTGTTGTTTTGCGGTTAAGGAAGCCTTTTCATTGAGGATATCAATGATGCCGCTCTTTCCTTCCTCAATCTGCTGTTCAAAAAGATGGATTTTCTCGTCTTCTGAATTCAGGACCTCTTCCGCATCTTTCAGTTCATTTACTGCAGATTTCACCTGGTCGGCAATCAGGGAACGTTCTTCCTCATAAGTAGCAGCCTGAGCCATTTTCATCTGGATTTCAGCATGGATAGCCCTCATGCGCCCGGCAATGTGCTCTGCATTCATCTGTTCGGTATTGATCTGTTCCTTAAGTACATTGATCCGGCCTTCCAGGCTTCCCATTTCCATGTTGGTTTTATTTTTCTCATTGCCGGCCTTGCTGATAGCCTCCTCAAGCTCCGCTAAATATGTATCCAGAACATCATATTCTTCCCTGATGCCCTCTGATGTCTGCTTTGCATCCTCCAGATCATGGGCTACAATGGTTTCCTTTTCCTGATTTTCCTTCATCTGTACCTGGATTCCCTCAGTCTCCATCAGGAACTGGTTAACATCATACTTTTTTAAATCTTCTTTTAAACGGAGATATTCCTTTGCCGCCTCAGATTGCCTTGCCAGGGGGCCGACCTGCTTTTCAAGCTCTGTAAGAATGTCATTGACACGGATGAGGTTTTGTTTTTCATCTTCAAGCTTCTTCTGGGCGATAAGCTTGCGCCGTTTAAATTTAACAATGCCGGCGGCCTCATCAAATAATTCTCTTCGCTCCTCCGGCTTTCCGCTTAATATCTTATCAATCTGTCCCTGTCCGATAATGGAATAGCCTTCCTTACCGATACCGGTATCATAGAACAATTCATAAATATCCTTTAAACGGCAGGCACTGCCATTGATCATGTACTCACTTTCGCCGGAGCGGTAAACCCTTCTTGATACCGTTACCTGGTCATAATCAATAGCCAGATGGTGATCGGAATTATCAAGGGTAATGGCAACATAGGCAAAGCCCTGAGGTTTTCTCAGTTCAGTTCCGGAAAAAATCACATCCTGCATGTTGGAGCTTCGAAGCTGCTTTACCTTTTGTTCACCAAGCACCCAGCGCACGGCATCGGCGACATTGCTCTTACCGCTGCCGTTAGGGCCTACGATGCCGGTGATCCCATTATGAAATTCAAAGACGATCTTATTGGCAAAAGATTTAAAACCTTGGATTTCAATACTTTTTAAATACATAGTTCACGCCGACAGGCTCTACTGGGCCTGCCCTTTCTTTTCCTTATTATTGTCCACGCTATTTGGACATAGAGGTATACCCGAAGGGTGTTTCCTTATTATTGTCCACGCTATTTGGACATAGAGGTATACCCGAAGGGTGTTTCCTTATTATTGTCCACGATTTTTGGACATAGAGGAATACCCGCAGGTTGTATCCATATTCTTAAGACGGAGAATCCCATGATAGGCAGCCACCTGCTCCGCCGCCTTTTTTGTCCGTCCGGTCCCCTGGCCGATTATCTCCTGGCCTATCAGAACCTGAGACTCAAATACCTTGTTATGATCCGGTCCCTCTTCCCGTAAAAGCTCATAGCTTAAGGGCTCGTCCGTCTTACTCTGTACGATCTCCTGCAAGATAGTCTTGCTATCATAAAAGAGCTGCTTATGTTCCAGATCATTCATGATGAATCGAAGGATAAACTCTTTTGCATTAGCAAAACCACCGTCCAGATAAATGGCCCCAATCAGCGCTTCCATAGCATCAGATACGATCGATGCACGCCCTCTGCCTCCGGTGGCTTCTTCCCCCTTGCCCAAAAGCAAGTATTCTCCAAGCCTTATATCCTCTGCACAATAGGCAAGAGTCGGTTCACAGACGATGCTGGCACGTATCTTTGTCAAATCCCCCTCCGGTTTTTCCGGATACTTATGATACAGACAGTCACTGGAAACCACTTCCAGCACAGAGTCTCCTAAAAATTCCAGGCGTTCGTTGCATTCCAGCTTATTTAACCGGTGTTCATTGGCATAGGAGCTGTGTGTCATGGCCTGTGTCATGAGATGGCTGTCCGAAAAACGGTAGCCGATACGCTCCTCCAGTTCTTTTAAATTCCTGCTCATCATACTCCTCTTCTCATTATGAAAGAAGGTGCTGCGGACAGACTAAGAAGTCCCCGGCAGCACCCACATCTATTAATTTAAAGCATTCTTGATCTGTTCTACTGCATCATTGACACTTACGATGTTTTCTGCCACTTCTGTTGGAATCTCAATATCAAATTCCTCCTCAATGCCCATAATGATCTGGAACACATCAAGGGAGTCAGCGCCTAGGTCATCCACAAATGTGGAGTTCATGGACACCTCATCCGGCTCAATATTTAACACCTCTGCAATTATGTTCTGTAACTTCTCAAATTCCATCTCTTTTCCTTCCTCTCTCCTATTCTTGATTTTCATCATTCTTTTTAAGACTTTCTCTTATCTTATCATTAATTCCCTGTTCTTTGAAGATCACGCACTGAAGTATGGAGTTCTTCACTTCTGTTGCCTTTGAATTCCCATGGGTTTTTACAACCAAGCCATTCAGTCCCAGAAGCGGTGCTCCGCCGTGCTGAGATGCATCAAATGATTTTAGGCTTTCCTTCAAAGCAGGTTTTACAAGCAGAGCTCCGATTTTGCTCCTTAAACTTCCCATCATACCGCGTTTTACCTTATCGATTAAGGTTGCTCCTACTCCTTCATAAAGCTTCAGAATTACATTGCCTACAAATGCCTCACAAACAATGACATCTGCACCGCCATGCGGAATCTCCCTGGCTTCAATGCTTCCGGTAAAATGGATATCCTTGCACTCCTTTAACAGTGGAAAGGTTTCTTTTACAAGCGCATTTCCCTTTTCTTCTTCTGCGCCGATATTAACGATAGCCACTCTTGGATTCTTTATTCCCACTACATGCTCCATGTAAAGGGATCCCATTCTGGCAAACTGTACCAAATGGGACGGTCTGGCATCCACATTGGCTCCGCAGTCAATCAGCAGGGAAACGCCTTTTTCCGTTGGGATAAGCGGTGCAAGCGGTGGTCGTTCCACCCCTCTTATCCGTCCGACAATCACCTGTCCGCCAACCAGTATAGCGCCCGAACTGCCAGCCGATACAAATGCATCCGCTTCCTTTTGTTTTACCAGATTCATTCCCACAACGATGGAAGAATCTTTCTTCTTTCGTATGGCGTTAACCGGAGGTTCATCCGTCTCGATTACCTCTGACGCATTCACAATCTGTATCTGATCCTTTTGAAACGTATGCTTCTTCAGTTCTTCCGATACAATATGCTCCTGCCCTACTAAGAGAACCTGGACTTCTTTATTCGCGTTTACCGCCTCTACGGCTCCGGCAACCATCTCCACCGGTGCATAGTCGCCGCCCATGGCGTCAACAGCTACTTTTATCATCATGATTCTCCTTTCACATATCGCCTAAGATAATCTATTACATAATATACTAAATATTATACTATAAATCAATAATAAATTAAGAAAATTAAAAGATCAGACAAGACCTTTGTTTTCCCTGCTTTTTTCCACCCTCTTCATGATATAGATATATGAGATTGTAGTGAACAGACCGGCGCTTAACCAGGCCGCTGGATCACAGGCGCAGGCCAAGGGGAAGCTTAAAAGCCGGATTGCCAATCCAGCAGTTATCAGTCTTGCCACAAGCTCTACGACTCCTCCAAGCATGGGAAGAAGGCCGTAGCCACACCCCTGCATGGTATTTCTGAATATAAAAATCATTCCTAGGGGAATATATAAAACAGCACATAAATAAATATAGGTTTTCGCCCATGGCAGCATTTCCGCTATATCCACATCACCTGAGAAAAACAGCCTTAATGCATATGGGAGGACTAAACAGACGATGACAGAAGAAATTGCTGAATAGACGACCTCTGTCCAAAGTACAAGTCTGACGCCTTGGCGGATCCTTCCTATGTCTCCCTTTCCGTAATTCTGACCCGAATACGTAGCCATTGTCTGACCCATGGCGACCATTCCCTGCAGAACCAACCCCTGAAACTTGTTGGCGGCCGTATAAGCTGCTACTGCGGCTGAACCGAATAAATTAACGGCAGACTGCATGATGATGGTTCCTGATGCAGTGATTCCAAATTGGAGAGCCATGGGAATTCCCACGGAAAGCTGGCGCTTTGTATCCGTCACATTCAGTTTCCAGTGATTCCTCTTTGGAGTTAAAACCGGAACTTTTTTATAAATATAGAAGATGCACAGAAGCGCGGATATCCCCTGCGAGAGATTCGTTGCCCAGGCGGCTCCAGCCACTCCCATTTTAAAATTAATAATAAAAACAAGATCCAGCACTACGTTCAGAGAGGCAGAAAACATCAGGAACAAAAGGGGGATCCGGCTGTTCCCAACGGAACGGAGATAAGAGGAAAACAGATTGTAAAATACATTTGCAACAATTCCCATGCAGATGATGGAAATGTAGGTATAAGCATCCTCGAAAATATTGCCGGGCGTGTTCATGACCTTTAAAAGTGTTCTCATAAAAGAGAGGCTTAAGACTGTCATAAGCACAATAATGAAAGATGACAGAATGATCCCATTGGCCACGGAGCGCTTCGCGCCGTTTTCATCTCCTGCTCCAAACCGCTGGCTGGTAAGGACCGTAAACCCGGTGCTCATGCCCTGGGAAAATCCAATGACCAGAAACATGATCGTACCGGTGGAGCCCACCGCTGCCAGTGCATCCGGTCCAACAAAACGGCCTACAATAATGGTATCTGCCATGTTATAAAGCTGCTGAAAGATATTACCCATCAGAAGCGGAAGTGTGAATTTTAAAATGATCGGAAGCGGATTGCCTCTTGTCATATCAGTTTCCATTTTTTTCCATCCTCTGTTCAAAATTTTGTCACCCTTTATGATGCGCAAGGGTTATTTTATCACGTTCCTCTTCTGTTGTCACTCCTTTTCAAAAAATCCGGTATTTCTATTCATAAACCGCAGCCATAACGGCTCCATAATCCCCGATCCTCTCCCCTAACTGGGCAGGCACGATTCTGCACACAGCTGCGGAAGAGGCAAGAGCCTCCCTGCGGATTTCCTCCCACATGGAAGGTTCCATGAATTCGTGGGTTCTGGCGTATATACTTCCGGCAACTATTACCTCCGGATTCAGGATATCAATGAGCATGGACAATCCTCTTCCGAAATACGTTCCCGACTCTTTCAGTAATTCTGCGGCATCTTTATGACCTGCTCTGGCAGCCTCAGCCACATCCTTTGCCTTGATTTCCTCTTTTTCTCCAGTCTGGAAGGAGGCCTTTTTCCCCTCCTTTTCCATCTGTTTTGCTTTATCTATTGCCATTTGACGGATTCCGCCGCCGCTGCAAAATCCTTCCAGACTCCCTGCCTTTCCGTATCCGACCGGCCCGTCCTCTTTCAGGCGGACATGGCCAACTTCTCCTGCCATGCCGCAGGCACCTGTATATAAACGCCCATTCAAAATCAGCCCTGCGCCAAGGCCGGTACCAAAGGTGAGGAATATCATATGAAGAGATCCTTTACCTGCCCCGTATTTCCATTCGGCAAGGGCACAGGCATCGGCATCGTTTAACATTCTGGCGGGCATTTGGAGTTTTTCCGACAGATAGGAAACAATGGGAACTGAAACCCAGCCCGGCAGGTTAGGAGGAGAACAGATAATCTTGCGGTCAGGACTCAAAGGTCCTCCGCAGGATATTCCAATACGGCAATCGGGCCGGGAAACCTCATGAGTCTCCAGCATACGTTCCCCATAAACGCACAATGTATCCAACACTGCTCTCCAGTCTGATGTAGTCTGTATTTCCTTCCGGTCGTTCCATATAATCGTATCACCCTCCAGCCGGCAAAGAAACACCGCACACTTTGTTCCTCCAATATCAAATCCTATGATATGCATCATAATACCTCAGTCCTTCTATTATTATAAGTAAGTTCGATTCACCTGGCTGTTTGCCGAACGGGCAACTTGCCTTTACTAAGTAAAATATGCCAACAGAGCAGGAACCGGCGAACCGGCCCTGCTCTTTCCCTGTTATAAAATGTGTCTGTGTTTAAATCGCACTTATTTTAATGTATCTTTTGTAAGAACGGAAACGCCAGTATCTACGTTCTTGTCTCCTGTATCCTTGCCTTCCAGAGCATTAACAGCTGTCTTTATTCCTTCATATCCCATAACATCTGGGTTCTGAGCCATGGTTGCAAGGAGATAGCCATCTTTAATCAGCTGAAGGATCATATCGGATTTATCAAAGCCTACGCCGATTACAGTCTCGCCTGCTTCCTGAATGGCATTGCCTGTACCTACTGTAGAGCCTTCATTGGCTCCGAAAATGCCTACGCAGCCCTGGGTAATATAGTTCGCTGCAATATCCTTGGATTTTGCCGCATCGCCTTCGCCGTACTGAGTTTCCAGGATCTCAAACTTTGTTCCCTCAAATGCAGAACGGAAGCCTTCTTCTCTGGCCACTGTGGATGCGGTTGCAGCATTCACGTTTACGATGCCGATCTTGCCTGATTCGATTCCTTTTTCCTTTAAGGCTTTGATCATTTCATCACCTGCAGTTTTTCCAGCAGCTTTGTTATCTGTTGCAAGAGTCTGGATCGCCGGCAGAGATGCTGCGGAGTCTACGTATACCACTTTTACTCCTGCGTCAATGGCTTCCTGTAAGGATGCAGTAACTGCATCAGGGCCGTTAGCTGCCAGTAAAATGGCTTGTGCGCCTCCTGCTACGGCATTGTTAATACATTCGATCTGTTTTGCGTCATCCTTTACATCAGGAGCCAGCCATTTGTAATCTACATTTCCAAGCTCCTTTACAGCCTTCTGGGCACCTGCATCCACGTTTACCCAGTGCTGGTCCATTTGATCCATGGTGATTAAATAAACCTTGTGTGAGCCGCCGCTGGAAGCCGCCTCTTTTGCTGTTTCTGCAGCTGTGGTTGCAGCTTCTGTTGCAGCTTCTGTTGTTGCCCCGGTCGTAGCTGCAGCCTCCTTCTGCCCGCTGCTGCAGCCTGCCATAGACGCAATCACTCCCATAGAAAGAATAGCCGCCAATACTTTCCGCTTCATAAACCTTTTCCTCCTTAAAATTGGATATTTTAAAATCTGCCTATATCAAAGCCTCAGGCTCCAATACCATCATTATGGTTCTATCTTATTTTTCTTTCCCAGCTTTCCGCTTCGTACAATCACATCAATCAATACGGAGATCACTACAATGGCGCCGATGACAATATTTCGGATTGCAACCGGGGCGCCTGCAAACTGAAGTCCATTCTGGAGCACGCCCCAGATGGAAGCACCGATTACCGTACCAATTAGAATTCCCTGGCCTCCCAATGTAGAAACTCCTCCGATTACGGAAGCCGCCACAGCATACATTTCATAGGCATTGCCCGCATCCATGGTACCCATGCCGCTTGTTGCACAGATCACTAGTCCTACGACGCAGGAGCAAAAAGAGCTGACCAGATAAGCCTTTGTAGTGGTGGCTACAATATTTACCCCGGATAGCTTGGAGGCCTCTATGTTGCTTCCGATTGCATAAATGTGCCGCCCGGTTCTTGTTTTGCTTAATAGGAAATTAAATACCAGCCATAAAACAATGGATATGATCACTGTGTTATACACTCCGGCGACCTTTCCATAATAAAAGAAATCCCGAAATCCCCTTGCCCCGTCTCCAATGGCATCGGTATTGTAGTTATTATTTACAATCTGAGCAACGCCCCTGGCAATTGTCATGGTACCTAAGGTTGCAATAAAAGGCGGAAGCTTGCACTTGGCTACCAGTAAGCCGTTGACAACGCCTACGATCAGACAGCACAACAGGGTAAGAATTACCGCAACCCATGGATTCATGCCCTTTGTCATCATGGTCGCAGATATCATGCAGCTCATACCGACAACAGAACCAATGGACAAATCAATATTGCCGGTGATCAATACATAGGACTGTCCGATGCCGATTAACAGGATCGGAGCAATCTGACGCAAAAGATTCGCAACATTTTTCCCGGAAAAGAATGTAGGGTTTATGATGCCAAAAACAACGCACATAACGATAAGTCCTAAACTTACGGTGACTACCTGCCCCATCCCGCGAACGGCGAACAGCCTTTTATACCAACTCTGTCTTTTACTATTCATGTTACCTCTCCTTGCCCTTTTCTTAACTGATCTTGCTTTCAAACTGAGTCGCATATTTGAGGATCAGATCCTGTGTCGCCTCAGCTGTCATCACTTCCCCTGTTATTTTCCCGTCACACATGACAATAATCCGGTCGCTGATGCCAAGGACTTCCGGCATTTCCGACGAAACGAACAAAACGCCGATCCCCTTTTGTTTTAATTCGTTCATCAGGTTATAGATCTCTACCTTAGCCGCCACGTCGATGCCCCTGGTGGGTTCATCGAAAATCACGACCCGTGAATTCCTTGCAAGCCATTTACCTACCACCACCTTTTGCTGGTTACCGCCGGATAAGCTTCCGGCATCTACCTCTGCGTTCGGCAGCTTGATTTTTAAGGAAACCACTGTTTTATCCGTCATTTCCCTCTCTTTTTTCCTGTTGACGATTCCCAGCTTTCCGCATAGCATATCCAGATTGGGAAGGGCAATGTTATCCCGTACGCTGAGTTTCGTACAGAGGCCGTCCTTTTTCCTGTCTTCCGGAGCCAGTACGATACCTGCTTTTATGGAATCTTCTACATTATGTATGATGACCTCTTTTCCATCCAGGAAAATCTGCCCGGATTCCTTTGGATCCGCTCCAAATATGGCTCTGGTGGTCTCTGTCCTTCCTGCCCCCATTAACCCGGCTATTCCTACGATCTCGCCTTCATGCAGCTCCAGATTGATGCCGCGGACCATCCGTCCGGCATTTAAATTGCGGATCTCCAGAATCTTCTTCCCTTTTGGACAGGAGACCCGTGGGAATTTCTGTTTTATTTCGCGGCCGACCATGTGAGAAATGATCTCATCCATCCGATTCTGATCAAAATCCATGGATGTGATAAATCTTCCGTCTCTCATGATGGTGACCCGGTCCACGATATGTTTCAGTTCTTCCAGTCGGTGGGATATGTATACGATTCCGCAGCCTTCTTTCTTTAACTTTTTAATAATAGTGAACAGATCTGCGATTTCCTTTGAGGTCAGGGCTGACGTAGGCTCATCCATAATCAAGATCCTGGCATTCATGGAAAGCGCCTTGGCGATCTCAACCATCTGCTGCTTGGATACTGCCAGATTACCCACCAGTTCCTCTGGATCTAATTCTATATTCATTCGGCTTAATATCTCGGCAGCCGCCTTGTTCATCTCTTTTTCAGAAAGGATCATTCCCTTTGTCCGTTCCCGTCCCAGAAAAATGTTTTCCGCTACGGTCAAATGCTGGCACATGTTCAGTTCCTGATGGATGATCGCTACCCCAAGATCCTTTGCCTTCTGTGTGGTCATTTCCCGGATATTGTCGCCGAATACTTCGATGGTTCCTCCATCTCTTGGATAGACGCCGCTTAATATTTTAACAAGTGTTGATTTTCCCGCACCATTTTCACCCAGCAATGCCATAACTTCTCCTGATTTTAAGTAAAACGAAACATCGTCAAGCGCTTTTACACCAGGGAATGTCTTTATAATATTCTGCATCCGCACAATATCTTCCTGCATACCTATCACCCTCATATTTCTCTCAAATTCTAGCTTCTGTAAACAGTATATCATCGGGAATCCATGGATAGTAGGGGAGATTCTTCCGTTTAAGGGGGGTATTCTTTGGCAATCAAATCCTTTGCAGAAATGAAAAACAGGCAGCCAGACCGCCTGTTAATCCTATTCATTACCAGCCTACTTTATAAAATTCCTCTTTCGCGTATTCTGCCGCCACCTTTCCATCCTGCAGAATTATCATCCGGTCTGATACATCCATGTTGTCGGCAAGGTTGCTTGTGAGAATGAGTACCGAAATTCCGCTGTTTTTCAGCTCCTGGATCAGATCCAGCACATAACGCCTTAAGTACATGTCCCCCTTTGCCAGCGGCTGTACGCACACAGCGACCTTAGGGTGAAGGAGATGGATCCGGTAATAGGCAAGGCCGTATCTTTCCCGCATGCTTAAACGGTCAATCTTACCAGCATCAATACAGGGCCCCACCTTTTTCATATATTCTTTCCGTACACTGCGAAGATGGCTGCGCTTTAAATTCCCGAACAAAACCTTCCGGTCCAGAAGAAACGTCAGGTTTTCCATATAGCTCATGTCCCTAAACAGGAAGGTTTCAGCCGGATCATCAGGAATGACAGCTACTCCCTCCTTAAAAAAGTCCGTGGGCTCCTCTCCTGCAAAGTCCCTTTCTCCCAGGTAAATCCTGCCGGCCCTGATTCCCCTGCTGCCGGAGAGGACCTCCACCAGAGGCTCCCAGGTCTGATTATCCATATCCAGTATCATCAGACATTCCCCTTTTCGCAGAGAAAAACCCACCGGCTCTTTTCCGTTCAAATGCACGCCATCCAATTTAAGAACAGCCTCCTCCTTAGGTTCCCGGATTTGGCTGCCGGATAAGTCAAACGATATGGTGTAAGGCTGAAGGGCCGTTTCCACCATTTCTTCTTTTTCAAACACCTTCCATATGATTCCCTGATGAAAAAGAGCCGCCCGGTCCGCAATCTGGAACACCTCCTGATGATGGTTGCCCATATAAAGGAATGCGGTCCCCCTCTTTGCCTGCTCTCTGATAATGTCCTGAAACTGTTTTAGTTCCATCTGGCTTAAGAAATTGCTGATCCTGTCCAGAATAATGAACCGGCACCCGGCCAGAATGGCTTTTAAAAGCTCAGTCACACAGCGCTCAAAGGCGCTTAAGGTTGAAACCCGGCGTTTGGGATCAATGGAAAGTCCCAACTCTGCCATCAAAAGCTCCACCTGATGATCCAGCACCCTGCTGTTAATAATATACTTTTTAAATCCCTTCCGCATAACAAACAGGTTATCAGATATGGTCAGGCTGTCTATGAGCCGTCCCCTCTCCTCAATGACATAAACCCGGTTGTCAGTAAAGTCCGCGTGGGAATAATGATTTACCCGGTCTCCTTCATAGTATACTCCGCCAAAGCTTATGGGAATGTTATGACAGATGAGACGGATCAATTGGGAACAGCCCTTTGCATCGGATATAATGAGCCCCATAATTTCTCCCTGGAGAATATAAAAATCCAGATTATCCAGATAACGCTCTCCGTTTTCTTCCAGGGTAACATGATTCAGCCGGAGAATTTCCTTTCTCATCTCATCACCTCTCTGTCCTGTTAATCCTTTACCAGAGGAAGGGATATCTCCACATCCGTTCCTGCCTCCACCTGGCTGTAGACATGGATGCCATATTCCTCTCCGAAGAGCAGCTTGATTCTGTTATTGACATTCTGGATTGCAATGCCGCCTTTCCGGTCTAAATCAGGGTTCACATCGTCTAAGGATAAGCTTTTAAGTTTTTCATTTAACATTTTTACCCTTTCGGCCTCCATCCCAAGCCCGTCATCAGATATCTTGATGATCAACCGGGAATCCGTTACCAAAATTTTAATGATCAGATGCCCTTCCCCTATTTTCCGCTCAATCCCGTGATAAATAGAATTCTCAACAACCGGCTGCAGAGTCAGCTTTGGCAGACGGTATTGCAGGATCTCCATTTCATCCAGTTCTTCAGAACATGCATACTGGATATTCAGCTGTAATTTTTTTCCAAAGCGGAACTGTTGGATGTAATAGTAGTTTTCAATATTTGCAAGCTCATCCTCTAAGTTTACCAGATGGTCTACATTGGAAATAGTATAGCGGAAAAAGGTAGCAAGAGCCTCCGTCATCTCCGCTATGCTGTCCACGCCCAGGCTCAGCGCCTCACTCCGTATTCCTTCCAGAGTATTGTACAAAAAATGAGGGTTGATCTGGTTTTGCAGGGCAAGATATTCCGCCTGCTTTTTTGAAACATTAATCAGTTCCCTGGTCCCAAGCATTTCAAAAAACCTTTGATTTACTTTCTCAGTTTCCGGGCAGTAGGGATAGCGTATTTTTAATAAGTCATTTAAAACACTGCCAGAGGCAAACTGCCGTTCCACCCGTTTGGTTTCCTGCATGGGCTTATAAATTCCATAATATCCGTTGTAGAAAAATAAGACCAGGAGAACGGAAGCCGCCATTATAAGCCAAATTTGCTCCGGCTGACCCCTGGTTAAGTACAGGGCATAGCAAAGCAAAAACATGAATCCGGTCAAAACACCTGCCAATAGAAGAATCACTCTGACGGATAGAAACCGTAATTTTTCCTTCATGATACGCCTCCCATCAGGAATAAAGCTTCCGATACTCGTTTGGCTTTAAACCGGAATATTTGGTAAAGTTCTTTGTAAAATACTTTACATCGCTGTAGCCCACTTCCTCACATATGGATGCAACACTTAAATTTGTTTCTTTTAGAAGGCCTTTCGCCTGTTCCATACGCACCTCGGATAGGAATTCCAGAAAGTTCTTTCCTGTCTCCTTCTTAAACAGGGAACTGAAATATGTAGGATTGAATCCGGCGACTTCACTGACTGTTTCTAAGGTAATGGCTTCCCTATAATGGTCTCTGATGTATTTTTTGGCGATTCGGATGGGGCGGTTATTCTCCTGCATCTTTCCGGCCACGGCCTTATCATAGGAAGCGGAAATCTCTTTTATGAGATAGCGAAGGACCTCTCTTGCAGAAGAACAAAATTCCACTCCCTGATTAAACCGTTCCATAAAATTCTGTTCAATGGGGATCTTATGATTTTTCATGAAAAACAGATAAAGGTTACAGACCTCTCTGCACATCTGCAGAATTTCATGCCCGGTCATATCCGGCTGCTCCAAAAGCCCGTCTTTCAGTTTCATCAGGCAATCTCCCACCTGCTGCCTGTCCAGACTTTCCAAAGCCGTGTTCATGTTCTGGTTAAACTGAGTGAACCACTGGCTTGATGCCAGATGAAAAGAGCTGCGCAGCTCCCCCTCCAGGAGTTTGCCGTTTCCGGCCACCAGGCGCTGCTCTACTAAGTACCTGGCGGATTTGAGGGAACTCCTTAGCTGGGTGATATTCCATACAGTTGCTCCAAACCCAATGGTCACTCGAAGCCCTTCCAGAATGGATTCCAGCACAGCAAGCTCATTTAATATATTTTTGCATTGCCGGCGGATGAGTTTCCTGTTTTCCTCACCATAATTTAAGAATAGATAAATATGGCTGTTTTCCACATACAATTCCCAGTCATATACATGGCCTTTCAGCATCTGCTCTGCAATCTGAGTTGTCTTTTCTGTCAGAAATTCCAGGTTTTTCTCGTCAGGCATGGAAATTCCATCAAATTTGACACAAACGATCTGAAAGCACCCCTGTTTTAACTGATAATAATACTGCTTATTGATTTCTTCCAGGCTGGAGCAGTCCTGTTCACTTCGGTCCCGGTACAAGACATTGGAAAACCAGGTGGTCCGCAGCCTCTCTGCGTCACTCTTCCTTGCCAGCCTGACCCGCTCCTCGTAGGTCAGCTGCTCGCTTTTTTCATTATACCTTACTCTTATTTTTTCCAGAGTTTCTGTCAGTTCCTGTTTTTTGATTGGTTTTAACAAATAATCGCTGACCCCATATTTGATCGCTGTCTGGGCATATTCAAAATGGCGGTATCCGCTGATAATCACAAATTCCACACCTACATTCAGTTCCCGGGTCTTTTTCACCAGGTCCAGGCCGTCATATCCCGGCATCCGGATATCCGTAATCACTACATCAGGAGAAAGGGCTTCTATCTTTTCAAGCGCCTCGATCCCATTATTTGCCACACCGCTGAGCTTCATATCCAGTGCTTGCCAATCGATCAGCTTCTCGATCAGCTGGCAGATCTTTTCTTCATCATCTGCTATCAATACTTTTAACATGATTAACCCCCTGCTTTGCCCCGATTCTTTTGTCATTATATCATGTTCGCCCGGGTGAAGGAAGTAGTGTAAAAAATAAAAAGCAGCCATAAATTATTGGCGAGGTAAGCTCTGTCAGGCCAATTAATCCAAGCTCTCATTCCCACTTGAAAAAACGTAGGGAAATACTGATACATATCACCGCAATGGCAATCATCACCATAACCGGAGTGAAAACCCTATCCATTGGCAGCCCCAGTGAGGCAGCCTTAAGAAGTTTAATTCCCTGAGTCAGCGGAAGGAGGTCTGCTGCTTTTTGAAATGCAGCAGGCATCACCTCGTAAGGCAGAGTGGCACCTGAAAAAATCAGCATTGGAAAGTACAGCAGGCTGGCGGCGGCACCGGCTATTTTCGTGTTCGGTGCAATTCCCCCCACCAGCAGCCCAATGCTGAACATGGACAACATGACAAGCAAGTATGCCCCTAGAAACGGAAGCCATGAACCTTTTAGCTGAAATCCAAAAAATAGCGCTCCAGTTATATAAATCAGGATAAGGGATGCAATCGAATAAAGTGCGTAAATAGCAACCTGCACCGCCAGAATAAGTGCAGGATCAGCGGGCGTTACCTTAAACCGCTTTAAAATCTTTCTGCTTCGATAATCAGATACAACCAGGGGAAGCCCCATCACGCCTCCGGCACATATGGCAATGGCTGATACCGCACCAAAGGATTGTTCCAGGAACGTATATTCTGCACCATCAAAAGCGGGTTTGTCTCCAAAAACTGCTCCTAAGATTACAACCACGACAACCGGCATACAAATAGCAAAGATAAACATGTCCAGCCCACGAAGAGATAATTTTCCTTCTGTTTTAAGTAACGTTTTAAATGTTTTCATATTCACCCTCCCCGTCTGTGTACCAAAGATATGCATCCTCAAGCTTTTCATAAGGACTTGCTGTGACCGCTTCTTTTATGGAACCGCAAAATATGCTCTTCCCGTTCTTCAAAATCATGATCCTGTCACAAAGGGCTTCCACCTCATCCATAAAATGAGAGGTCAGCAAAATTGTGATACCTCTTTCTTTTAACTGGGAAAGGCTCTTCCACACTTCCCGCCGTGCCCTGGCATCCAATCCTGTTGTCAGCTCGTCTAAAAACACGACTTCGGGATCTGGGATCAGCGCAAGCACGATAAAAAGCCGTTGCTTCTGACCTCCTGAAAGTTCACTGACCAGGCTATTTGACTTTTCCAAAAGTCCGAACTGCTCCAGTAGAACACCATAATCCAGGGTGTTTTTGTAAAGCGAAGCAGTAACTTCACAAAGTTCATCTACCTTGATTTTGTCCTGATAATTGGCTTCCTGAAATTGAACACCAACCCTCTCAAAAAGTTTTTTCCTGTCTTTTTGCGGATTCAATTCCAAAATGGATACCGTTCCGCTATCCTGTATTTTCGTTCCCAGGATACATTCAATTGTGGTGCTTTTACCAGCACCGTTTGCTCCCAGCAAGCCAAATACTTCCCCGCGGCAAATTGAGATATTAATATTCTCTATCGCTTTCACTTGGGCGTAAGACTTGCACAGTCCTTTTACTTCTATGGTTGTTTCCATGTGATAAAATCCCTCCTTTTTCTTTTCACAAAAAGAATAACACCAGAGCAAAGTCTGGTGTCAAAGTGTAGGGTTTATTTCAAATTGTTCTTTCATCTTCTCAAGGTGCGACAGCATGACTTTCGCATTTTCCTCCGCAAAATGCAAAGAAGTGAGAAGCTTATCACATACAGAAATGATATCTTCGTTTTCGTCCGGTGTATCAATCACCTGCCGGATATCTGCTTTTGGATTTTGGGATAATGTATTCAGCATTCGTAAAATTGCCGAAAGGGAATAATTCCCACAACGCAGGGAACGAATGATTTTGAGCCGCCGAATATCCTCATCCGTATAAACCCGGTAGCCGTTTTGTTTTCGTTTTATAGTGAGCAGGCCATTCATTTCCCAATTTCTTAAAGCATCCATTGAAATTTGTAAATAATCGGCCATTTCTTTTCTGGTTAAAACCATTGCACCGGATTCTTGATCCTGGCTGCTGCCTGATAACAGCTTTTGAGTGATCTCTATGGCTTCCTCCGCATTACTTTGCTCATTTTTTATCTGCTGCAAATAATGTTCCGTCAAATTAATTGCCTTGTCAAAATTTCCGGAAGCAGAGGTCTTAATAATAGTAATCGCCTGTTTTCTCAATCCATTTTGTAAAACCTCGACCTTTAGCGCTATTCTTACGAACTTAATCTGCTCCATATGAAAATCTGTAAAAATGCGATAACCGTTTGCCCTCCGCTCTGGTTTGGGTATAAGCTCAAGTTCTTCATAAAGACGTACCGTATTGGGATGGATTCCTATACTATGCGCAATTTCGGATGTCATGTAAGTTTTCATTCGATCTATCACCACCATTCTATTCCACCATAATAGCATCATTTTAAAGTCTGGTGTTATAGTGGAGAGTTCAATTGTAACTAATAAGAATAAAAAGTGCAAGGTGGAGATGATACCGGCCTGCCTGCAAAAGAAAACAAGCATATCGTCCATCGTAAACGATACGCTTGTTTTCCAGTCAGCCAAGCCTTACATAGCTATGAACACGATTCGCTTTTTACCTTACTATTTCAAATTCCACTGACCCGGCAGCTCCTGGCGCTATCTCATATTTGTCAAAAACTATAACCGGATTTCCATTATCCTTCATATAGAATTTTGTCTCATCAGTAATGCTTTCGAAACCGCCCTCCTCAGGAGTAAAAAATGGAATACCAATTTCTTTTGATTTTTCCTCCATCTGTCTATTAATGCTCTCGTTTGCTTTATTGATGTAATCCTCTCCTAGAACATCTCCTAGTGATAATAGCTTTCCTGATTTTAGATCTATGTTATAGTACTTTTCCTGACTGTAGGCAGAGGTCCAGCTCTCTGTTCCCCTCACCACAAAAGAAAGATAGTTATCGCTTTGAGCCTTGATCTCATACCACACCTTGATCTCGATCTTATGTTCCGCCCATTCTGCCTCTGTTCCTCCTGTATCTAAAAACGCCTGTTTATATTCCTGTGCACGCTCCAATGATTCATCTGCATATTTACTGCAGATTTCCTGGATTTCTTCATTTATTTGCTTGGAAAGTCCATGGGTGTCGTTTTGGATAAATTCCACTCCCGGCACTTCTACTGAAATTTTTTCATCTCCAACAGTCTTTTTATAGGAGCTTACGGTTAGGACCCGGGCGATGGCACCTACAACCGGAATCTGGTGTACTTCCTCTGCAAAAGCTGTATTTATATTCAGCGCCGCAGTAAATGTAATAAGGAAAGCTGCCGCTGTTCCCAGTCCCCATTTATAATACCGTCTCTTTCCATTCCCATTATGATTCGTGGTGCTAGTTGCTTTTCTTCCTTCAAACTGCTCGATGGCACCCTGTATGCGTCCGCTTAATTCCTCGGGAATGGGAGTCTCATCGTATCTTTTTTTTGCATCATCCAACTGGTTCATAAGTTTACCTCCTGAATATTCTGCTTTAACAATTTCAAACCCCGGTACAGTCTTGCTTTTACCGTGTTTAAATTGGCACCGGTGATCTCTGCAATCTCTTTCAGCGACATTTCTTCGAAAAAACGAAGCTTAATGATGTTTTGTATTTCTATATCCAACCGGTTGATCTCGTGATAAAGGTCATCCGATGGTTCAAAGCCCTGTTCATAATAGGGGATCTCCAGACCCAGGTCTTCTCCAGAGGCGATCTCTTTTTTATTTTTCTTGAGGAAATAAATGCTCTCGTTTACTAGAATCCTGTAAAACCATGTTTTAATGGCATCGGAATTTTTTAAGGATTCATAATGATCCAGCGCTTTTAATACCGCATTCTGAACAATATCCAGTGCATCCTCCTGGTTTTGGGCGTAGCTGAATGCCAGCCGGTAAAACTTTTTCTGGTTTTCAATGATGTAGCCTGTCATCTTATCATAGTTCTCTTGTCTCATTTGTTACCCTTTCTGTCTTTTAACAGACATTTTTGCCGTTCTGTTATATAGATGATTTCAGATGCAAAAAAGTTGCAGAAAATGAAAAACAAGGCTCTGAAAATTCAGAAGCCCTGTTTTTATATGATTTACGCTATTACTATTTAATCCATTATTATTATTTCACCTTGGAGCTTGAATTTATTCTATTAACGTAATTGTCACCAACAGCATGTGACTCAATTCGGTATCCTATGCTTTTTCATAATTTCCATACCTCTATCATTACATAACTGAGTCAAAATATCAAGCAGAGCATCGGCTTCCCCTCTTTATACTCTAAACAAAGCGGCGGCTTTGAATCGATTCGATTACAAAACCACCGCTTAATTATACATTTTTCAATGGGTAAAACATATTGCCTGCCAAATGACGGCTTTTTAAATGCCGTTCGGCAGTTTAAAATGTCTTCGAGAATTTAACCGTTAATTTTGCGGACAGGGATCCATATCTCACTTTTATAATCTGCCCTGCTCGTATCAGGGGTCTCATTCCACAATAACTCCGGTCCCCCGGTCAATTCATATCCCGATGCCGGGAACCATTCCCCATAAATCTTAGCCCATGTGTCCTGTATCGCCTCTGGAAATGGACCAACCGCTTTAAATACCGCCCAAGTAGATGCCGCGACATGAAGGATATCATAGCCGTCAGAAGCCCTTTTGGAAGTAGCAACTCCGATATACTGGTCAAGCTGTGAGCCTTCCGTGGTACGCTCATGAAAATTCGCAGAAACACTGAGCATTCCTTTTGGTTCCACGTCGCATAATCCTTTTAGCTCTTCAATAATTTGAGGAGTTAATTTTTGTACCAATGAGTCCATCTGTGGATTGATCCCTTTAAATTTCACTGTAATTCTTTTTTTAAATCCAACAACATAAAATTCGTCTTTTTCGACAACCCGATAATTCATTTCTATTCCTCCTTTGATTGTTAATTGAAAGGTCATTGGAGGCAGGACTTTAAGTTCAGTGTTTGTTTTTTTTGCTTGCGAAGGGGTTACTCCATGCATCACTTGAAAAGCTTTACTAAAAGCTTCCGGTGATTCATAACCAAGCTGTAATGCTAAATCAATGACTTTTACCGAATCGTTTTGTAACATCAGTCCTGCTGCCGACAGCCGCCTGCGGCGAATATATTCACCTAATGGCATTCCTGCAAGAAAAGAAAACATTCTGCGAAAATGATATTCTGAACAGCCGGATATACGTGCGATTTGACCCGGTTCAATATCAAGCATCAAGTTTCTTTCAATATATGCCATTGCATCATTAAATTGAGCCAGCGTATTCATTGCCTGATTCCTCCTTTCAAAACAATCATACTTGAGATTTAGATATAAATCCTGATATTTTTGATGCGGATAAACACAGATTTAGTTATCAATAAAGGACTCCTTGCTTTCATGAGGTATTCTTCCTCTTCCAGCTTCATTGTATCATGCTATGCTTCTGGTTAAAAGAAGTAATCTATGCCGGAAACTATATCATTACCAGCATCACTCATTGCTCTGTAACCGGTCAATCACCACTGCAATGAGAATAATAACTCCCATGGCAATGGTCTGCCAGTAAGAGGATATGCCTAACAGACTCAATGCATTATTTATGATTCCGATGACAAAGAGTCCAAAGATCGTCTGCACCATACCGCCCCGTCCTCCGGACATGCTGGTGCCTCCCATAGCCACAGCAGCAATGGCATTCAGCTCATATCCGGCTGCAGCTGTTGCCTGACCGTTCTGTAGTTTCGAAGCCAATACCGCACCTGCAAGGGCCGCTAAGATTCCGCAGATAATATAAACGGACATTTTGATCTTCCTGACCTGGATTCCGCTGAGTTTTGCAACCTCTGTATTGCTTCCTACCGCATAAATGTATCTGCCGTAACAGGTTCTTCCAAGAATAAAAATGGCAGTACCAATCACCAAAAACATGAGTATGACAGATACCGGCACCGGACCAACCGAGCGAAGTCCTACCCAGCCAAAAGAAGCCGGAAGTCCGAATATCGGTTTTGCATCTGTAAAAACATATCCCAGACCTCTTGCGGCATTCATCATCGCCAGTGTGGCGATAAAGGGCGGAACGTTTAAAACAGATACAAATAATCCGTTGATGCTGCCGCAAATTCCTCCGACCACAACAGATGTTGCCATAATCACACACAAGCTCAGCCCTATGCCGGCATCCGGAAACAGCTTGATGCAGGCTGCTGCTGCAATACCGGCAAGCGCCGCAACAGAGCCAACGGATAAATCAATTCCATCAGAAAGAATCACAAACGTCATGCCGGTTGCAATCAATGCATTAATTGCAATTTGAATCAATACATTCTTAAAGTTACCGATGGTTGCAAACCTGGGAACAAACATCAGGCAAAGTGCAAATAAAAGGATCAGGAAAATCAGCATGGTATTGTCTTTTGCAAATGTCAGATATTTATTTGGTTTTTGTTTATTCATTCTTTTGCCCTCCCGGAACTTTCTGTGCTGATGCTTGCCAATCCCATGATTTTTTCTTCCGAAGCCTCTTTGGTATCTATAAATCCTGAAACAGTGCCTTCCCTCATGATCATAATCCGGTCTGCAACTCCAAGAATTTCAGGCAGATCAGAAGAAACCATGATAATGCTGCCTCCTGCCTCTACAAACTCCTTCATTAAGTTGTAGATTTCAGCTTTTGCATTGACATCAATCCCCCTGGTAGGCTCGTCCATGATCAAAATACGGGAGCCTGCAAGAAGCCACCTTGCAATGACCACCTTCTGCTGGTTACCACCTGAGAGATTTTTAATCCTGGTCTTGATCCCGGGAGTTTTCGTTCCCATCTTTTTCACATATTCCTCTGACGCTGCCTTTTCCCAGGCGAAATCGATCAATCCCTTTTTAGACCTTTGAAACAAGCTGGATAACGTCGTATTGATGGCTACATTCTTTTCAAGAAGCAGCCCCTGGCCCCTTCTGTCCTCCGGAACAAGGCCAATCCCGGATGCAACCCCATCCTTTACTGATTTCGGCTGGTATGGTCTGCCATAGACAAACATAGAACCAGAGTCCGGGGCATCCGCTCCGAACACAGTTCTCATCACTTCTGTCCGTCCAGCGCCGATCAATCCTGCAACACCCAGGATTTCTCCTCTTCTCAGCTGAAACGTGACATTGTGGAACGTACCGCCTCGACCCAGGTTTTCTACGGATAACACAATTTCATCCTTCACTGCATGTTCAGACCGGAAATAGAACTGCTTCATTTCTCTTCCGACCATCTTGTTGATCATTTCTTCTTCTGAAATTTGAGATAAGGGCAGTGTTATAACAACCTTTCCATCTCTTAAAATCGTAATATCATCCCCTATTTCGCGTATTTCCTTCAAACGGTGGGATATATAAATAACCGCTACATTTTCTTCCTTTAAAGACTTTATGACTTTAAACAAGGCCCCCACTTCTTTTTCCGACAAGGAGGAGGTAGGCTCATCCATGATGACCATGGAACTGTTTTGGGATACTGCCCTGGCGATTTCGACCATCTGCTTATCCCCATTGGCCAGCTTTCTGATAAATGTCCTGGGGTCTATTTGCATTCCCAATGATTCCAGCAGCTTACCGGCTTCCTGATTCATCTTTTGCTTATCAATCAACCCTAAGGGGGTTTTTGGTTCCCTTCCAAGGAAGATGTTTTCAGCAATCGTCAGATCAGGTATCACACTGAGCTCCTGATGGATCACACTGATTCCTTTCCCTAAGGATTCTCTGGTGTTTTCAAATCTTTCTTTATTTCCTCTGACAATCAGATTCCCTTCATCCGATTGATATACCCCTGAGATAATTTTTATAATTGTAGATTTCCCTGCACCATTTTCCCCCAGCAGAACGTGGACTCTGCCAGGGGAAAAATTGATGGAAACGTCATTCAGTGCTTTTACGCCAGGGAAGGATTTACTAATGTGTTCTAAAGCAACGAAAGCCTGTTCTTTCATTGCATCTCACTCCTTCCGTTGTAGGTTGTATTATTTTAAGTTGCTTGCGTCAACCACTCTGGGTGGAATAGGAATTAATTTTTCAACAGACTCACCGGCCAGATGCTTCTTAATGCATTCCAAGGTTGTTATTCCAATGGCTGACGGATCCTGAGCAATATCAGCAATCCAGTTTCCGCCGCTTAAAATTGCTTCAATACCTTCCGGATTTCCGTCAAAACCAATCACTTTTACATTACTTCCCACCGCATCAATGGAGGACATGGCGCCTACGGCCGCGGGATCGCCGACGCAGAATACCACATCAAGGTTTTCATGCTTTAACAGCATATTCTGCATAACCTCTGCCGCTTTTCCCTGGTCTCCTGAATAGTTCTGTACATCCACAACCGATACATCGGGAGCATTTTTACTAAGCCATTCTGTAAACCCTTTTTCACGCTGTACGCAGCCTTCAATCTCTGCATATGTAATAACTGCCGCCTGACCGGCTTTTTGTTTCAGGATATGTTCTACCGCATATTCAGCAGCCAGTTCTCCGCCTCTGTAATTATCGGTTGAAATATGGCTGATTACCTCTCCATCCGACGCAACATCCATGGTAAATACCGGTATACCGGCTGCATCAGCCAGTTCCACCATGGATTTACTTCCGGCGGAGTTGGTTGGACAAATGACGATGGCATCTACTTTTTGTGTAATGAAATCCTGTACCTGATTCAGCTGTTTGTTGCCATCTCCGGCCGCATCCTGGATGATCAGCTGATATCCCATTTCTTTTGCCTTTTCATTCATAGCTGCCTCTATGTTATTATAGAAAACATGCGCATTGTTTAACAGGCTGACACCCACTGTGATGATTTTGTCATTGGTTTCCTTAGGCTTTGAAGCTTCCTCGCTTCCTGCATTTGTTGCCACTGCCGGTTCCTGTGCGGCTTTCTGGCATCCTGCCAGACTCAAAACTACTGCTCCTGCGACTAAAAATCTCTTTAATGCTTTCTTCATGTTGCGTAACCTCCCATAATTTTTATTTATATCAAGTTATTTGATACCCAATCCGACATAGCCTGGAAAATCAGCCATACGGATGTAGCACCCGCATCCTGCAGTCCAATCGCCTTGTCCCCGTAATATTTAGCCCTTCCAAATCTGGCTCTTATCTCTTTTGTATATTCAACACCTTTTTTTGCCGCTGCTGCAGCCATGGAAAATCCCTCATGGATGGTCAGCCCCTGGGAAGCGGCGTGTTCTAACGCAGCAACGGCTGGCTCCAATGCATCCACCATAGTCTTATCTCCGACCCTGGCCTTCCCTCTTTGCATAATGGCATCCAGGGATACCCGAAAGCTTTCCGCAAAATCCGAAAGCCCAAAACAACAGGAGGGTTCTCGACGGATAACACCGCTGATAAACATGGTACCAAACAAAACACCTGAGGCTCCGCCCATGGTATCAAGCAGGATCCGCCCCAATTCCTGGAATACGGATTCCACGGATTCTGCTTCCAGGGAAGGAAGCTGTTCCAGAACCGCTTTAAACCCCAGTTCCATTCCCGTGCCATGATCTCCATCTCCTATTTTCATATCAATTTCTGTCAGATACGGCTCATTTATCACAATCCGGTCGGCAACACACAGAAAAAGCTGCTTTACCTGATCCGCATTTAGTTGATCCACATTCATCTGCTGCCTCCTTGAAACCGGAATAATGGGGATTTACAGGGTTTTTGATATAATTCTTTCAACTCATCATCAAGGATCAGGATTGATACGGAAAAACCACCGGTTCCCTGAGGGGAAAACAGGGTATCAATGAATGAATGAACATTGACAATTCCGTTTGCCTCTGCAATTTCACTCACTTTCCGGCTTACGATGCAAAGTTCCAGCATGCTGGTAAATCCGTAACCATTCACCATAAATGCAGCCTCACAGCCTGCCGGGACCTCATTTAACAACTGTTCCATGAGCGCTTCTGTTATCGCATCTGCTGACGAGAGCTCTTCCCGTTTCGTTCCGGGCTCTCCATTAAATCCCATTCCATACTCCACAAAGCCATCCGGAAGCTCGCACATCGCCTTTCCTGACCCGGGCATATATCCCGGGGAGGTGGTTACACCAAAGGTTCTGGTGTTTTTGCCTGCTTTCTCAACCACCCGTTTCATTTCTTCCAGACCATAGCCTTCTTTTGATGCTGCCCCCGCAATTTTAACCATAAAGGAAATTCCTGCTATCCCCCTGCGCTCCTCCTTTTTTTCCAGGGGAGCCGATGAAATATCATCAGATACATAAATGCAATGGGACTTAATTCCTTCCAATTCAGCCAGTTCCCGCACCAGTTCAAAATTCAGTACATCTCCGGCATGGTTTGCAGCGATAAAAATGACGCCCTTATCATGAGGCACTGACCTTGTCACTTCCAATACGGTACGGGAAGGCGGCGCTGTATAAACATTTCCCAGGGCAGCTCCGTCCGCCAGGCCCTCTCCAACAAATCCCAGAACCCACGGTTCATTCCCAGATCCTCCGGCAATGACCACCGACACCTTATCTTCTTCCCTTTTATTTTTAATTCCCATAACGCCAGGTACCTTGCAGTACAGGTCCGGATTTAAGGAAAGATAGCCTTCCAGCATCTCCGGTACCATCCGCTCCTGGCTATTGATCAGCTTATTCATAATTTCCTGCTTTCCCCCCGCTGCCGCAAACTGAAATTTTGTTCCATACATAATGCTTTACAAACTCTCTGCCTCTTTTGCCATAAGTTTTTGGATCAATAACGGATTGGTTTTCTTTTAGAACCGCTTTCACCCCTTCGCTAAATGCGATTCGTAAATCCGTTGCATAATTGACTTTGCAAATGCCTTCGCGGATGCATTCCTGCACGGTTTCATCCGCAAGGCCGGAGGTTCCATGGAGTACAAGGGGTATGGAAACCTTCTTCCTGATTTCCTTTAGTATATCAATTCGGATATTGGGAACCCCGGAATATACGCCATGTGCGGTTCCGATGGATACCGCAAGATAATCGATCCCTGTCTTTTCCACAAAATAAGCGGCTTCATCCGGTGATGTGAATCCTCCGTCACCGCCCTCCAGATCATCTTCCTTTCCTCCCACACGTCCAAGCTCCCCTTCGACCGGTATGTAAGACGGATGGCAGGCAGCCACAACGGACTTTGATATAGCCGCATTCTCTTCCAGGGACAAATGGGAACCGTCTATCATAATGGATGTATAACCCTCACGAAGGGCCTGCATCGCCAGTTCAAAGCTGCTGCCATGATCCAGGTGAAGCGCCACAGGGACAGAAGCGAGTTCGGCGGCTGCTTTTACATTCGCATAGTACAGGTTTAAGCCTCCGTATTTTACTGTAGACGGCGTCGTCTGCAGAATCACCGGCGCGTGAAGCTCCTCCGCCGCATCTATGACAGCCATAACCATTTCCATGTTTTCCACATTAAAGGCACCGACAGCATAGTCTCCTTTTTGGGCATCAAGTAACATTTTTTTAGAAGTAACTAACGGCATTTTTCTCTCTCCTATTCTTATGACAATCATGAAACAGCATCATGTTCATTCCACCCTTCTTACATCAATTTCCTTCTCATAATCATCTACCTTATCCATGGGTCCCAATCCGTTGCTCTCAGCCACGTTTGCCCCTACTGCCGCAGAACGCTTTAATGCTTGTTCTACCTCCCCCGGCTGATCAAGCCATACGCTTAAAAATCCGGCAAGGCATGCATCTCCCGCGCAGGCAGAGCTGACCAGCTCAACGTTCTTTGTACCTGCAAAAAATACAGATTTCCCATTATAAAAATAGGATCCCCGGTCCCCCAGTGTAATAAGGATATTTTGTGCCCCCTTCTCGTGCAGATAGTGGAGGGCATCGACCATATCTGCTTCATCCCGCATAATGATTCCAAAAATATCTTTTACTTCCTCATCATTGGGCTTAATTAAGTACGGTCGGTAATGCATCAAGTCCTTTAAGTAATCGGAACTAATATCTAAAATTACCTTTACCTGTTTTTTTCTGCATATCTCCATTACCTCATCATAAAACTGGTTTCCGATCCCCTTTGGCAGGCTTCCGCTGATTACCAGCGTATCTAAATCAGCAAGTCCGTTCATAATCCGGAGCATATCCTCCTGCTTCCTGTCAGATACATAGGACCCTTCATTTACAAACTTGAACTCCTCTTTCCCATCGTTTATAAAAATATTAATCCGTGTGATATCTTCCACCCAGACCGGAAAGGTTTCAATGGATTTCTTCTGAGTCTCCTCAACGATATACTTTCCTGAAAAATCTCCGAAAAAGCCAAGAACTTTTGATTGGATATGGAACCGTTTCAAACAATAGCTTACATTCAGCCCCTTACCATTGGGAGTATAAACAGCACCATACGTCCGGTTTACTACTTTTGCCTGTATCCCATTGGTTGAAATATTCATATCAATCGCAGGATTTGTAGTCAAAGTATAGATCATCTTCTATTGCACCTCACCTTTTTTCAGAACTTCTGCTCATTTGCCATTATATATAGAAATCCCATGAAAATCTTTTCAGAAATTGAAAACCCAGCAAAGCCAAGATACAAAAAAAGGGCCGGATTTTTCATCCGCCCTGTTATTTCTTGCGATAGGTTGATATGTAATCAATGATAATTCTGCAAATCATATGCAACGCAATTCTTGATGAGACTTCAAATTCCTTGATTGCCTGATGGGAATGCTTATATCCGATAAGGGAATAATTGCTGTATAACAACAGCTTGGACTTCTCATTACAACAGCAGGTAATCACACGGTTTCCACGGTGAAAGGCAGTACATGCGGAGGCGATCAGCTCCGGAGTTTCTCCGTTTAAAGACAAGAGAAACAAAACATCGTCTGCTTTTAGTTTTGAAGCTTTTACCTGCATGATGTTGGGATCGTCCGTATAAAAGACATCATAGTCCAGAAGCTGAAGCTTTAAAGAAAACTCCTGCCCAACATAAGTAGTCGGCCCTCTTGCGAAAACCGATATCTGCCGGGCAGAATCCAGGCATTTAATAATCTCCAGAACATCCGTAAGGGAAATACGTTCATGAACTTTCTGTGCCTCAATAAGGGTTTTATTGAGTATTTCATTTATGCCTTGTATTTCCTCGCTCTTTGCCTTATTAACGGAGCGGTACCGGAGCTCATTGAATCCGTTTAATCCGCACTTCCGGATTGCTCTGGAAACGGTAGAGGGAGAAGAATAGGTCTCAAATGCAATATCTACAATTGACATCTCAGGAAGGGTATCTTCATGTGTATTAATAAAATTTACGATTTCAAGCTCAGTTTTTGTTAACTTATCTACGGTCTTTGGATCAAGTGATATGATCATGACAACACCTCCTGTCTCATATTTTTGAATCCGGCTCATCATTATTAAAAACTGTAGAAATTATATCACAAACAATAACGAAAATCTTTTCAGAATTTACAAATATTGACACACCCTAATAAAGCTGCGGCATCAGACCGATTAATCCAGCCTGATGCCGCAGCTAATAAAAATATCGATTATTCTTTTGTAACTAAATCATTTACGTTATCAGCAGTTACCAGTTCGTTGTCCAGAATCACATACTTGTCAACGTCTTTGCCCTGCAGATAATTGTATGCAGAGTTCAAAATTGCTTTTCCAAGGAAGAAAGGCGGTTCTGCAATCGTTGCATTAACCTTTCCTGCTTTAATGGCCTCAATGGTGTCATCAATGGCATCGCAGCCGATCATGGTAATCTCGTCCAGACGGCCGGCAGCTTCGATCGCTTCCAAAGCTCCAAGAAGCATTTCATCGTTGGCTGCATATAATCCGTCGATGTGGTCGTTGGCCTGAAGGATGTTCTCCATAACGCTCATACCCTTTGCACGGTCAAAATCTGCAACCTGGCAGGCAACGATCTTCATGTCAGGATGCTGGCTTATGGCTTCGTTAAAGCCCTTGGAACGGCTCTGAGCCACATTGGTTCCCATAATACCCTGGATTTCTACGATATTTCCTTTGCCTCCCAGTGTATCTACCAGATACTCTCCGGCCAGCTTTCCGGATTTGATGGCATCGTAACCGATATGAGAAACCACTTCTCCGCCGCTTGCCTCACGGTCCATGGTAAGCACCGGGATACCGGCTTCGTTGCATGCTTCTATAGAAGATACGATTGCATCCGAATCACAAGTATCAATGATGATGCAGTCCGGTTTCTTGGTGATCAGGTTTTCTACATCCTTCATCTGAATTGAAGGATCATCCTGCGCATCTGTAATATAAAGTTCTACTCCTAATTCGTCTGCGGCTTTCTGTACCCCGTCTTTAACATCCACAAAGAATGGATTTGTCTGAGTATTCATAGCAAGTCCGATTACGTATTTCTTCTCCCCTGACTTAGCCTCTGCTTTAGCTTCCGCTGTTGTCGTAGCTGCTTCTGTCTGTGCGGTCTCCTGTTTGGTTTCAGACGCCTTCTCTCCGCTGCTGCATCCTGCCAATGATGCAAGGACAAATCCTGCGGCTGCCACTGCTGCCATGTGTTTTCTTTTGATCATAATCTTTTACCTTCCCTTCTTTTTTGCATTAATAGTTATATTTATTCTGCTTTCGCAGATAAATCCTTAACCTTTTTGTCCACCAGAACTGCAATGAGTACAACTGCGCCCTTTACAATATTGGTGGCATGGGGATTTACGTTCATAAGCGTAAGAATATTATCGATAATTCCCATGATCATAGCACCTACCACAGTAGGCAGCACAAATCCGGTTCCGCCGCTTAAGCTTGTACCTCCAAGTATGACCGCTGCAATGGCATCCATCTCGATCCCCTGTCCGCTGGTGGATTGTGCAGACCCCAGTCTGGCTGTTAAAACCACTGCCGCAATGCCGCTTAAAAAGCCATTAATGATGTAAGCCATCCATTCCGTTTTTTTTACGGAAATTCCGGATAAGCGGGCTGCTTCCCGGTTTCCGCCAAATGCATAAATGCTGCGTCCAAAGCTGGTTTGCGTCAATATGTAATGTGCCAGCAGGAAAAGTGCTATCAGTATAATAACAGGCACCGGAACCCCCAGAACCGTACCTTTTCCAATAAATTTATAAGAATCTACCTTGACCGGAATGGGAGAGCCTTTGGTGTAGACCAAAACACAGCCCCGAAGAAGTGTCATCATGCCAAGGGTAGCAATAAACGGAGGTATCCCGCACTGAGAAATAAAAAATCCATTTACGATTCCGCAGGTAATTCCGATTGCAACTGCTGTAAGCACAGCCAGAAAGGTATTGCCGGTGGAAGCCAGCACACCGGAGGCTACAACCCCGGCAAACCCCAGAATGGAACCTACGGACAAATCGATTCCGCCGGTAAGAATCACAAAGGTCATGCCGCATCCGATGATGCCGGCAACTGTCACCTGCTTAAAAACATTAAACAGGTTGGAAACACTTAAAAAGCTTTCTGACAAAAAGGCGGCAAAGATACAGATTACCAGTAAGATCAAAACCGAGCGATATATATTAATTTGGTTGATTAACCGTTTCTTAGTTTCCTGATTCATTTTCACTTACCCCTCCAGACGCATGTGCTAATATTTTTTCCTGATTCATTTCTTGTTTGGAGATTTCTAACACCGTTCGTCCTTCCCGCATAACAATGACGCGGTCACTGACCCCAATCAATTCCGGAAGATCCGTAGAAATTACAAGAATGCTCTTTCCCGCTTCCGTCAGCTTGTTCATAATGGCATAGATCTCCGCCTTGGCCCCCACATCAACTCCTCGTGTGGGTTCGTCTAAAATCAGAATATCAGAATCCGCTAAAAGCACCTTTGCAAACACTACTTTCTGCTGGTTTCCGCCGCTTAACTTTCCGGCAAGCTGCTGTGCAGAACTGACTTTAATATTAAGCGCTTTCACCTGTTCCTTTACACGGTCCATTTCCAGCCTGTTATCCAGCCGGAATCCTTTGGTCAGCTTTTTTAGAGAAGACATGGAGATATTTTCCTTGATGCTTCTTAATAAAACAAGCCCCTCCTGCTTCCTGTCATCCGAGACAAATCCGATTCCTGCTTCTAATGCTTTTCTGGGAGAAGAACAATCCTTCTTTTTACCATGTACGTAAATCTCTCCGCTGTCCATTGGAATAGCACCGTAAATCAGCTTGGAAAGTTCTATGGTACCGGCACCCAAAAGACCTGTAATCCCTAAAATTTCTCCTTTGTGAAGCTTTAAACTGACATCATGGACCCCACGGCTGTTTACTTTCCTGGCTTCAAATACCACTTCCTGGGTTTTGTAATCTCTTACCGGATACAGATTGGATACATTGCGTCCGACCATCATGGATACCACATCATCATAATCCGTCTCTCCAATGATTTTTGATGCAACGAATTTTCCGTCGCGGAAAACGGTTAGACGGTCTGAGATCTGAAAGATCTCATCCATGCGGTGGGATATGTAAATGATTGCAATTCCCTTTTTCTTCAGTTCCTCAATTGTCCGGAAGAGAATCTGTATTTCCTCATCTGCCAGTGCTGCGGTAGGCTCATCCATAATGATGATTTTTGCCCCGATGGTCAGGCACTTAGCAATCTCCGTCATCTGAGCCTCTGCCACTGACAGATTCTTTACCTTAGTCTTTGCACTGAATTTTAAGCCCAGATGATCCAGATTCTCCTGTGCATCCTGGTACAGCCTGTTCCAATCCACTTTCCCCAATGGACTTACCGGAAGTCTTCCAAGATACATGTTTTCTGCTACCGACATCTCTGGAACCATATTAAACTCCTGATAGATCATGGCGATTCCATGTTTTTCCGCATCTTTGGCAGAATGAAACACCACTTCTTTGTCATCCAGATACATGGCACCGGAAGTATAAGGCTGCGCTCCCGCGATTATTTTCATCAAGGTAGATTTTCCTGCCCCGTTTTCTCCGCACAGGGCATGGACTTCTCCTTCAAAGATCTCCAGATGAACCCCGTCAAGAGCCTTGACACCGGGAAACGTCTTTACGATTGATTCCAGTTTTAAAACTAACCTTCCTCCCATATGTTTTCACCACTTCCCCTTTGATTCCGGTCAATATGCGCATCCTGAGACCAATACTACGTTGGTATAGCCTGTAAATTCGCCTGTCAGGATGATTGCCTTGGCCCCTTCAGTCATCTTTTTTAATTCTTTATGGGGCACATACTCCACCGGAATTCCTTCCGGCAAGAGAGCCAGCGCCTTTTTATGTAGTTCAGGGCTTACTGCAAGTGCCTCCTCTGCAAATATGGCCTTTTCCGTTACCATATACTTTTCTATTTCTTCCAGTACTTCCAGATAAGCAGGACTTCCCGGCTTCCAGCCCAAGTCCACCCGTTCCACTCCCTTGGGAATGGGAAGTCCGGCATCTCCGATTACCAGCATATCCATATGCCTGAGTTCTGCCATGACTCTTGCTAATTGTGGGTGTAAAATTCCTGTTTTTAACATGAACGTTTCTCCTTCTCCTGCTCTTTAATAAATGAGTCAATTTCTTCCCTGTCAGGCATGGCCGGTGTGGTTCCGATCCGTTGTACCGAGATAGCGGCTAATGCATTGGCAAAGGCTGCCGCCTCCCATAGATCCTTTCCTTCTGCCAAGGCTGCCACCAGGCCGCCATTAAACGCATCGCCGGCACCGGTCGTATCTACTGCATTGACACGGTAAGCTGGCAGGATGCCCCTCTTCTTTGGAGTTGCTAAGTAAACACCTTTTCCCCCTAAGGTGATCAGTACATTTTTAACCCCTTTTTCAAAAAAGTAATCTGCAGCTCTTCCTGCATTCTCTTCCCCATCCACCGGTATCCCGGTTAAAATCTCAGCTTCTACCTCGTTCGGCGTGATTAAATCCACTTTACTTAAAATGCTGTCACTGACCGGCTGTACAGGAGCCGTATTTAAAATGATTTTTACGCCTTTTTCATATGCGATATCAATTACTTTTTCCACGGAAGAAATATTGGTTTCCAGCTGAGTTAACAAAAATTCCGACTGATCCAGCAAATCTGAAATAGATTCTACTTCTTCGTCTGTAATTGTGTCACAGGCGCCCAGAATGACAACTATTTCATTCTGGCTGGTGTTTTCATCCACCATGATTAGCGCACAGCCGGTCTCTGTCTGCCCTGTGCGGAATATCCGGTTTGTGTCCATTCCCAGGGTTTTCATGGTATTTAAGGCCACATCTGCGAATGCATCCTTCCCAAGCTTCGTTACCATGGTCACATCAGCTCCCGCCTTATGGGCAGCTACCCCCTGATTGAATCCCTTGCCGCCCGGACCCATCTTAAAAATACTTCCTTTAACGGTTTCTCCCGGGACCGGAAGATGAGGACTTCTTCCCATCAGATCCACTACAAAGCTTCCGAAAACTGTTACTTTTTTCCCCATAATCCTTCTCCTTTTTCTTATAGCAAGGCGATTCCGTTGCCTGCTCCTATCCGGTCCGCTCCGGCTTCTATCATGGCCCGTGCCTCTTCCGGTGTACGGATTCCTCCGCTAGCTTTTACTTTTGCCCTGTTTCCTACGGTCTGCTTCATAAGTGCTACATCTTCAGCTACAGCACCGCCTGTGCTAAAACCTGTGGATGTCTTTACAAAATCTGCTCCGGCTTCTATAGAAAGCTCGCAGGCTTTTACAATTTCCTCTTTCGTTAAGAGGCAGTTTTCTAAAATAACTTTTACAATTTTCCCCTGGGAGGCTTCTACAACTGCTTTTATATCTTCACGCACCAGATCATAATTTTTATCCTTCATGGCGCCGATGTTCATTACCGTATCTACTTCATCTGCCCCTGCCTTCACTGCTTCGGCGGCTTCAAAAGCTTTTGCAGAAGCTAACATTGCGCCCAGAGGGAAACCTACCACACAGCAAACAGCGACACCGCTGCCTTTTAATTCCTGTGCAACGAGAGGTACCTGGCAAGTATTCACACACACCGATGCAAATCCATATTCTTTTGCTTCTGAACAGTATCTTTTAATTGTTTCTGATGTGGCATCTGCCTTTAACATCGTGTGATCCACTAATTTAGCAATTTCCATTTTCTTCTCCTCTTTTCCTTCATTCTCTATCTCCCCGGATATGTAACCGGTTACATATCCGGGGTAAAAATAAACTGCTAACCGCAGCCTATTTTATTAATTCTGACCCGCGAAGCACCACCTGATATGGAACAAATATTTTCCTGCCGGAGCTTTTACTCTCCTTATGGGACAGCTTGTCAATCAGCATTGCCATAGCTTCATATCCCTGCCTCTTTGCATCACGTTCGATGGTTGATAGCCTGTAATCGATTATTTTAAGAGATTCAATCTGGTCAAAGCCTACCATTGATATGTCCCTGCCCATTTTAAGTTTCTGCTCGGTAAGATACTTAAGGACTCCCAGACTGGTCTGGTTATTGGAGGCAAAAATTGCAGTCGGCGGATCCGGAAGCCGCAGCAATTCTTTTGTCCGCTCATAGGCTTTGATAATCTTGAAATCTCCGGATACAATATACTCTTCCTTAAGTTCAATCCTATAATCCATTAAGGCCGCCTTGTATCCCTTTAACCGGTCCTTCCCCGGCATAGAAGTGCTTGGACCTGTTATGATTGCGATCTTTCGGTGTCCGGCATGGATCAGAGATTCCACTCCTTTATAAGCAGCGGCGGCATTCTCTACAAAAACACCATCCAAACTGGAATTTTTAATATTCCGGTCAACTAAAACCACTGGAATTCCCTTGTTTTCAAATTGTATCAGCTTATCCCGAGTGACCATATCAAGCTCGGAAACCGGGGTAATAATCAAACCGGAAAGTCTTTGGCCTTCTGCCATCTGAAGGTATTGATGCTCCCTTTCCTGCATTTCACCTGTATCAAACAAAACAATGTTATACTGGTTATTGACCGCTATCTCTCCCATTCCGCTTATAACACTGGAAAAAAACTCATTGGCTATATCCGGAACAATAACACCGATACTGGAAGAGTCACGGGTGCTTAAACTTCTTGCAATGGCATTCGGTACGAAATCCGCTTCTTCAATTGCTGCTAAAACCTTCTGCTTCGTTTCGTCCTTTACGTATCCTGACTGATTAATCACTCTGGACACTGTCGCAGAAGAAACACCTACTTTTTTGGCAATATCCCGTATATTCATTTTTAGTATCTCCTTTATGTAACCGGTTACATATGCATATTAACATATTGTATAACGAATGTAAAGCTTTTTTTATCATTTTTTACAAATGATTTGGAACCTTTTTTTGTATAATCAGAAAATAGTGCCAGATAAGAAGGTAATCCATGACAGTTATTATGAATGGAAGAATGGTAAAAAATAGCACGGTGGCAATCTCTGGTTTGCCGCCGTGCTTCTGAAAGATGGCCTACTTTATAAAGCCTTCTATAAAAATGATGAACAATAGTTTTACTTTCTTATATCATATAATCAACATATCATTCTCGTCAAACTTAAATTCAGGACCGTATGCAACCTCCCAAAAATAACCATCTGGGTCCGAAAAATAAGCATGATAACCGCCCCAAAAGACATCCTGCGGTTCTTTTTCAATTTGTGCACCGGCTTTTCTTGCTAATTCGATCACTTGATGTACTTCTTCTTTGCTTTTCACATTATAGGCCAATGTTATGCCACTAAAACCAGAGTGAATCTGCGGAGGATTGCTGTTGCTAATATCCTTTGCTAATAAGTCGATCGGATATAGTTCCAGTTTTAATCCTCCTGAGGTATTAAAAAAAATTACCGGTGGGTTATAGCCCGTTTCGTTTGTTTGAAAACCTAATCCATCTTTATAAAAGCGGATTGAATCTTCCATACTTCTTACACCTAAACATATTACATTTATTCGGTTCATTTAACTCCCTCCTTGCTACTTTTTTATTTAATTCCTGCAAATAGTATAATACAAGGAATACGACAACAGTATGTCTTATTTCTCATCTTATTTAAGATCTTTGAATGTTAGCGACCCTTCAATTAACATGAAGCTCAAAGTATGTTTTTGAGATGCCTGGTTCTAGGACACAAGGTATGAAAGCTTATAACCTACCCCTAACTACTTTTAGACCTATTTCATGAATGACTGCCAACAGCCGCCTTTCTTGCATTAAAAAAGATCTACAAAATAGTTCTAACACCCGTTCAAGACTTATTACAACACATTGCAGACGATTTGTTAAGAAGGAAAGGTCTCAAATAGCCAACTGTATTGGAAAGCGGAAGGATTTCATCCGATAAAGAAATATTTAAAGTTTGAGTTATATATTCTCTTCTTTCAAGAATCCGTTTCCATAAACCGGGATATTCTTCCTGAATCCTTACTCTCAGAGCTTCATCCGCAATGGCAATACAATCTTCCGCGCTTACGCCCGTATATCCTGGTACAGCTGGAATGATATCAATCTGAAAAATCATACCACTCTTAATTTTATTATCTGAGCCCGGATAAATAGGTGACGACATCCATTCCTCATCTGCGGTTAAATGTCCTGGATTTAAAGACCAGCCATACTGTTCTTTCGGGAAGACTGTCTCTATCAGCTGATAGATTTCCTTTCCAGTTTTATTTATCCTTAAATTTTCCAGCCATGCAACAACTGCATTGTAATAAGGATAAACAACTCTTCCCAGATAATCCTTCTGGCCCTGAGGAAGTTCTGTCTCATTACTGACCACAAGACCAGTCCTGCTTGAAAGTCCTCCTTTGAAGCCTGTTGTAAGAGAAAATGCATCTCCTCGCTGAATCTTTTTTGCAGTGGGATAGAGATTCGCCTGCTGAAATCTCTCTCCGGTTGCGGCAATCGGTACCACTGTATTAACCTGACCATCTGCCGTTAAGTATTTACCTATCTCGATTTCCGCCTTGTCCACTTCAATGGCATTTAGTGCATTTAAAATGCAGTTGGAGGAAAGATTGGCTCCATATTCATAATGAGCGATTTCATTTGCATTATTGGTAATACGAACACCTTTACCTGGCCCTATAAATAAATCATTTGCATTCACTAAATTCGCGTCTGGCCGTGCACTTCTCTTTAGTGCTTCAACAATATAGTAGGGAATATCAAAAGGACCTTCTTTCGCTTCAATGCCCGTAAATAGCTTCCAGCCCACAAGCCCTATTCTATTTGCCTGGTTCAATCCCTGCCGTTCAAAAATAGAATCCAAAGCAATTTCACTTTCCATAGACTGGTTTGGAAGCGAAAAGGAAGGGACATGGATAACATGGCCAGGCAGCCGGGTATATTGTCTCATCTTTAGATTTTCATTTCCTAAGAGGTAATATACCTTGAGATCCTGTTTTAAAATTAGCAAAGCTTCCTCAAAGCGCGGAATAAAGCCGGTTAAGTATTCGAAATTCCCACTATGCTCCTTGTCTGCATAAATTACCAGATAATCGAGTTTTCTTTCCTTCATTTCAGCTATAACCTTCTGATACCGCTCTTCCATCGTTTGGTCCGACAATAAAACAGGACAAACTTCATTGTAGGTTTTTGGCTCCGGCAAATTTGTATTTAAGTAAATTCGATCTAAATTTAACATCATAACTCCTCCTATGAATGAATTGCAGTTTATCCGGCGATAATTAAATCCACACCATGCTCCTGCAGATCACGTTGGAAATCTGGGGAGGGTTCTATATCCGTAATTAAAACATCAATATCCTCTAATGCACAGACTTTGAAGAAGCCTGTTGTATCCATTTTCGTAGAATCCGCAACTGCGATGACTTTTTTGGCGCAATTGACCATGGCTCTTTTGACCAGACCTTCCTCTTCCGTGTGGATATAAAGCCCGGTACCGGTAATTGCGAAAACTCCCAGCAGTGTATAATCAACCCTATACTGGGATAATTCCAGTACCGTATCGCTGCCGTATAAAAACAATTGTATTTGGTGCAGTTTCCCTCCCACCACTTTGATATCCTTATTACCGTGTTTTGCCATCTCAACCGCATGCGTTAAAGAATTGGTAATGGCGGTCAGGCTTTTGGAAGCCAGCAAGGGTATCACTGTGAATTTTCATTCTTATTTGTATCACCGCTTCTATACTTTGGGATCCATTGTGTTTTAGGCGGCATCTCCTTTGCCGTTGTAAACATGCTGAATGCAGGTGTGGGGTATACTTTCTCAGGCGGAGCCCTTGATTTCGCCTTATATGGTATTTTGCCCGGGAACGTGCGAACAAATTGGATTGCCGTATTACTCGTAGGTTTCGCTTACGCAATGATTTATTATGTGGTTTTCCGGTTTGCCATAATGAAATTAAATATAAAAACACCTGGCCGGGAAGACGATGAGGATTCTAAATTATATACAAAAGCGGATTACCTTGATAAGAAGAAAGCTGAGGCAAAAGAAAAAGCAGGCACTTCCACAGATATGTATGTGCAAATCGTTGATGGACTGGGTGGAATGGATAATATTGTGGATTTAGATAATTGTGCAACACGTTTAAGAGTGGTTGTGAAAGACGCCGCAAAAACCGATGAGGCACTCCTTAAATCTACGGGTGCTGCAGGAGTTATTCAAAAAGGTAATAATCTGCAGGTGATCTACGGTACTAAGGTCAGTACCATCAAAACTGAATTGGAAGAATATATCGAAAGCTACAACGGGAGGAATTATAATGAAAATTAAAGATAAACTTTATCTGATCTCAGGAGGCAGCTATGGCGAATTGGGAAATGCCTATCTGATTAAAACCAAGAATGGTTATATTATGGTTGATAGCAGTAAACCGGATGCTTTGACGACTATCCGAAATAATCTAGCTTATTGGAAAATTAAAGAGGAAGAAATTTCAGCCGTTCTCCTTACCCATGGTCATGATGACCATGCTGGTTGTGCGGCCTATTTCCAGAATCAAGGTGCAAAAATATATGTTGGTGCAGATAATGAGACGCTCCAAAAAGGTTACTTTGGGCCAAATAGTCCCTTTACTAATCATATGGCGCCTCCCTGTGTTGCTGATGTTATACTTAAGGAGGATCAAACTTTAACATTTGATGGCTTACAGATAATCGTTTATCCTATGCCCGGGCATACCGATGGAACAATCCTTTATTATACCAATGTTGATGATGACAGGATCTTATTTTCAGGAGACATGTTCTTCGTAGAGGGGGAAACCGGGACAGATATTAAAACTGGCTGGAAAGGGGACCTTAGTTATAGCGCCAATAAATTGGGGATAAGCTTTCAAAAATTATGGAATCTCAATTTAGATCCAAACATTATATTAGGAGGTCATGGAATTCCGTTCATCAACAACAATGCAAAAGAAGCAATACGGGCTGCATACAAGTATTATTTATTAAATAATCGGTAGTAAACTAGGAGTAGAATAATATTTGTCTTCCTCATGCAATCAGGCCGCCATTTTGGCGGCCTGATAAAAAACGCCTTGCTGCATAAAAGGCCCTCAGTTTGACTACTTTAGCTTGTTCATACATATCTATTTTAAAAATTTGTCCATAAAATCATATGCAGTTTCGCCAGACCACCTATGAGACCCTGAAAATATATGATGAGACAGATTATCTTCCGTTTCTCTCAAGGTATAGGCCTTCTTTACTGTTTCCAGCTGAGCTTGCACATTCTGAAGCCCTCCCTCTCCATTTAACGGATCTTCACTGCCAGTTTCTATCAGCAGTCCCCTGGGAGCCACCAATGCTCCGATATCACCCATATCTGCATGTTCCCACAGATGAGGAACATAATTACAGCTGCAGTTTGTATTGTCAATCAGCAGCGCATCATGATATCCATAAAAATATCCGCTTACCACAGCTGCCTGGATCCGCTCATCCAATGCGGCAAGCCAAAGAGTCTGCAATCCACCGCCGGATAACCCCATACATCCGATTTTCCCCGGTATATTATCTTCTCTTTTTGTTATATAATCCGTTAACCGCATAAGATCCCATACCCAAAGTCCCGTAAGTGAAAGTCCCAGAGAGATTGCCATTTGGTTTAATTCCCGGCAGGTACTGGACATATATTGTTTTATAGTGTCTCCCTGACCGGATCTTTCCCTGCGTTCCCCAAAACCCCTGGCATCCGGGCAATAAACCCGGTAACCTCTTCGGACCATTTCCAATCCATAGGTGTAATGATACTGTTCCGCCGCTTTTTTAACCCCTGAGCGGTCCCATTTTCCTGCAATAACGGCTTTTCCTCCGCTATCATGACCATGAGCAGCAATAACAGAGGGAAGTTTTTCTCCTTCCCTGCCCTTCGGCTCTAGTATAAAAAAAGGCATCCATACATCAATATCCGTCTGAATCAGCATACGGGTCCGATAAAAGTTTTCTTCCTCCTCTCGTTCCATGAGCTGAGGCTTTAATGGACATTCTTCCAACTTATTCATTCCAAGCAGAATTTTTAATTTCTCTCTGGTTTCCTTCTGCCATTCTTCAAACTCTTTTCGATTATCTGCATGCATAGCCATTCTAGGCTTGTTATTCCGAAATATTGCGGACAGACGGTGCAGACTTGTATAATAAACCATTTTATCAGCCATCTTTTTCCCCTTCATGTAATTTAACAAGAAAAAGATTGCAATGCATCTCATCTGTATCCGCAGCATAGAGAATTTTTCTCCCATCCCAGCTAAAAGTTGGATGACAATGAGAACGCTGGTATTTCCAGGTAGTATTATGATTAGTCAAGGTTGTCAATTGTACTTTCCCATCTTCGGTTCTAATTAAGACGATATCCTCCACTCCATCTCCAACAAACAATGTACTGTCATTGTTCGCGTGATAATGGTTACAGTAAAATGGCATTTCTATCTTTTTTAGTACCTCTCCTTTTTTATCCGCAAAACCGAAATAAGGAATCTGCCCTGAATCAGCCCCCTTTGTGACCACCTGGGTTTTATCTGAAGAAATGGTTCCATCATGACCTGCTCTCCGATTATCAAATAAGATGTTTCCATCTCTGGTCCAAAACTCATGACCTACGCAGTCGTCCTCTCCCTGGCGGAAGCATGGAATAACCTCTGATGTCTCCATGTTTAAAATCCAAATTCTTTGATGTACATAGTTCCACGGGCCCTCGTGACAGAACATGGCTATCCGGCTATCTTCAGGGGAAAACTGAAAGTGTGACAGCTGATGAGTATCCCTCCATACATCCCGGAACCCGGTGCCATCCAGTCCGATTACTGATACCCGCCCATCCTTGATGGCAAACATTCTCTCTTTAAAACCAGAATAATTCGGCCCGGTATCAGGAAGTACATCCGCCTTTTCATTTCTGCAAAAACCAATCATTTTTTTATCTGGACTGATATGTATATTGCCAAACTTCATTACGTTATCTTCATAAATTGTTTGGATTGAACCAGTCTGGTTATTCAAAATCTTGAGACAATTCCCGGTTTTATAGGCTATCAACTGGCTGTCCGGTGTTTTTGTTATTGTATTAAAGACAACTCCCGCCGGCTCATCCGTTAATTGGGTCATATCTCCGGTATTTAAATTCATATGGAATATATTGTAAATTTCACCTTCGTAACCTCGATTTGATAAAAAATAGATGTCATTTCCTTTAATATCGAAGGAATTATCCGTAAAATACATATGGAAGTTCTGTCCATTTTGTGTAAGCTGTGTCACCAGATGCCCCGTTTTCGGATCAATATAAGTCCTCATCTCAGAGGGATATTTCGTTCCAATCATCCTATGCTCCTATGCATTCCGTTTTTAACTACGGTGCTGCCACAAAAGAAAGCTGAAAGATTTATAATGTGGCACCTTTCCTGATATATTTTCTTTCAGCTCTGTGTTCTTAATTCGTAAGATATTGATCGTATTCTTCCTTTAACTTCGTCATCTCACCCGCCCAATTATCAAGAAATTCCTGAGCTGTTTTATTACCAAGCAGAACCTCCTGAAACTGGCTGGGCAGTACATTTTCATGGAGATCCGCATAACCCGGCAGGTAAATAGGCAGGAGTACTGCTTTAATATCAGGATCGGAAGATGTTTCTGCTGCTGCACGGATATGCTGCAATTGTTTTACATAATCTGATTCCAGAGAAGTTTTGGTAGTCGGAAGCTGACCGATATTTTGATTCCAATATATGGATTGTTCATTTTCACAAAGGAAGCTTAAAAATTCAAAAGCCTCTTCGGGATGCTTCGTAGTTTTAAATATACTATAAGAAATACAGCCATTGGTTACCAAACTGGTAGATCCTTTTACGGATTCAATGCTGGTAAGAGCAGCATATTCTCCTTCTTCTAGGGTCTTACTATGTTCACCATAGGAACCCAGATTATGATAAATCATATTTGCTACCCTGGTATCAAAGGCTGCTACCATTTCTTTATATCCATTGGTTATATCGCTTTCCGGAGTGTAAACATTATAAAGAGATGACAGCCTTTCAACAAACTCAACATTAGAGGGATCATTGACCGTACTTTTACCATTCTCATCAAACATTTCTGATATACCGGAATAGGAATACATCATCATTTCCAAAGCTCCGGTTCCCCCGGATCCCCCCCGAATACTGAATCCATAGATATTGTTGCCTTTATCCGTGGTTGCTTCTATTGTATTAAAAACATCATTCCAGGATTTTGGTACATCAATTCCTTTTTCCTCTAATACATCGGGACGATACCATACAACAGGAATATTCGCCGTATTATTAATCGCATAAAGCTTACCATTAGGAGCGCAATCACGCTGAGATTGAATATATCCGGGAATCATATCGTCCTTTTGATCCCATTTATCAAAATAATCATCCAGAGGGATTACCGCTTCCTTTACAATAAAGTCAGTCAGCCATGACTGGGTAATACCTCCTACATCAGGTGTGGTTCCTGATTGTATGGCCACATCATATTTTGACTTGGAATCACTCCAGGGCAGTCCCACATACTCCACTTTAATTCCCGGATGGCTTTCCTCAAACTTTTTAATCAGCTCCTCATAGTATGGAGTTCTTGTGGGTCCTGCATTTTCATCCCAGAAGGTAATGGTCACAGGCTCGCTCCCAGCCTGCCCTTCCTTATTTACTTCAGAGGTTATCGTATCGGTATGATTCTTTGTATCTGCTGATTTACACCCTGACATCCCCATTGCCAACATAATTACAATTGCGGTACCCAATAATTGTTTTTTCATCATTATTCTTTTCTCCTTTTTAACCCTTAACGGCTCCGGCAGTCAACCCCTGTACTAAATGTTTCTGTAAATAGGCAAACAGCAGTACCGGTATGGACATTGCAATCAATGCACCTGCTGCCAAAGCACCATAATTGATATCAAACTGTCCCTGCATAAACCGAAGTCCAATCGGCACTGTAAATTTATTCGGATCATTCAGAAACATTAAACTGAATAAGAACTCATTCCAACAGCCTATAAATGCAAATGCTGCTGTTGCAACAATCCCCGGCACTAACATGGGCAGAACAATTTTTATCACTCCCTGAAACCGGCTGCAGCCATCAATGGAAGCCGCCTCCTCCAAATCAATAGGAATATTGGATATAAATCCTCTCATCAAAATAGAGTTAAAAGGAAGCTGGAATGTTATATTCGCCAGAATAATACTACTTCTCGTGCCAATTAATTGTAAACCATTAAAAATATTAAAAAGCGGAATAAGCAGTACTGCAACCGGAACGAACTGGGTGCTGAGAAGTGCAAGCATAAAAGCCCCTTTTCCCTTAAACTCATACCTGCTTAATGCATATCCCACCATAATAGCAATGAGTACAATGGCTGCTACGGAACTAATACTAACAATTAAACTGTTAACAAAATATTTTGAAAATCCTACCTGATTCCATGAAGTCACATAGTTTTGGAAGGTCAGAGGTGAAGGAAAATATTTAACCGGAATTTTTGAAATATCCCCCTCATGCTTCAAAGAGGTGCAGAGTGTCCAGTAAATAGGAAAAAGCACGAAAAGCAGCAAAGGAATCAATAATAAATAAAGTGTCATCTGTCTTCGTTTCTCTTTCATAATCAACTGTCCTTTCCAAAATTTGTACATTTCATATAGATAATAGCAAAGACCGAAAGAATTAAAAAGCTTACTACTGAAATCGATGAGCCATACCCATAGTTACTGGTTCGTATCGCCTGGTCTGCAATATACATACTCAATGTGGTTGTCATCCCCGCCGGTCCTCCTCCTGTAAGACTGTAAATCAAATCCACACTGTTAAATTCCCATACAGCCCTTAAAAGAGTTGTCAATACGATGGTTTCCTTCAAAAGCGGAAGTGTTATGTATAAAAGTTTTTGAAAGGCATTGCTGCCGTCCACATTCGCAGCCTCATAAAGTTCACCTGATATATTCTGCATCGCTGCCAGTAAAGTAATGGCAAAGAAAGGAATCCCCCTCCAAAGCTCCGCCAGAGCAACTGCCCCAAACACAACTCCCCGATTTCCTGTCCAGGCGATCCCCTTATCAATCCAACCTGTACGCATCAGCATATCGTTCAGTACTCCCATATGCTGATTATAAATTAAAGACCATATTACTGCAGTCAGAACGCCGGACAAAGCCCAAGGTATAAAGGTCAGAGTTCTGACAAGCCCTCTTCCCTTAAATTTTTTATTAAGCAATAGTGCAATAGCCATACCAAATAACAACTGCAATACAACTTCTAGAATTACCCACTTGAATGAGTTAGCCAATGCTTGATAGAATTGAGATGTATGAAACAATTCAATGAAGTTTCCCAACCCTACAAAACCATTCAGATACGGTTTTGAAGGGTTGTTCCTCTGCAGGCTCAATACAAATACCCTTAGCAACGGATAGGCCATAAACACTGCCATAAACACTACCGCCGGAAATATCAGTATATATGGCGTCGTCACTCTTTTTTTGTATACATATCCGTTTTTCAACGTTTTCCTACCTTCCTTCCTATACATGTTAACCCAAGCGCTTGTTACTATTATCTAACTATAATTTCAGTGAATAGTAAATAAAGTATTTTTAGAAAAAAGTATAATATGTTTATATTGCTGATAAAACATGGTTTTTTTATTGTTTTCATTTGACATAACCCAGATCGAAATATATAATCCAATTGATCTCATTGTTTGAATCTAACAATTCCAAAACAGAAAGAAGGTGATTCCTATCAAAAATTCTTTTTCTATCCGAACCATAATCCTTGCCACGAACATTTTTCTTGTTATTCTGTTTACAGCTCTTTCTTTTTTAGCTTTTTATAATATATCTTCCTACCAGATTACCAATATTGTCGAAAATAATGCTGTCGGAACCATGATTAATATCGGAAATACATTGGATGAAAACTGCTACAAGCTTTTTCAGCAAATAACAGTTCTGGTTCAGAACAAGAATTATAATAAACTGCAATATAATTTAAATAGCAATAAGAAAACGTTGGATCCAGAATCCTATATTGCCCTGAATAATGATATCCGTAATTTTTATTCCCACAATGCATCTATTCTGGAATCTGTATTTCTTTATTTGAATGACAATTCCATCATGCTATACGCCGGAAATAACTCAATTAAGCAGATTAACTTTGACTTCAATAAATATTTTGGAAAGTATGGAAATGATGGAATCAAGTGGCGGGATATTAATGGTCCCTCTCCTTATGAAACGATCTATCCTCAGGAAAACAGCCTGCCAATCACACAGCTTCTCGGAACCCCCGAAACGGATGTGCAGGGAATTTTCCTAATTCGTCTAAAAGCAAGCTACCTGGAAGATATAATTGAAAAACAGAGAATCACCAACAACAGTTATCTGACATTGATTCAGGAAAACAATTATTTGAATCCAGAAAATGTTCCTGAAAAATACAGGCTTTCAGAAGAAGTGATCGAAAAAGTGCGCAGTTATCATTCCGATGAGCAAAAATTTTATACGGATAAAGAAACAGGATGTTATGTTCTCTACCGCCCTCTTATGCTCAGCGGACTGGGAATCATGGCAGCCATCCCCGAAGAAGAGATGTACTTGGATCTGGAAAAATCCACAACAATCCTGCCCATTGCCGCCATCTCATTACTTTCTTTAGGACTTATCATTTACTCCATACTTTCCATACAGGTCAGTAAACCTATAATAGCCCTCACAAAAAAAATCTCTCAGGTAGGAAAGGGAGATCTGGATACAGAATTTAACATCTGGGGAATTAAAGAAATAAGTACATTAAACAACACAATCGGAGAATTGACACAAAATATGAAGCATTTAATTCATGAATTAAATCTTCAGCTGGAAAATAAACGAAGAGCAGAACTATCCGCTCTCCAATCCCAAATCAATCCTCACTTTTTATATAATACCCTCTATTCTGCCAGACAGCTATGTGAACTTGGTGAAACAGACAATGCAATTCTTATGATTGATTCACTGTCCACTTTTTATCGGATAGGGGTCAGCAAAGGGGTAAACATGATTTTGCTTAAAGAGGAAATTAAGCATGTTGTGAGCTATCTGCAGATTCAGCAGCTTCGGTACGAAGACGAATTTACTTTTTATATCGGTATTGATGATGCTTTTTTTGACTGCAGGATTATCAAGCTTTCACTGCAGCCCATCGTGGAAAATGCAATTTATCACGGAATACGCCCTAAACGCTCAAGTGGAATGCTCACCATCACTGCTGAACCCATTCGGGACAGCCTCTATATCTATTTATCCGATGACGGAATAGGAATCGGCAAAGAAGCATTAGCGGAACTTACAGAGGCGATTCATAACTGTAATGCCCCTAATTCCTCTCAAACCTATGGATTAAAAAATGTCCATCAGCGACTTCAGCTTGCTTATGGTGCAGATTATGGCATTTCCATAGAAAGCGAGATTGATGTTGGAACCACTGTTACTGTGAAGATACCTTTCCATACTGAAATTCAGCCGGAAATTAAGGAGGAGTGAGATGACTACACTATTATTTATTGATGACGATGCCATTATACGAAGAGCAATTCAAAAAAATATTGATTGGGAATCTAATGGATTTTGTCTTGAATATGTGGCCAGGGATGGTATTGACGCACTGGAATATCTAACCTCTCACCAGCCTGACATCATACTGAGTGATATAAAAATGCCGGTAATGGACGGCATTGAAATGGCACGTCAAATAAAAGAGCGATATCCGGATATGCTGTTTATATTTTTATCCGGTCATGAGGATTTTGAATATGCCAAGCAAGCACTCAAATTAAACGCCTTTGACTATCTGACCAAACCTATCAGTAATGAAGCATTAATTGAAGTGGTAAAAAGAGCGGAAACGGAACTGCTTAACCGCACAAAGACCAAGATGATTCTTACAAATGGCCTTCCCATTGTAAGAAGACATTATCTCTCCAAACTTTTGCAAAACCAGTTTCATGATTTAGACTTAAAAAAATTAAAGCAGTTTGATATTGATATCTCTGACAAGATAGGCACAACCGGAGTTATCAATTTGACTGGAGTTTTATCCGAAAGCTCTTTACTATCATCAGATAGCATTGAACTTATATGTGATGAACTGGAAAATCTGTATCCCGACTGTATTTTTGTAAAATCCAATGCTGCTCAAATATTTTTTCTTTATCTCCATAAAAAAACAGTAACTGATCAGGATTTCACCATACACTTGGAAAGTTTTGAAAAACAAGTGATTGAACGACTAAACGTCTTCCAAAAACTGGGGGCAAAATTCTTTTTTGGCTCAATCTTTCATAAAGCTGAGGAACTGAAGCATTCTTATCGGGAAGCTATGAAAAAAGAGCTTACTATTGATAATAGTCTTGTTGAAGATATAAAAACGTATATTTATCAGAATTATTCTGAAGAAGATTTGACATTAAGAGAAATTGCTGCCCAATTCCGTCTAAATCATTGTTATATGACAATGCTGTTTAAAAAAGAAACCGGTACTAGTGTTTATGATTTTCTTATACGTACACGAATGGAAAAAGCAAAGGAATTATTAATACAAACAGATAAAAAAATCTATGAAATCGCCGATATGGTGGGGTATGGATATAGCCAGCATTTTAGTAACAGCTTTAAGAAATATTTTGATTGCACCATAACAGAATTTAGAAAACAGCATCGTCCAGGTTAAAGAAGGGTTGTAGTCCATACCCGTCACACTTAAAAAAGCTGCTACTCAATTCCTTGAGTAACAGCTTTTTTTAAAGAAATTTTCTAATTAAGTTGATACGGTTAAAATCCTATTTCCACAAAATCCGCAGAAATTTAAGCTTCAACATTGATGATTTCTTTCTTGTTGTAAGAACCGCAAGCCTTGCATACTCTGTGAGGCATCATAAGTGCACCGCACTTGCTGCACTTCACTAAGTTTGGAGCGCTCATCTTCCAGTTTGCTCTACGTTTGTCTCTTCTTCCTTTAGAAGATTTGTTCTTTGGACAGATAGACATGGTTACACCTCCTTAAACTTTTTAAAAATATCCTGGATGACTGCCATTCTAGGGTCTGCAGACCTAATATCGCAGTCACAAGTCTCATGATTGAGATTTGTTCCACATCTATTACAAATCCCCTTGCAGTCTTCACTACAGAGAACTTTCATAGGCAGGTTCAGTATGAGTTCATCACAAACCAACTGGTCTACATCCAGATTATAACCATTAATAAATGGTTGTTCTTCGAAATCTTCTACAATTCCCGAATCCGTTTCGCTCAAATCAAGAGCACGGATTACATCAAAACTTAGGTCAACACGTACCGGATCCAAACAGCGGTCACATGGAATGATTAAAGCTAATTTCGCTTTTCCTTCCACTACCAGCTTTTTGTCTCCAAGATTCATAATCCGCAGCAGCACAGGTTCTGCATCTACTACTTCATAATCACCGCCTGGCCCGTGATAGACCTTCATATCAAGATCGGGTGTGTAAGTTTTCTCTTTCCCTTCAAGGGTGAACAACTCAGTTAAATTAATAAGCATACTAGTCTCCTAATACGCACCTATGTTATTATACATATGGGTGCAACATTTGTCAACAAATATTTCCATATTTGAAGTAACAGTTCAGCCATACTTATGAATGGTATGGCTGAACTGTAACCCATACTCAACATCATGTACCATTTTATCCCGGATTATACCAGAGCTTTTGTTTCCCTTGCAATGGCCAGCTCTTCATTGGTAGGAATTACGCATACCTTTACCTTGGAATCCGGTGTGGAGATCATAACACGTTTTCCTCTTGCTTTATTGGCTTCAGCATCAATAGAAATACCAAGGTAGCCTAAATATTCACAAACCGCACCTCTGATCGGCTTATCGTTCTCGCCAACGCCAGCAGTAAACACAATAGCGTCAACACCGTTCATTGCTGCTACATATGAACCGATATATTTTGCCACGCGGTAAATAAATGCCTGGATAGCAATATCAGCCAGACGATTTCCTTCTCCCTGTGCCTTCTGCACATCACGGAAATCGCTGGAAATACCGCCGGACATACCAAGGATACCGGATTTTTTATTTAAAATGTCCAGTACCTCATTAACGTTCTTGCCTTCCTTATTGCAGATAAACTGAATAACAGCAGGATCGATGTCACCGCTTCTGGTACCCATGATAAGACCCTCTAAAGGAGTCAGTCCCATGCTGGTATCCACGCACTTGCCGCCGATGGAGGCAGAAATGCTGGCTCCGTTTCCTAAGTGGCATACGATTACCTTGCCATTCTTATGATCCAGATCACAATAAGTTAAAGCTTCATTGGATACAAATTTGTGGCTTGTTCCATGGAAGCCGTAACGGCGAATGCTGTATTTCTCATAATATTCATTAGGAATTGCATACATGGCTGCTTTATCTGGCATACCCATACCGAAAGAAGTATCAAATACTGCTACATTAGGAACTCCCGGTACAGCTTCCTCACATGCTTCAATTCCCATCAGGTTTGCCGGATTATGCAAAGGTCCTAAATCAAAGCAGTCACGGATAACCTTTTTCACGTCTTCATTTACTACGATAGAATCGCTGTAAATCGTTCCTGCATGGAGAACCCTGTGTCCTACTGCAGAAATTTCACTGGTATCCTTGATTACACCATATTTCGGGTCAACCAATGCATCCAAAACCAGCTTGATAGCAACGGTATGGTTCGGCATCTCTTTCTCTACTACCATATCCTCATTGCCTTCTGACTTGTGAGTCAGCTTGGAACCGGCAATGCCGATTCTCTCGCATAAGCCTATTGCTAAGACTCCCTCGTTCTCCATATCGATCAGCTGGTACTTTAAGGAAGAGCTTCCGCAGTTAATAACTAAAATTTTCATATTCCTTTGATTCTCCTTCATTTATTTAATAATTTCGCCGTACTGTTCTCTGCCACAGCTTGCTGCGTTGGATTCGTCTGTGTCAATGTGCATAGCCAAAGCATAATTTTCATTTACACGCACAACTACATCTCCGAAAATAAGGCTTCTACCGTCTGTGTCTATTTTCACAGAAACAACTTCACCATCTTTAACACCAAGCTTTTCTGCTTCTGCAGGAGTTGCATGGATATGACGTTTTGCAACGATCACGCCCTCTGTTATCTCAATTTCACCAGCAGGTCCTACGATCTTGCATGCACCGCTGCCGGCAACGTCGCCGGATTCTCTTAAAGGCGCAGCAATTCCAACGGAACGGGCATCGGTTGCGGAAAGCTCTATCTGAGTCGCTTTTCTAACCGGGCCTAAAATGGAAATTCCTTTAAACTCGCCCTTGGAACCAACAACAGTTACTCTCTCCTCACAGGCATACTGGCCTGGCTGGGATAAAGATTTTTTCTTTGTTAACTCATAGCCGTTTCCAAATAAAATCTCAAGATGTTCCTGAGTTAGATGTACATGTCGAGCTGATGTTTCAACGATAAAATTCATACCTATCTATTCTCCTGTTCTTTTAATCGATGTTTTTCACCGATTCTCACTCTATTCTATGAGGATTCGCTAAAATTTTCAAGTGTTGTGCTAAAATAATTTGCATTTTTTGCGAAACAATCGCATAATAGAGGATAAGAAAATGAAAAAGGATATCTTTTAACATGAAAAACAAAAGTTCTCTAGCCGTTGGTATTATCGCTGAATACAATCCTTTCCACGATGGACATGCTTACCATATCAGGAAAGCCAAAGAAATCTCTCAGGCAGACTATTGCATCGTGGCTATGAGCGGGGATTTTGTCCAAAGAGGAGCTCCTGCCATCTATGATAAATATACAAGAACAGCTATGGCATTGTCTTGCGGAGCTGACTTGGTAATCGAGCTTCCGTCTGTCTTTGCTTCCAGCAGCGCAGAGGATTTTGCAGCCAGTGGGATCGCCCTTCTTAACAATCTGGGAGTAGTTGGCAGTGTCTGCTTTGGAAGCGAATGCGGTAATGTGGAAAAACTTACCGGTATTGCTTCTATTTTAGCCACAGAACCCCCTGTTTATACGAAAGAGCTGCGCAAAGAGCTGAAAAAGGGGGCCACCTTTCCCCAGGCCAGAAATCTGGCCCTTATTTCCTGTGGGATTTTAAACGAGGATGAGGCTTCCATTCTGGCCTCCCCAAATAACATCCTGGGAATCGAATATTGCAAGGCTCTTTACAGGCAGAAAAGTTCAATGACTCCAGTTACAATATCCAGAAAAGGATACGGTTATCATGATACCAGTCTTGCCTCCGAAGGTTTTAGTTCTGCAACGGGAATCCGGAAAGCCATTTATGAAAATCCAGATATCCTGAAGCAGGCGGAGTCTTCCCTGATACAGGTGCCGGATTCAGCAAAACAGATGATGTCCCAGGGTTTTCCTGTGTTTCCTGACGATTTCAGCGCCTTATTAAATACTACCCTGCTTAAATTGGACAGCGAAGATATTCCCTATGAGAAGTATGCCGACGTTTCAGAAGAACTGGCAGCCAGACTCTTAAGGCAGCTTCCGGATTTCCTACCTTTTGAGGAAAAAATCAACCTCTTAAAAACAAGGCAATATACTTATACACGGATCAGCCGGGCGCTTCTCCATATCGCCCTTGGAATCACTGCCCAGCAGGTTGTTTTAGGCCGGAACGCCGGTTACGCCCCATATGCCCGGATTTTAGGCTTTAAAAAAACTTCCGCAGGTCTTATGGGAGAAATAAAAAAGAGAGGGAGCATCCCTCTCATCACAAAAACTGCCGATGCAAGACTCATTCTTTCCGGAGCAGCCTGGTCCATGCTCCGCCAGGATTTTTACTGCTCCCACATTTATCAGACCATTGTGCAGGACAAATATCGCATAAAAATGAAAAATGAGTTCACTCATTCCGTCGTCATCCTATGATGGCGGCTGAATGAATTCCCTGATCCTATCTTTATATAGAAGAAACCGGGATTTAGGAACTACGATTCCCTGTTTCCACATTTCAAGGAGCTGTTCAAACGTTACAAACTTCGCATCCACCACTTCTTCTTGCTGAATGGTTATGTCATTTATGGTAACCTTTTGTCTGGTGATATAAGTGTCCACAAACCGCTCTTTCAGACGGATTGCATGAATCAGGATGAGCTGCTCTTTTTCCGTCCGGATCCCAACTTCTTCAGAAAGCTCCCGAAGGGCTCCTTCTATGCTGGTTTCTCCCGCAAGAACAGAGCCCCCGGAGCATTCCCACATAAGGCCGTAAGGCTTATCCGGATGCCTTTTGGTGAGCAAAATCTCCTGATTTCCATTTACAAGCCAGATATCCGACACAAGGTGATATTCTCCTGTACCAAGAGGTACTCCGCGGACATGGGTTTTTCCAGTGGCCACCCGGTTTTCATCATAAACATCCCAAAGCTCCATAAACCATTCCTCCCGAATAAGAATCAGCTGGTGCAGCTAAAAGTTTCCTCCGTTCCAACCCCAGTGATCCACTTCTTCATATTTCACATAAATTTTATCCTGGGCGATGGATAGCACATCTTTATAGATTTTACAGATCTCAGCGGTCAGCCTGTCGTAATCCCGTTCTGATGCATGACCAAAAATCTTTACTTCTACAAAAGCAAGCTTTGTATTATTATTCCCTTTAAAGTAAAGGGAACAGTTATCTTCAAAGCCAACCATAAGCCAGCTTTCCGATTTACCGGGAATGAGGCTGATGGCCTGTCCAAGCTTTGTTTTTAGTGCTGCTTTTTCTTCTTCTGATAATGCGACATTTACTTTCGAGTTGATGAAAGGCACTGATTTCTCCTCCTTAAATCGTTTTATATATCATACCACATATAATCAAAAATTACCATCCACTTTCTAGTTCTTATCCTCTTCTATAAGCAGGTCAGCAAGAGTCAGTTTCCCGTGGAGAAATTCCATGATTTCCTGGATCTCCCTGCGGTTATCTTTCTTTTCGCCCTGTTTAACTCCGCGAATTAAAATATTTTTCGGTGTATGCTCCATGTCGATGAATTCCAGAATTTGAGTCCGGTATCCATGGTTTTCCAGAATTTCTGCCCTGAGTGCATCCGTATATAGAGCTGCCATCCGTTCCCGGATCAGACCATATTGAAATACGGGAGCCATAAGCTCCTGATGTATGGTTTTATTCAGCTCATGCTGACAGCAGGGAACTGATAAAATGACAGAGGCTCCCCAGCGGACTGCCTTTGCAAGGGCATAGTCTGTAGCGGTATCACAGGCATGAAGTGTTACAACCATATCTACATGGTCCACTCCCTCGTAGGAAGCGATATCTCCATGATAAAATTTTAACTTATCATATCCATACCGTTCTCCCAGGCGGTTACAGTCATCAATGACCGTCTGCTTTAAATCCAGTCCGATGACACGGATCAAATACCCTTTCAGCTCATGAAGATAGTAATACATGGCAAAGGTCAGATAGGACTTCCCGCAGCCAAAATCAATGATCACATTCTCTCTGCTCTTATCAAGCCTGGGGAGGATATCCTCAATAAATTCTAAAAACCTGTTGATCTGGCGAAACTTATCATATCTGGAAGCAATGATTTTTCCTTCCGCCGTCATGACTCCCAGATCCACCAGAAAGGGGACTGGTGTGCCTTCTTTTAATATATAACTTTTCTGTCTGTTATGCTGAAGGACCGGGGAAGGTGCCGCAATCTTTTGCTGCCGCTTTATCTTGATGCTTGGGCTTCCTTTCTTGCTCATCAGCACTCTGACCTGACCTTTCCTGGATTCCAGTTCCATCTGACGAAGGGTTCCATCCAGCAGATCCACGATATAAGAGATGCATTCACCTGCAGAATAATTCTTATGAAAAGCCTGGTTTCCCACCAGCTCTTCCGCTTGAAAAATCAGGCTTCCTTTTAACAAAAGCGGGCGTACCTTTACTTTGGAAACGCCCTGCTTATCTGATGGATTGCTGATTACGATCCGAAGCAGATTTTCATCAAGAAACTCTCTTCCAATCTGAATTAAATGTTCTTTTTCCTTTTCTTCCATGAAATCAGGCATTTCCTTTCCTATTTCTTGCCCATGCTTTTTGGGCATAAAGGGATACCCGTAGGGTGTTCCTTCTTTCCTGCCCATGCTTTTTGGGCGCAAAGGTACACCCGATGGGTGTTTCAGTTTTCTGCATCCACCCAGCTTGCCCGCAAAAGCTCCGGGTAAGGTTCAAGATGCGCATAATCATTAAAACGTTCCATTAAAAAACGCCCTGTTTTTTCGTTCCAGTGCACTTCTGTAATACTGCAGTTCTCAAGGGAATTTCCAAGGAGACGATAATATTTCGGCTCCATATGAAGCAGCGCAGATGTCACGGAGCGGATCACGCCTCCGTGAGTCACAACGGCTACATTCTGGTAACCGCTTGCGGCTATTTCTTCAAGGACAGGGATGGCCCGTTTCATCACATCCCCGGCACACTCGCCTCCGGGGTAGGGCAAATCCTGTTCCAGCCGTGCCTGTTCTTTCTGAAAATCTCCGTATTTTTCCGCTATCTCCTCATCCGCCATTCCTTCCATATCTCCAAAGGAAATCTCTCTAAGCTCCTGTCTTATGATGTGCTTTGCATTCCAGTACCGGTTTGCTTCCCTGGCGGTTTCCACCGCCCGGATCAAATGGCTGGAATATACCGCTTCCATACCTATGGAGGCAAGCCGTTCCCCGACTAAGGCCGACTGGCGGCGGCCTTCCTCGGATAGATCCACATCGATATTACAGAGTTTGCTGTTTTGCCGTCCATGGCGAATCAAATAGATATTCATTCCCTGTATCCATCCTCTACCAGTACTTAATTTTTAAAGCTGTGAATAGGCGCCGGAATCCGTCCGCCTCTGGTAACGAATTTCTCGCAGGAGTACTTGCTGACCGGCATAACAGGAGCATATCCCAATAAACCGCCGAATTCCACCGTCTCTCCCACGGATTTTCCAATAACCGGAATAATGCGGACTGCCGTCGTCTTCTGGTTTACCATTCCGATCGCAGATTCGTCTGCAATAATCCCTGCAATGGTAGTGGCAGGTGTGTCTCCAGGAATTGCGATCATATCAAGTCCCACTGAGCAGACACAGGTCATGGCTTCCAGTTTCTCAATATTTAACGCTCCCATGGCTACCGCATCGATCATTCCCTGATCTTCGCTGACCGGAATAAACGCACCGCTTAAACCGCCCACATAGGAGGAGGCCATAACGCCGCCTTTTTTTACCTGGTCATTTAATAGGGCAAGGGCAGCCGTGGTACCCGGTGCTCCTACCCGTTCCAGACCGATCTCTTCCAGGATTTCAGCCACACTGTCACCAACGGCTGGAGTCGGTGCAAGAGATAAATCAATGATACCAAATGGAACATTCAGCCTTTTTGACGCCTCCTGGGCAACCAGCTGACCCACGCGGGTTATCTTAAAGGCGGTTTTCTTAATGGTTTCACAGAGAACTTCAAAATCCTTTCCTCTGGCTGCTTCAATGGCGGTCTTAACAACTCCAGGACCGCTGACTCCCACATTAATGATGACATCCGCTTCCGTCACCCCGTGAAACGCTCCTGCCATAAAAGGATTATCATCCGGTGCATTGCAAAATACCACCAGTTTGGCGCAGCCGAGGGAATCAATGTCCTTGGTGGCCTTTGCCGTTTCCACTACAGTTTCTCCCATAAGAGCCACTGCATCCATGTTAATGCCTGTCTTTGTGGAACCTACATTCACAGAGCTGCATACACGATCTGTACAGGCGAGAGCTTTTGGTATGGAGCAGATCAGGTTTTTATCCGCAGCGGTCATTCCCTTGCTCACAAGGGCAGAATAGCCGCCAATGAAATTAACGCCCACCTCCTTGGCCGCACGGTCAAGGGTCTGTGCAATGGTCACAAAATCTTCCGGACTCTTGCAGGCCGCACCGCCGACTATGGCAATGGGAGTTACAGAAATTCTTTTATTTACAATGGGAATTCCAAAATCCTTTTCAATCTCCTTACCAACTGCCACAAGATCTTTTGCAACGGTTGTAATTTTGTTATAAATTTTTTCATTCACCGTTTTTAAGTCACTGTCACTGCAGTCAAGAAGGCTGATGCCCATGGTAATGGTACGTACATCAAGCAGCTCCTGTTCGATCATTTTATTGGTTTCATTAACTTCAAACATATTTAACATATCGGGAACCCATCCTTTTCTTATGCCTTGAACTTGTTATCAGATACGGTGCATGCTGGTAAAAATCTCTTCACGCTGGCATTTCACCTTTACTCCGATTTCATCGCCAATTTGTTCCAGTTCATCAGCCAGTTCACCGAAAGGCTTTGTTGCATCATTGATATCCACGATCATCATCATATTAAAGAAGCCCTGGACAATGGTTTGGGAAATATCCAATATGTTCACCTGGTTGCCTGCTAAATAAGTACAAATCTTTGCTATGATCCCTACGGTATCTTTTCCAACTACTGTAATAATCGTTTTGTTCATAATGTTTCTCCTCTTTCATTAGATTATATCATGGACCTGCGGTTCATAATCAACATTCAACCTTCGCGCCGATGAAAAAGCTCATCTTCGCTCTCTTGCGCTCGTTATATCGTAATAATCTCTGACATCTGATCCCTTTTTGCAACCGCTATGGAAAAATCAGATGCCTTAAATGGATTATCTCCTTCTGTGATCTCAAGCCTTACCGTCTCATAAGCAAGCTCTTCATAATTGTTCTCCTTGCTTAAGTGGCCCAGCAAAATCTTCTTTAAGTTTTCATGAAGAATACAGCACAAAAGCCGTCCCGCATTCTCATTGGAAAGGTGCCCGTGTTCTCCCAGGATCCGGCGTTTCAGATAGTAGGGATAAGGCCCTGCCTGCAGCATATTTACATCGTGATTGGATTCGATTAATACCGCATCAAGTCCCTGAAGATGCTCAATAATATACTGGTCATAATGCCCCATATCCGTGGCAACCGCAACAGACTTATGTCCATGCTGGATCCGGTAAGCCACCGGCTTTACCGCATCGTGATCAATGGAAAAAGGCTTTACTTCCAGATCCCCAACATTAAAATCCACATCAGGCCTGATGGCACAAAATAATTCCCTGGGGTATTCCCCTAAATACTTCTGCTTTGATATCTCTTCCAGGGTCTCACTGGTCCCATAAATAGGAACCCCATACTTCCTGGCCAGAACTCCCAGTCCTTTCGTATGGTCGGAGTGTTCATGGGTAATGACGATTCCTGTGAGTTCACTGCCCTTTACTCCGATTTCGTTTAATCCCTGTTGGATCCGTTTGTTGCTTATCCCGGCATCCACCAGGATATGCGTGGTATCGGAGCCCACATAAATGCAGTTCCCGCTGCTTCCGCTTGCAATACTTACCAATCTCATATTATCCTCTTTTCAGCCCTGCATTCTGGATGATCCCCCCGCTTTACCGGGTGTAATGGGATACCCGCAGGGTATTACCCTCTGCTTTTCAATAATTCAGCCAGCTGCTGCTTTACCTCCTCCATGGAACCGTTATTTTCAATAACCCGCGTACTGCGGTTTAAAAACTCAGATTCAGAGGCCTGACTCGCCATGATACGCTCCGAATGCTCTCTCGTATAGCTCCTGCTTTCCGCCAAACGGCGGATCCGGTTCTCCTTTGAAGCATGAACGTACCACATCTCATCCCAGCTGTCCTCCATATTTTCATTCATAATTGCAAATTCTACCACAATAAGCCCTGCTTGGGAAGCAGAAATTTTATCCTCAATGGTTTTCCATACCATAGGGTGAATGATTCCATCTACGGTTTTCCTTGCGTTGTCATCCTCAAAGATACGTGCGGCCAAAGCTTTGCGGTCAATGGTTCCATCGGGTTTTAGAAGGTCTTCCCCCAAGGCTGACTTAACAGCCAGGTAGCCCTCCCTTCCCGGCTCCATAAGCTCATGGGCCACTTCATCCGCTTTGATTACTTCCGCACCGTATTCCTCTTTTAAAATAGAAAGAACCAGACTTTTTCCGGCTCCGACTCCTCCGGTCAATCCAATCACTCTCATCCAGTCACCAACCTTTTATTCTCGTAAAGGCAGCGGCCCAGATGGACATGCCTGCATGTCCATCTGGCGACAGCCCATCAAATACTTTAATGCTGCAAGGTATTTTACTTTGCATCAAACCAGGAGTCTCCTACATTGGCCTCTACTTCAAGGGATACTGCAAGGTCCGCTGCATGCTTCATTTCTTCCACAAGAAGCTCTTTTACCTTATCAACCTCATCATGATATGCTTCAATGAGAAGCTCATCATGAACCTGAAGGACGATCCTGGATTTTAATCCCTGTTTTCTCAAAGCATGATCCACCCGGATCATGGCAATCTTGATAATATCTGCCGCAGTACCCTGGATGGGAGAATTCATAGCGACCCGTTCTCCAAAAGAGCGCTGCATGAAGTTAGAGGATTTAAGCTCTGGGACGGGACGGCGTCTCCCAAACATGCTGACTGCATAGCCCTGTTCTTTCGCCTCAGATACAAGGCCGTCTAAAAATGACTTCACTCCCGGATAGGTTTCGAAATATTTACTAATGTATTCCGAAGCCTCTTTTCTGGTGATGCTTAAGCCCTCGCTTAGTCCAAAGGAGCTGATTCCATATACAATGCCAAAGTTTACAGCCTTTGCGTTCCTTCTCTGAAGAGGCGTCACCTCATTTAACGGAACATGAAACACCTGGGAAGCCGTGATGGCATGGATATCCTCTGCCTGCCGGTAAGCATCAATAAGACGCTGGTCCCCTGACATATGGGCCAGTACTCTCAGCTCAATCTGAGAATAATCCGCATCAACAAACTGGCATCCCTCCTGAGGAACGAAAACCTTCCGGATTTCCCTTCCAAGCTCCATGCGGACCGGAATGTTCTGCAAGTTAGGTTCTGTACTGCTGATTCTTCCCGTGGCTGTAATGGTTTGGTTAAAGGTTCCGTGAATCCGCTCATCCGGCCCAATGTAAGCTGCCAGCCCGTCTGCGTAGGTGGAATTTAATTTCGTCAGCTGTCTGTAATCCAGAATCAGGTTGACCACAGGCCAGTCAGGTGCCAGCTTTTCCAATACATCCGCTGCCGTTGAATAACCGGTTTTGGTCTTTTTCCCTCCCGGAATCTTCATATGGTCAAAGAGAACCTCTCCTAACTGCTTAGGAGAATTGATATTAAAGGTTTCTCCCGTTTCTTCATATATCTTTTGCTCAAGCTCTGTGATGCGGACCTTTAAACGGTCACCATATTCCTTCAGGCGTTCCCTTTCCACGCGGATTCCTGCTTCTTCCATATGAAACAGGCTGTAGATCAAAGGCATTTCGATCTCATAATACAGCTTATCCATGCCCGCCTGTTCCAATGATTCACGAAGCAGGTCATGGCTTTTTAAAGCGACATAGGACATATAGCAGATGCAGGTAACGGCTTTTTCCTTATCCCCCTCCAGCGCACGTTTAAAGGAGCTTTTTCCTAAAAGCTCTGTTTTAGATGGAATGGAGAGATCCAGATAATCCTCCGCCAGATCATTGTATTCGTAGGAATCCTTTAACGGGTTTAACAGATATCCGGCAACTCCTGCATCAAACACCGGTTGCTCCGGCGTAAGCTTTAAAAACGCCAGCTGGCTCTTTAAGTGAAAAACCGTTGTCTGCCCCGCTCTTTTACAGGCTTCCTCTGCTTTCTCTGCCAGATATTGCGGCGTAAGAGTCCCCTGGGGAATAAAGCAGTAACACTCTGTCTCACTGAGGCAAAGAGACAGAGCTGACACAGCCTTGTCCTCAATGACCAGCTGCAGCCCCAACCGGCAACCCTCTTTGCACTTTAAAAATATGGTTTCAGCTTCTGAAAGGTCTGTAACAGCATGAAAGCCAGATTCCAGGGAAGGTTCCTCATCTTCTCCAGGGAAAACGGCCGGAACAAAATCCATATCAATAATTTTCTGAATCTCTGCCTGCTGGGGAGTTTTTGTGTAGTCCAGGCTGATATCACAATCCCTGCGAAGGGCACCAAGTTCTGCATTCCGCTTTATCTCTTCCTGATTCCCGGTAAGTGCCTCCCGGATTCTCTGAGACCCTATCTCTTCTATGTGGTTATAAATATTTTCTACATTATGGTACTCCCTGATCAACTGACAGGCAGTTTTCTCACCAATCCCCCATGCTCCGGAAAGCGCAAAAACTCCGGCCAGGGACTCCGGCTCCAGGCCAAATTCTTCCCTTACGAGCTCTATGGAATAGGACTTAAACTCCAGACCTTCTTCTCTTACAACCGGTATTTTAAGGGTCACATGTTCTTCCACTGCCTGTAAAAGCTTTCGCTCCCCAGTCATAAGCAGGACTTCCCCTTCCTCTTCCTGACACCTTTTTGCCAATGAGGCCAGAATATCAGCGGAAGTATATCCGTCCTTATCCAAAACAGGAATATCCAGGGAAAGCAGCGCCTCCCTTAAGCACTCTTCCTCCTTTAAAAGGCCTTCGTTTACCGCCGTATTTTTATATATTTCTTTATGGCTGCCTTCTGTTTCGGAATCAAAGGCCACTGCCACATAATCCGCTTCTTTTGCCTCTAAAAGCTTCACGATCAGGCTTTGAATCCCTCTCGCCCCATTGGAAGGAAGACCATAAAAGGCGTTCCTTAGCATACTGCTTCCATCTACTAAAACGATATTTTTTCTGCTCATGTTTCCTCTTTCCTGCCCATTTTTTTGGGCATTAAGGTATACCCGCAGGGTATTTCCTCTTTCCTGCCCATGCTATTGGGGCATAAAGGTATACTAGGTATACTCATTGGGCACTTTCTTCCATCATACTAAGCCCCACTGCAGCCAGATCCGGCATTGCAGAAGGACCGTAAAAAACAGTGCCATTACACTTACCGTAGCCACCGCATACCTGGCAATTTTAATACACTGTATCACCTGAAGCCTTTGTCTGGACTGTTCTATGGCGGCCTCCAGTGCTCCTTTTATATTATAATTCCCCGTTTCGGAATCCAGCTGCCTGATTCCCACGTCCACAGTAAAGTATATTTCCAGTTCCTCCCGGCAATCCGGGCAGGATTCCATATGTTCCAGAAATTCACACAGCTCTTCATCTGTCAGTTCATCATTGATGTATGGCATAACCAGACGTTCTGCTTCCTTACATGTCATGGTCCAGACACCTCCTTAATTATATCTTTTGTCTATCATACAATATATTTTGCTCATTTTCAATTTAATAATCGCAAAAAAACACTTGCCAAATGGAAAATCCTATGATAAAATAATGAGCGTTGTAAGGAAAGGCCGGCATGTCGGAATGGCAGACGAGGCGGACTCAAAATCCGTTGATGGCAACATCGTGTGGGTTCAAGTCCCACTGCCGGCACTACACCCTTGGCAGGGAGCAAGGCTCTGGAAAGCTGAAACATTCAGTTTTCCAGGGCCTTTTCTCTATTCTGCGGCTTGTACATCTTCGTATCTTACGGCATTTTCTGCAATACCTTACTTCCAAATTTTCCTATACTTTTTCTTAATTCGGGGAAATTCACGGGCGCAACTGCAATATTTGTGATATACTGTAAAAAAATCAGCAAAAATGAAGGGAGGTAATCCTATGAAACGAAATACTGTTATCCCAGCCCTTTTCATCGGCTGCACCCTGATTTTAAGCGGCTGCGGACAAAAGAATTATGTTAAAACCGACGTGCCAGCCACTACCACTGCTGTAACAGGAGAATCCATGTCCTCTGCCACAGAAGCACCGGAACCTGTAAAGATCGAAAACCCGGATACCCAGGCTCAGCAAAAGGAATCGGGCAAGAACACCTCTGCCGCCGCCGGCATCACCGCTGCCCTCCACACCTATAAGGATGGAAATGTTTCCATTCAGTATCCGGCTGTCTCCGGATTGGTAGATGGGGCCATGGAAGAAAAAATAAACGACCTGTTAAAAAGCAATGCTTTAGAGATATTAAAAGCCTATTCCGTCAATGTAGAAAAGGACAGCCTGTCCCTTACAGCCAAGGTAAACTCCGTAGACAGGAAGCGCGTCACAGTTATATACACCGGACTCTTTTCCGGGGATGGAGCTGCGCATCCGGTCAATGTGTTTTTTACTAACACGGTTGATATGTCTCTGGCTAAGGATATAAGACTCACGGATTATGCAGATCCCAATGCGCTGGCTGAATACATCCGTTCTGATGACTGTCAGCTCTATGATGCATCTCCTGAACTTGCAAAAGCCTTAATTCCTTATTTTGTTCAAATCGGCATGGAGACATATGCCAAAATGTTCCAAAAAGCGGATTTTCCCTTGGAATCAGCATCCTCAGGCAACACTCCTGTCTTTCCGGAATCCTTTAGCTATGAAGATAGCGGTACCATAATTATTTCCATTCCGGTGCCTCATAGCCTGGGTGATTTTGCGCTGATAAAATATACTCCTGAGACAAAATAGGAAAAATAGTTGCCTTTTACCTCTTTCTCTGTTAGAATAGTACGGAAAATAAAAAGAAATGGGGTAGAAAAATGAGTAACAACGCAAAACTGACAACCCGAGATTATCTGCTCAGTATCAGACATATGTTCGTCATCTTCGTTGCAACCGTGCATACCCTAAATGACAGGTCACAATCTATCGTTGGCATTATTTTCAGCAAGCGACGGCAACTTAATATTCCACTGCTGTACTAAATTTAGAGTTCCTGTATTTCTTGGTTCCTCCTTTACTTTTCTGGCCGCTGCCACCGCAGTTATCCGGCCGGAAGGAACCGTGATCCCAGGAAACGTACCTTTAGTACAGGGTGGAATTATTTTCGCCCTGAGGGCCAGACCATCGTTGGACTGATTCTGATATTCGAACCTGGATTCGCACAGCTTGGAGAACTTAATGTTATAGCAGACTCTATTACAAGAAACAGCTAAGGTCTGTTTCTAGCAGTCATAATCGTTGTTCTCATGAACCTCATATTACCGGAAACCCTGATACTCTAAGAGAATAAAGAAAGGATTTAAAACAATTATGGACTTTTCAATGGACAATGTAACCGTTTTTACTCACCCGCTTATTCAGCACAAGATCTCTATTTTAAGAGATAAGAGGACAGGCACCAATGAGTTCCGTGCCCTCATCGAAGAAATTGCAATGCTGATGGGATTTGAGGCCTTAAGAGATCTCCCCTTACAGGATGTAGAGGTGGAAACTCCTATTGAGACCTGCATGACTCCTATGATTGCCGGTAAAAAAATGGCTGTCGTTCCTATCCTTCGTGCAGGACTGGGTATGGTCAACGGAATCCTGGCTTTGGTTCCCTCTGCAAAAGTAGGCCACATCGGCCTGTACCGGGATGAAGTTACCCATGAGCCTCACGAATACTATTGTAAGCTGCCAAGCCCAATCGAGCAGAGAACCATTGTTGTGACAGATCCTATGCTGGCAACAGGCGGTTCCGCAGTAGCCGCTGTAGATTTCATCAAACAGCATGGCGGAAGAAACATCAAATTCATGGCTATTATCGCAGCTCCGGAAGGCTTAAAGAGACTCCGTGAGGCACATCCGGACATTCAGATCTACATCGGACATCTGGACCGCCAGTTAAATGATAACGCCTATATCTGTCCTGGTCTGGGAGATGCAGGAGACAGAATCTTCGGTACAAAATAGCAGACAACTAAAGACCACTTAAAAACGCACCTTGATCCGGCATATCCTGCCGCTTCAAAGTGCGTTTCTTTTTGACTATATTTTATCCGATTCCTTTATATAGGATGCTAAGTGCGAACACTAACGCAGCAAGAAAAACATAGATGTATTTTGCAGTAAAAAGATAAGCCGCCCCTAAAGGCTTCTTCCTTCCCCTGTTTAATTCTTCCATGATCTTTCCGTCTTTTAAGACCCAGTAAATCATAATAGAGCATAAAACGGCGCCAAATGGAACTACGTATATTGTAATCAGATCCATAAAGAATCCCATATAAGGCTCGTATTCTATGAAGAGTCCTGGAATAAACACCGCTGCCCCTACCAAAAAAATAGCCTTCTTACGTGAAAAGTGCAAGTGGGTCTGTACAGCCTCTGAGCACACCTCAAGCATGTTTACCAGAGAAGTCACCCCTGCAAACAATACGGAAAGGAAAAACAGCACTGCCACCCATCTTCCTGCCGGAATCATGGAAAAGACCTTTGGTACTGTGATGAACATAAGAGGCGGGCCGCTTGCAGGGTCCATCTGGAAAGCAAATACCGCCGGAATGATTGCAAAACCAGCCAAAAGCGCAGCAACCGTGTCAAGTAATGCAGTGGTGACGGCTGCCTTTGGTATATCTTCTTTTTTATCCAGATAACTGCCGTAAATGACCATTCCGGAGCCTGTAATGGATAAGGAAAAGAATGCCTGTCCCATGGCCATCACCCAGGTTTCCGGTTTCAGTAAGTACTCCCATCTGGGAACCAGCAGATATTCATAGCCTGCCAAAGCGCCTGGAAGAAAAAAGACCCGGACCGCAATGATCGCAAACAGGATAAAAAAAGACGGCATCATGATCGCATTCACTTTTTCAATCCCTTTTAATACCCCACCTGCGAGAACAGCCACAGTAAGGACTACCACAAGGAAATGCCAGGGCACGCTGCCAAATTTTCCTGTCATGCTGGAAAAGTATACCGTTGCATCCGTATTCATCATCACGCCGCTTAAAGCCCCGAACAGGTACTTAAGAACCCAGCCTACAATGATGGCATAGCCAATGGCAATGCCAAAAGACCCGATTAAGGGAATTGCTCCAATAAAGGCGCCTCCTTTTTTTCCTCTGGTCTTCATGGCATAGTCGTAGGAACCAATAGGGCCTGTCCCGGTCAGCCTTCCAAAGGCAAACTCACCGGAAAGACCGACCATGCCAAACAAAAAAACAAAGCCAAAATACACCAGTAAAAAAGCGGCTCCCCCATACTGGCCCAGGCGGTAGGGAAACATCCAAATGTTTCCCATACCTACCGCAGAGCCAACAGAGGCGAGAATAAATCCGATCCGCGAACCAAAGGTTCCGTTTTTCGCCGCAGTGTGTTGTTTATCCATTATACTGTTCCTTATTCCTCAATCATTTTTTTCTCTACGATTTCACCCTGATTCTTATAGATGGAGTTAGCATCTACACAGCCTCTGACGCAGGAAAGAGGATAAATATTGGATTTTGGCCCGATTACGGTACCTGGATTCAAGACTGCACCACAGCCAACTTCTGTGAAATCACCTATGATCGCACCGAATTTCTTAAGACCGGTCTCAATATCCCCGTCTTCTGCATGAACCGTAACCAAAGACTTATCAGATTTTACGTTGGAAGCCAAAGAAGAAGCACCCATATGAGACTTATAGCCTAAGATGGAATCTCCTACATAGTTATAATGAGGAACCTGTACACCATCAAAAAGAATGGAGTTCTTAATTTCAGAAGAGTTTCCTATTACAGCACCTTCTCCAATGATGGCGTTGCCTCTGATAAATGCGCAATGACGGATCTGTGCACCCTTACAGATGATTACATGCTCACCCATACATGCTGTTGGCGGAAGATTGATGGATTTATGGATCCATACCGCTTTTCCCACGTGAACAAACTCATCCTTTGGAAGGCGCTCTCCCAGGGAAACGATGAATTCACTGATTTTCGGGATGATTTCCCATGGGTAAGTAGTCTGTTCAAATAATAATTTTGCTATCGTATGGGTAGTATCAAATAAGTCCTGGTTTGTCATATCTTCTTTTTTCATTTTATAATCTCCTATTTTTGTTTTTTATAATTAGCTGCCGCAGCATCAAATACACCATGCAGATCGTAATGATTGTTGAGTCTTAAAACTCCTGCGGTCCGCCCGGCAACAAAATTCTCCAGCTTCTGCATATATTCATCCGGGGTTATAGACCCCTCGGCTACGTAAGTCAGCCCTTTTTCCCAGCTTGCCGTCAATTCCGGATTAAGAAGCTGTCTGATGGAAGCATTGACTACGTCGAAAATCATCTCTCCCAAAAGAGTGGGAACAATTACCTGGGTCTTGCTGTTTAAGGAAAGATACTTGATATTGCACAGCTTTTTTAAAATCTCAGCCCGGGTAGCACTGGTTCCTATTCCGCTTCCCTTTATCTGGGCTCGGAGCTCTTCATCTTCTATAAGCTGTCCGGCGTTTTCCATGGCTAAGATCATGGAACCGGATGTATAACGCTTGGGAGGGGAGGTCTCTCCCTCCTTAATCGTCAGCTTTTTAAGAGGAAGCTTCATTCCCTTTTTCAGGGTGCCAAGCATGGCAACGAATGCGGGGTTATCCATTTGATTCTGAGAGGATTCCTGGTTGTTCTCCTCTTGTCCGTTGTCCTCTGAAGGCGCTTCACCATTTCCTTCATCCTGCTGCTTCTTTTTTCCCCAGGACACCTCTGCCACTTTTAAATAGCCCGCTTCCAGCATGACCCGGAAATTGGCATAAAAATGTTCTTTTATAAGCTCCTGATTCTGGGCAGGATCTGCAGCGGGGTTTCCTGTATCCGCCACAAGCTCCAGAGCGTATTTCTGATAAACAGCCGGGGGATAAAAGACACTTATAAATCTTCTTGCTATGACTTCATAAACCTTCAATCCCAGGGGAGACAGCCCCCTCAACGCGGCAAGACCCTGGCCGGTGGGTATGATGGCATAATGGTCCGTTATCTGTTTATCATTGACATATCTGGTTTTTTCAATGGTCTTAAAAGAGCCCTTCTCCATAACTTCTGCTGCTGCTTCTGCCAAAGGTTCAAAGCCCTTAAGCCCGGCTATGTTCTTATGGATCTCCTTTGCAACCGCCGTAGATAAAACTCTGGCATCAGTTCTTGGGTAAGTGACCAGTTTCTTCTCATAAAGCTCCTGAACCTGCTTTAAGGTCTCATCAGGACTGATCTTAAACATTCTGGAACAGTCATTCTGAAGCTCAGCCAGATTGTAAAGCAAGGGGGGATTCTTTGTTTCCTTTTTCTTTTCTATGGAAGCAACGGTTCCTTCCATGGGATCCATGAGAGACAGGGTGTTTATCAGCTCTTCCGCATATTTTCGTTCCTTAAAGCCGTTTTCCTTATAAAGGAACGGGGATTCGAAATATTTGGATCCTGGAGCACTTCTCCACTCACCGTCAAAATCCATACCCGATAATTCGGGGTTCGCTGCATCCTCTCTGGAAAAGGTTCCGATTACACGGTAAAACGGAGTTTTAACAAAGTCCCGGACCTCCCGCTCTCTCCGCACCACCATCCCCATGACACAGGTCATGACCCGGCCGACGGATATTACCGTATTCTTCCCGCTTTTTAAGTAATTGGAAATATGCTGCCCATATCTTAGTGTAAGCAATCGGGAAAAATTAATTCCCATGAGATAATCTTCCTTCGCCCTTAAATAGGCTGAGGCTGAAAGATTATCGTATTCGGATTCATCTTTTGCTTCCCGGATGCCTCGTAAAATCTCATCCTCAGTCTGGGAATCAATCCACACACGTTTCTGCTTCTTGTCCCCCACTCCTGCCATTTGCGCCACCAGGCGGTATATGTACTCTCCTTCCCGCCCGGAGTCCGTGCATACATAAATGGTATCCACATCAGGACGGTTGAGCAGGCTGCTTACAATCTTAAATTGTTTTTCAGCACTTGGAATCACCTCGTACTTAAATTCCTTTGGAAGGAAAGGAAGGGTGGATAGGCTCCACCGTTTGAATTTTGGATCATAGCTTTCCGGATAGCTCATCGTTACCAGATGCCCTACGCACCAGGTTATGATCACCTGATCCGATTCTATATATCCATCCCTGCGCCTTCCATTCGCCTTTAAAGCATTGGCAAACTCCTGGGCCACACTTGGTTTTTCTGCAATGTATAACGATTTCGACATATATCTCCCTACCGCCTTATGATAGTAACCTGTTCATTATAACACTAAAATTCATGAATGGCAAATCTTTCTGATAACTATGGCTTTGCGGAACCTTTCCTTTTATATTCAGATAAGAGGACGGAGGTGAACATCAGCATACATCCTGCAGCCAGTTTTATCGTCACCTGCTCCCCCAAAAACAGAACGGAAAACGTCAGGCCGAATACAGCTTCAAAGGATAAAATAATGGAGGAAGTATTGGGAGTCAGATGCTTTTGTCCCACATTTTGGAGAAGAAAACAGATCATCGTGCAAAAGATTCCCAGATACAGCAGACCGGTCATCATAGAAGTGTTAATCACGGTTACATCTAAGGAACCTTCCAAAAGCGGAGCAATTACCCAGCTTAAGATTGCGGCCATGGCCATCTGGATCACAGTCAGGATAATGGGATCATGGTCTTCGGTATAACGATCAATAAAAACAATGTGAAACGCGAAGAAAAAGCCGCAAACCAAAGTCATCAAATCCCCAATATTCACGGAAAAGTCTCCCTCCAGGGACAGCAGCGCAAGTCCCAGCACTGCGATACCTGCTGCTGCCACATTGTTTCTGGTAGGCTTTTTTCTGTTATAAAACCAATGAAGAAATGGCACCAGGATCACGTACAATGTGGTGATAAATGCATTTTTACTGGCAGTGGTATATTTAAGCCCATAGGTCTGAAAAAAATAACTGACAAACAAAAACACGCCTAAAAGTCCGCCGCACATCACATCCGATTTACTGATTTTTTTCACCCGCTTCCAGAATACGGCTACCAGTGCAACAGACGCAATGGTAAAACGTAAAGCCAGCAAGTAAGCCGGAGTAACCACTTCCACCGAATTCTTCATCACAACAAAGCCGCTGCCCCATATGATGGTTGTTATAATCAGACCCAAGGCAGATAATGCCTTAATCCCTTTTCCGTCCTGTTTATTCATATGTACACCTAGATGTCCTTTCACAAAAGAGCAGGGGCGCAGTATTCTGCGTCCCTGGTTTATTTTACCTGCTCATTTCTATTTTATATTAGAAAACTTGTAAATGGTTGTTGTCTTATATTCTTCGCCGGCTTTTAAGACTGGAGACTGGAATTCCGGTTTGTTTACGGAATCAGGATAATACTGGGTTTCAAAGCAATAGCAGCAACGCTTTTCGTATACCGCTCCGCCTTTGCCCGTCATTCCATTTTTTAAGAAGTTTGCAGTGTAGAACTGTATTCCTGGAAGGTCTGTATATACCTCCATCCGGATGCCTGTCTTATCTGATTCCGATGCGGCACACAGGGAAACCTCACCTTGGGGGTGGTTTAAGACCCAGTTATGGTCATAACCTCCGCCGAATATCAGCGCCTCATAGTTCTCGTTGATATCCTGCTCAATAGGTTTCATCACAGTGAAGTCCATAGGAGTTCCCTTAACCGTGGTGAACTCCCCGGTGGGAATCGAACCTTCATCCGCCCTTGTATATGTATCTGCATCAATCCAGACACGCTGCTTCATGGCATCTGCGCCGTTATGTCCATCTAAGTTAAAATAACTGTGATTGGTAAAGTTTGCTACGGTATCTGCATCGCAGATCATATGGTAGGAAATATCAAGGCTGTTATCCGGTGTAAGCGTATAGGTTATTGTAATGTTAGCATTCCCTGGGAATCCCTGATCTCCATCCGGTGAAAACAGAGAAAAGCTGACACTGGTTCCAAGATCATTTTCCTCCGCCTCACTGTCCCAAAGACGGCTCTGGTAAAGATCCGGGCCGCTATGAAGATTGTTAGGCCCATTATTAGGTTCCAGTTTGTACTCTTTTCCATTAATAGTGAATTTCGCACCTGCAATACGGTTGGCATTCCTTCCGATGGGAGCTCCAAAATGAGGCGGATTTAAAAGATATTCCTCCGCGCTGTCAAATCCCAGGACCACATCAACCACAGCCCCATCCCTGTCAGGTACATTCATATTGACCCAAACTGCACCCAGATTTGTGAAAGAAGCGGAAACTCCGTTTCTATTTACCAGTGTATACAAATACACTTCCCTTCCATCGGGCATGTTTCCCCAAAGCTCTTTCTTGTATGCCATTTTCCTTCCTCCATATACCTTTTTACTTAAAGCTCTCTCCCTTTCAGTCGAGAGCTCTATGATCCAATCATTCTTTGGCTTTGATATATCCCTTTGCGGTTAAAAGCTCTGCTGAGAGAACCGCACCGCCGGCCGCTCCGCGGACCGTGTTGTGGGACAGACCCACAAATTTATAATCGTAAACCGAATCTTCTCTTAAACGTCCTACTGAAATTCCCATTCCTTTTTCAAAATCCACATCAAGGGTAACCTGTGGACGGTTATCCTCTTCCAGATACTGTATGAACTGCTTGGGAGCGCTTGGAAGCTCAAGTTCCTGCGGAAGACCCTTAAAATTCACTATGCGGTCAATCAATTCCTCTTTGGTAGGCTTTTTGCGGAATTTTACAAATACAGCCGCCGTATGTCCATTTAATACGGGTACCCGGATGCATTGGCAGGTGATGACCGGTTCACTGGCTTTTACGATCTCTCCGTTTTCAATCTTTCCCCAGAGGCGAAGAGGCTCCTGCTCGCTCTTTTCTTCTTCTCCTCCGATATAAGGAATGATATTTTCTACCATCTCCGGCCAGTCCTTAAAGGTCTTTCCGGCTCCGGAGATTGCCTGATAGGTCGTAGCCACCACTTCATAGGGTTCAAATTCCTTCCAGGCTGTCAAAACAGGAGCATAGCTTTGAATGGAGCAGTTGGGTTTTACCACAATGAATCCACGGTCTGTGCCCAGACGCTTTTTCTGATCCTCAATGACTTCAAAATGCTCAGGATTGATCTCAGGCACCACCATAGGAACATCCGGTGTCCACCGATGGGCACTGTTATTTGACACGACCGGTGTTCCGGTCTTTGCATATGCTTCCTCAATGGCTTTTATTTCTTCCTTGGTCATATCCACAGCGCTGAATACAAAATCAACACTGGCAGCAACCGCTTCCACTTCATTAACATTCATGACAATTAGATTCTTTACGGTCTCAGGCATTGGAGTGGTCATTTTCCAACGGCCGCCTACTGCTTCCTCATAAGTTCTGCCGGCAGAACGTGGACTTGCTGCCACTGTCACCACCTCATACCATGGATGATTCTCCAGAAGAGAAATAAATCTCTGTCCCACCATACCGGTTGCTCCTAAAACGCCAACTCGCAATCTTTTTTCCATCGCTTTCTCCTCTTTTCTTTTCATTTTGTAATCTTATCATATGCTAAATTCTTAACTATCCTATAACAAAGTGAAAAAAAAATCAATATTTATTCGCCAGAAAAATACATTCGTCCGCCATACGCACACATTTCTTCAAAATGTATGCTGGAGTAAAGCATTAAAGGCGCACCTTGCTGCCCTTTCCGTCACGTTTTCCAATCTTCAGCCGGTTTAAATGAACCTCTTTTTCCTTGTAATGAATGATAGGATCCTCGCCTAAAAGATACACGGTCTCTAACTCCTCGCCGGGTGCCAGCTTGATTCCCCGCACGCCTCTTGCATTCTTCTTCATCTCAGGAATCTCTTCTGTCTGGAAACGTAAAAATACACCTGCCGAGGTCTGCAGCACAACATCCGTCTGTCCGCCAACAAGCTGAACGCTGATGACACGATCTTCGTCCTGAAGCTTAGTGGCCGCCACGGTCCTGTTATTTGTTTCAAATTCCTCTCCCGGTACCAGTTTTACAAGGGCCTGTCTGGTAGCGAACAAAAATTTACGGCCCTTGAAGCTTTGTGCATGGCCCAGATATATGATTTCTTCCCTGGTCCCATCAAACTTGCTTAAATTATCAATGGGCGTACCCTTATCCCGCAGCTTGCCGCCTGGTATATCCAGAACCTTCACCTGATGTAAGTTTCCTGTATTGGTAAAGATACATATTTTATCCGTATTCAAACAGTTTACCACATAAGGATTCTCTGTTTCAATGGTTTCTTTGTTTCTTTCATAAGTATTCTTATCAAGCACCTTACAGTAGCCAAAACGGTCCATGACAAAGGTGACCTCTGATACGGCAACTGCATCTTCCTCATAAACTGCTTCCCTGCCATCCTCAATAAGAGTTCTTCTTGGAGTCGCATATTCGGCTTTGATATTGTACAAGTCTTTTTTAATGACCGCATCCATGTTTTTGCGGCTGGACAGGATTTTTTCATATTCAGCGATTTTAGCCAGCGTTTCCTTATACTCCTTTTCCAGTTGGAGGATCTCTAAGCCTATCAGCTTATAGAGGCGCATTTCCAGAATGGCTCCCGCCTGTTTTTCCGTAAAGCACAGCTTCTTCGCATCCTCTTCAAATCCCTTAACCCGGAAGTTTATATTGGAGATATCTCCGGTCATCAGACAGTTCTTTGCGTCTTTTAGGTTCTTGGAACCTCTCAAAACTGCGATGATCAAATCAATGACGTCACAGGCTTTTATAAGGCCTTCCCTGATCTCTTTCTTTTCCAGCTCTTTTTCCAGAAGGGTCTGGTATTTTTTGGTGGCATTTTCATATTGGAAATCCAGGTAATTTTTAAGGATTCCCCTTAAATCCAGGGTTTCTGGGCGCCCGCCTGCAATGGCCAGCATGTTGACTCCAAAGGTGTCTTCCAGCTTTGTTTTCTTATAAAGGATGTTGCGGATTTTCTCCACATCCGCATCCTTTCTCAGTTCCAGAACGATCCTGATCCCGTCTTTGTTGGACTGGTTGGAAATATCCACCACATCCGTAAGTTTTTTACTCTCAACCAGGTCTGCCACATCCATCAGAAATTTATTAATTCCGGCTCCTACCATGGTATAAGGGATCTCTGTGATTAACAGTTTATCCTTATCTGCCTTCCGTTTTCCTAGCTCTACTTCTATTTTTCCTCTGAGCTTGATCTTTCCTACACCGGTTTCGTAAATGGCAGGCAGATCACTTTTGTTGGCAATAATGCCGCCTGTGGGAAAATCCGGTCCGGGCAAATATTCCATTAATTCCTTTATGGTAATATCCTGATTATCAATATACGCACGGACCGCATCTATGACTTCACCCAGGTTATGGGGAGGAATGCTGGTGCTCATACCTACTGCAATCCCCTCCGCCCCGTTGATCAGCAGGTTTGGAACCCGTACAGGAAGGACTTCCGGTTCTTTTTCTGTTTCATCGTAATTGGGGACAAAATCAACCGTCTTATCCAAGTCCTTTAAATAGACTTCCTCTGCGAATTTTTCCAGCCTGGCTTCCGTGTAACGCATGGCTGCCGCTCCGTCTCCCTCAATGGAACCGAAGTTTCCGTGGCCATTGACTAAAGGCATCCCCTTTTTAAATATCTGGGACATAACTACCAAGGTTTCGTAAATGGAACTGTCTCCATGGGGATGGTATTTACCCATGGTATCGCCCACGATACGTGCCGACTTCCGGTGGGGCTTATCATGGTTTAATCGAAGCTCGCTCATGTCATATAATACTCGCCGCTGTACTGGCTTTAATCCATCTCTTGCATCCGGGATCGCTCTGGCCGTGATCACGCTCATGGAATAATTCATGTAGCTCTTCTGCATTTCCTCGGAATATTCTGTTTTAATGATTTTTTCTGCCATTACTCCTTCTCCTTACGCGTCAATCTCAGCTTCATCCGCATGCTCATAGATAAACTGCCGCCTTGGAGGCACATCGCTTCCCATGAGCATTTCGGTAATTTCCGAAGCCATACGGGCATCTTCGATTTCCACCTGTTTCAGCACCCGCCTTTCAGGGTCCAGAGTGGTTTCCCACAGCTGTTCTGCATCCATTTCTCCAAGTCCCTTATACCGCTGCAGGGTAAATTCTCCCGTATGGGTCCTGCGGTAGCGCTCCAGCTCCTTTTCATCATAAAGGTACTGTTCTTCTCCCCGCTTTGGAACTACCTTAAACAGAGGCGGCATGGCTATAAACACATGGCCGTTATAAATTAGCTCCGGCATAAACCGGTACAAAAAGGTGAGAAGAAGGGTGTCGATATGGCTTCCATCTACATCGGCATCGGTCATGAGAATGATTTTATGATACCGCAGCTTTGAAATATCAAAATCATTGCCGTATCCTTCGGAAAAGCCGCAGCCAAAGGTATTGATCATGGTCTTGATCTCCGCATTGGCCAGAACCTTGTCCATAGAGGCCTTTTCTACGTTTAATATCTTTCCTCGGATCGGAAGAATGGCCTGATGCTGTCTGTTACGTGCCGTTTTCGCGGAACCGCCCGCAGAATCTCCCTCTACGATAAAAATTTCACATTCTTTTGCATCCCTGCTTTCGCAGTTTGCAAGCTTTCCGTTGCTGTCAAAGGAAAATTTTGACTTAGAAAGCATGTTTGTCTTTGCCTTCTCTTCTGCTTTACGGATCTTTGCAGACTTTTCCGCGCAGCCGATGACTGCTTTTAAGACTTCCAGATTCCGGTCAAAATATCGCTGCAGCTCATCTCCTGCCACAGTGAATACCGCCTTTGTGGCATCGGCGCTTGCAAGCTTTGTCTTGGTTTGTCCTTCAAAAATGGGATCCGGATGCTTTACTGCCACTACGGCTGTTAAACCGTTTCTCGTATCGGCTCCTGTAAAGTTGGCATCCTTTTCTTTTAAAATCCCCAGTTCTCTGGCATAGTTATTGATCATCTGAGTGAAGCGGGTCTTAAATCCCGCCAGGTGGGTTCCCCCTTCCTGGGTGAAAATATTGTTGCAAAAGCCCAGGATATTCTCTTCAAAGGTATCCACAAACTGCAGGGAAACCTCCACTTCAACCTTATCCAGGGTTCCCTTAAAATAGATGGGATCGTGAATTGCATCCTTTCCGGCATTTAATTCTCTTACATAGGCGATGATTCCATCGGGTTCATGATAAATGACGGTTTCCTCTTCTCCCTGCCTTTTATTCACATAGGTGATATGAAGATCCGGATTCAAATACGCAGTTTCATGAAGACGGCTTTTCAGCCACTCCGCTTTAAAACGGATCTTTTCAAAAATCTCCCCGTCAGGCAGGAAGTTGATTTCTGTTCCTGTCTCTTTTGTTTTTCCTAACGTGGGAAGCAGGCCATCCACCAGTTCTACCGTTGGTATGCCCCGCTCATATTCGTCGTAATGAATCAGACCATTCTTATATATTTTAATTTTCATGTGGGCAGACAGGGCGTTCACAACCGAGGAGCCGACTCCGTGCAGGCCGCCGCTGGTCTTGTAGGCGTCATTATCAAATTTACCGCCTGCATGAAGGGTAGACAGTACGACTCGCTCTGCCGATATTCCCTTTTTGTGCATCTCCACCGGAATTCCACGTCCTGCATCCTTTACGGTACAGGATCCATCTGCTTCCAGGGTGACCCAAATCTGACTGCAGTAACCGGCAAGATGCTCGTCCACCGCGTTATCTACAATCTCATAAATCAAATGGTTCAATCCCTTTGTCCCAACACTGCCTATATACATGCCCGGACGTTTACGAACCGCCTCCAGGCCTTCCAATACGGTAATACTATCCGCATTATACTGTGCTTTTGCCATGTTACTCCTCCACATCTGGTATTATCATTTCCCATTATACAATGCCTTTTCCAGTTTTGGCAAGTTTCTGGCATTTTTTTTGCTAAATTCATAAAAAAGTATTGAACTTTTCCAATACCCTATGCTATAATATAAAACGTATCGAATGATATTATGCAGATATAGTTCATTGGTAGAACATCAGCTTCCCAAGCTGAGGAGGCGGGTCCGATTCCCGTTATCTGCTCTAAACAAAAAGAGGACTTCCAAAATAACTTGGAAAGTCTTCTTTTTTTTGCTTGATACAACTTGATAAATGCTAAAGAAAAATTACGGAATATACCGCACCACCTCACATCTATGTATGATGGAAGGCCAACGCCCTTGCAGTAACCCGATTGCTCCATGTAACTATGATAACATATCCCATTTCTATGTGCTAATTTTTCCAAACATTCTCCATACATATCCCCTCTTCATTTTACAAAGGAATAATCCCCAAATGGCCAAGCAATATTTTCAAACCAATTAAAACTAATATAATACCTCCGGCCAGCTCCGCTTTCGATTTGAACCTTGTGCCGAATACATTTCCTATTTTAACACCGATCATGGATAAGGCAAATGTTGTAATCCCGATAAAAGAAACCGCCGGAACGATGTTGACCTGAAGGAAGGCGAAGGACACGCCCACAGCCAGAGCGTCTATACTCGTGGCAAGGGCAAGGGGCAGCATCTCGTCGGGCTTTAAAGTGGCTTCCTTGTTTTCAGGCCGCTTTCCTCCGGGGCAGTTTCTGTCTTTGCACGTTTCAACCGGACAGACTCTGTCAGGACATCCCCCTCCTTTAAAACTTTCAAAAATCATTCTACCGCCAAGAAAGCAGAGCAATGCAAACGCGATCCAATGGTCATAGGAGATAATCTTGTCCGCAAACCATGTGGCTGCAAAATATCCCATAAGCGGCATAACAGCTTGGAATATACCAAAGTACAGACCGACAATCATTGCCTTTTTTACGGTTGTTTTCTTCATTGTCAGCCCGGTGCAGATCGCCACGGCAAATGCATCCATAGATAGCCCCACAGCAAGAATAAAGAGTTCAACTAAGTTCATTTTACTTCCTCCGTACTAAATCGTTTATTCAACAAAAAAGACTCCCGTACAACCCTGTCAGGTTATACTTGAGCCAATATAAAGAAAAAGACCTATGTATAGCCTGGGCTATACATGAGTCTCGTTTTTTAAGACAAGCCAGACCATCATGGTCAGTATGTTGACTTGACACGCGGCAGTCCGCGCAAACTACTCCCTCATGAGCTATTCTGTTGTGTTGGTAGTATAACATGGGTATGCAGCCGATGTCAATCTTTCTCACTTAATACCTTACCCGGAATCCGCTTTCTTTCACTGGCGGGATCTCTGCCGCCTGGAAGCTGTCAATCATAATGTAACGATCCTGCCTTAAATGGTCGAACAGGCGGTCTATTTCTTCTTCCCGCCCCTGCAGTTCCATTTCCACCCGCCCGTCATCTAAGTTTCTCACCCAGCCGGTAAGGTTAAGGCCCCGGGCAAGCTGCTGGGTTCGGAAGCGGAATCCCACCCCCTGGACCCGTCCGCTGACATAAACATGCTTTCTAATTTCACCCCATTTTTCCATCGCATTCACCCGCACCCTGACCTCCTTAGTGACAGGGTTTCTCCTTTATTAATAATAGTCTCATCAATGACCACATATATTTAATTATAAAAACGATCTTATTTTCCGGCTGACTCTTTCCGCAATTTTGCGTAAAAAACTCCTTATAAATAGGCGCTTTCTCATGGATTCTTTTACTAATTATATCTTTTTATGGGGAATTTGGCAATCCTTACGCAATTTAAGTTTTTTTTCAAGTAGGGGTTGATTTTTTACCATATAGCTGTTATACTATCAAAGGTTCAGACCTTATAATATTATAACCGGATTGCTTCCGTAGCGCAGTTGGTAGCGCAACGCATTCGTAATGCGTGGGTCGGGGGTTCGAGTCCCCCCGGGAGCTTTAAAGAAACCTCGTTTTTACGAGGTTTTTTCTTGTTTAAAAGGTAAACTTTTTTTTCAGGAGATCTGTTTTTATTCAAATGACTAACTTTTGACTAACGTTTTTCTTCTATATATAATAGGCTTAAAAATTTTACAATAATACCATGCTATACAAAATAGCAATTTACGTCTGTATTCGATAGACAAAATAAAAGTAGGCAATTAGTAATATATCTTGTCTACTTTATTTTTAACTTCATCTTTTACAGGAGTTCATATTAATTATTATTCAAATCTTTAATTGCCATTGTCACTTGAAGAAAATGAGCACCGTTTCTCCATCCAACCTGTCTAATACGCGATATCCGCGTTCACTGAAAGTAGCAATTCCATCTGCATTTGGCTGACAGAATCCATCGGATTTACAGCTTCAATCTTTTCAGACATCCTGTTTTCCCATCTTCCAACAGATTTTTTCCAGACAATTGTATATTTATTGGCACAGACTTCCAGCTTTGTCCCATCAGCAAACAGGGTCTCACCACAGCAATGGCCTGCACTTTTTGTCTCATGCAAAAAGTTTGATAAGCATCATAAATATCTTGCGTAAAAATCTTGGCTGATACATCTGAAAAATGGCAAAAGCTTTCGTCAAAGTTTACCATGATTTTTTCCTCATCATAGACCATACCTTCCGGCAACTCCCTATCCAGAACTTCTGGGAAAACCATCTGAGTAAGACAGACGCGTGATAATGGTGAAACTGGCGGAGAAGGGCAAATCCGGGCAGCAGAAGCGTACTGATATTTTGACTGCCTCAGCCCGGAAGAACAGGAGACCTTTGGGAATTATCTTGCCCGTATGATGTCCGGGGGAGGCTGATTTGGCCTCCATCCTGTAATAATGTGATAAAACAGGATATAAAAAACTAAAAAATTTTTAGGTATACTAAAATTAATTATGCACAATGCCGAATTTTCATATGGAATTTAAGTAACAATGTCCATTGCAGGTGTGAATCCTAAGTGATAAGATTATTGAATAAAATATTTAAATAACACAAAAAAAATAAGGGGAGTTTGCTTGTGAAAAATTCAGACATGTTTAAACGTTATGGACTGTTTATTGCAGGAGTTATATTCAGTGCATTGGGAATCAGCCTTATAACGAAAGCAGGGCTTGGTACATCACCGATTACAAGCCTTGCTTTTGTGTTGACCTTTATCTTTCCTAAGAGCCTGGGCGTATTTACAATGATGGTTAATTTTGCTATGTTTCTACTTCAGGCAGTTCTTTTGGGAAAAACCTTTAAGAAGATCCAGCTTTTGCAGCTTCCTGCCGCACTTCTGTTTTCCCTGTGCATTGACGTATGGATGTATCTGCTCTCCTTTTGTAAGGTGGGAAATTATCTGGGTGAGGCTCTGATGCTGCTCTCAGGCTGTGTATTCTTAGGCTTTGGAATATCACTTGAAGTGATTCCCAATGTGCTTATCCTGCCTGGAGAAGGTCTGGTAAGGGTGATAGCAGGGCTTACAGGCTGGAGGTTCGGCAGGGTTAAGACCGGATTTGACCTGAGTATTGTTATCAGTGCTGTGATTGTGTCTGTACTTGTGACAGGCAGCGTGCTGGGAATCAGGGAGGGAACAGTGATCGCTGCTCTTATTGTAGGAAGTATTTCTCACTTTTTTATAGACAAGGTATCTGGCCTGCTTGCAGGGTGGATTCCCGCTTATACCAATACAGGGGATGTCTGTCTGTAGGCGTTGTTTCTGTTGGTCCGCCGGAACCGGGTACTTCTGTATAAAATGACGGTGCACCTGTCGATTTTTTCGATGGGTGTTCTCTTTAATATGATGCTCTTAAATAAATGGCGGGTTCCAACACCCGCCATTTTATATTAACTAGCAATCCCATTTTTTTTCGCGTCTTTCTTCATTTCTTCCGCAACATGGTGCACAATTGCATCCATCGCGGAAACCTTCACAGTAGCATCTTCTTCTTTCTTCCGCGCAAGGATCAACACGTTCACGTTCACATTCGCATTTACATTCACATCTGCATCTACAATTATTTCTGCCACCAATGTTAGAGCAACCCATTATAAAATACCTCATAATCATTATTCACAATATATTATATGGGACGGATAGACGAGATGTGCATTTTTTGAATGAGTAGAATAAAGGGCCCCAGTTTGGAATACTGGAGCCCTTAAAATAGGAGTAAAACAAAATAACAATAACAATATATTATATGCAGTATATTGGCCCTTAGTATATTGTAACTAATATAGAATATATTATTAGACATGCCACCATTATTCTTGGATGCAATGACGCCTTTTATCGTTGAGCAAAGGCCTACTCTGCTAATCATGGATACTTCAGCCTCCGTTCTGATCCAGGAGTGCAGTGTTTTAAGAAACACAAGTAACGCTATAAATATCGGTGTAGCTGATTTCCTCATTATACCATGTTAAGTTTTGATCCCATCGATATCCAGAAACGGCTCTCTGTGTACTGCTTCTTGGAATCAGCCAAAAATTATCTCCATCTTTCATCCAAACATAAATCATATCATTCATGCAATCTTCTATAATTGAAACTATTGTACTTGGTAACGAAGGTAGCGATTCTTGTGACTCAATATCTTCAAACTCCCACAGTCTAGCCGCTGTTGTAGTTGCAGAAGCCATTGGGATCATAGGACTTGTTGGGGTCATAGGACCTGTTGGGGTCATAGGACCTGTTGGGGTCATAGGACCTGTTGGGGTCATAGGACCTGTTGGGACCATAGGACCTGTTGGGATCATAGGACCTGTTGGGGTCATAGGACCTGTTGGGGTCATAGGACCTGTTGGGACCATAGGACCTGTTGGGATCATAGGACCTGTTGGGGTCATAGGGCCTGTTGGAGTCATAGGACCTGTTGGTAATTTGAGCCCTGGAAAGCCTGGAAATGTGGGACCTGTTGGAGCTGTCGGAGCTGTCGGGCCTGTTGGAACTGTCGGACCTGTTGGAACTGTCGGGCCTGTTGGAACTGTCGGACCTGTTGGAACTGTCGGGCCTGTTGGAACTGTCGGGCCTGTTGGAACTGTAATTTGATTTTCAAAAAGCTTATAATCCGCTCTGTTTTCTTCTAGTGTAGGTATCCAGTTCATGCCAGAATAAATATTTCCTCTTGAATATAAATTGCCATATTGATAATCATAATACATATTCATGATCCCTTTATTTATATTTCTAATATATTTATATATATATCCGAATAGATAAGTGCTTGTTTCATAATAAATAAAGAAATTTATAAAGGATACAGGCAGGATTAAAACCTTCCCGGTCCCTGTACCCCATCATGATTTGATACATACAGCGCACATTCTAGTGGGTGACCTGCTCTCGGTTCTAAGTAAAAATCCTGTCCATCAATCACATGCCAGCCAGTGAGTGCGTACCCATCTGGATTAAAACTGTATTTATGGCCATTGATGATTTGCAGCAGGACTTATAATACGTAGTCTTGGAATTAGCATACCACCTGCCGTTTTTATCATGGTTCCAGCCCAGAGTATATATAGCAGGAGTTACAAGGGCCGCCTTAAATGCCTTCCAGGTGTACTTTGTATGATTATAAACGTATGGATTTGGACAAATCTTCCCAGTTACATCATAATGGCGGATCACCAGGTCCGCAGGTATATTATATTTTGTCATCAGCTCTTTGGTTGGCACTATGGCCTTCTGAACCGCTGCATCTTCAAAGTGCCAGTCCCGGCTTGTGTCTGCCAGATTTCCACTGCTATTTCTTACACACATTTCAATTCCCAGGCTAAGCAAGAACAAATTCATTAAATAACTAATCATCGTCACCACATACATCACTTTTAGAGTCAAATACCGGCCTTGATATAGTAAATCCTAGTGTCATGAATACTGCCATAGCAACTACATACAGTACAGATACTTTAAATAATGTGGTTGCTGTTTTTATCACTTTCTTAATCATCCTGTCTTCCTTTCTTTGGGCCACTGGATATGCCTCTATTAATATTTTCACTTAGCATACCCAGTGAAAGATAATGTAATCCATTTGTACCGTATTTACCCTGGTTCTTCCGTCAGGTCAGAAGGTTTTGTACAGCTTGTTCACATTTTTTATGTAAAATACATATATTATTATTGAACAGAATATCAACCGTAGGGGAAAGTCTTTGTACATCTTTCATAGAAAGAACACCTCATTATTACTTTTTCGCCCTGGATCTTGATATGATGTTCTGCAGTACTTCCTGATCATGATTGTATTGTGTACCCCAGGGGTGGAAACCATAGGTTTTCGCCCCTTTAAGGTTAAATACTAATTCGTACTATATAAGAGTAGGGAATTTACCCTATTCTTATTTTTTGTTATGATGAGGTTGATTGGCTAACGTAATTTTAATTGGGACTCCACGCCCGCAGGTAAAGCTCCCGGGTCACTAACGAACATGAATAGATATTTGAGATGTTGGACCCAATCATAATAATTTACCAAGGAGGAATACCATGATTGCTGTTGGTATTGATGTATCCAAATCAAAAAATACCGTTGCTATTCTTAATTCTGATGGTGAAATACTCGCCAAACCCTATGATATTCATCATGTTGAAAGTGATTTAGATAACCTCATCACTTACCTGCACTCTCTCCATGATGATATAAAAATTGTACTTCGATGCATCTAGGTCCCGGTACTCCAATATGGATCGTGCGCATTCTCGGCACAGTTTGTTCACTCATTTTACGTTCCCTCCTTTATTACTTGGGATCAATGCTTTCCACATCTCCCTTACCTAATGCAATTCCCAAGTTCACACTCTGGATAACAAGCTGCATTAGATCGCGTTGCTTATCATCAGTGTTCATGAGCAGCGCCGCAATTTTATCAACTTCCGGTAATACTTTAATGCTATAAATTGTATCAGCCTTGCTAACCCTCCTTTATTTTTTGATTTTCATTCAATGTTTGTGTTGGTAAACTGATATTTTCACTTATAAATGTGTTTGTCAACATTTTAATGCGATTTACTTACCTTTTTTGTGTTGACAAACTCATTTTGCAAATGTATACTCAAATCAGGGTTTTTCAAGAAAGGGAGTGATACACCAAATGGAAATGCATGATAGAATTAAAGAATTAAGAAAAAAGGATTTAAAAATGTCTCAAGAAGCTTTTGCCGATCGTTTAGGGGTAACTAGAGATGTTATTGGAAACATAGAATTAAACCGACTTGCTAGGCCAGATCAAAAATTATCTCTCATAAAACTAATGTGCAGAGAATTTAATGTTAATGAAAATTGGATATTAGAAGGCTTGGCCCCAAAATTTATTGAACCAGGCACCTTTTCCCTTGATGAATACACAAAGGCAAAGGGATTAACAGAAAGAGATCGTATTATTATCCGGGAATTTATGGCACTCGAACCAAGTGCAAAAGATGCTGTGTACAATATGCTTGAAAAAATTTTTTTAAGCGAAGAATGGCATGGAAATAAACCGATGGATTATTATAATGAAATTTCAAAAGATCCGGAGGAATTCGAAATTTGAAATCAGCCGCACCTTTACACCAAAAGAAACATGGAATGAGGATAGAATCGAAAAAGAGGTTCAGAAATTTGCTGCCAGATTCTACGGCCACACCATGAAGGAATATTCTAAAATCCTCCGTCAGGACGGCATCCGCCTGGATAACAAACCCGGTGGTCTCTCTAATGGTACAATCACAAAAGACAAGTCTGTTATCAGTACTATGTCTCCTACGCTGTTTTCGAAGGAATGCTTAGTATTAATCCTCTTATATACTCTGGGAAGCGCAGAGGCCGTCAGAAAGCCGCCAAAGAATATAAGGTTGACTATTTTACCAATGAACAGACAAAATGGTTTCTATGGGCATTAGAGAATGAAATAGACATAAAGCGCAAAGAACATAAATGTAAAAGAAAAGACGGTACTATATAAACAGTCCGTGAATATAGTCAAACATGGAAACTTCCACTTAAATGGCAATTATTCTTTGTTCTTTCCCTTTTTACAGGCAACCGGCGTGACGAAACAATTTCCCTTACTTGGGAAGACCTGGACTTTAAAACCTGTACCGTTAATATCGATAAATCCACGGCCAGTGTAGATGGAGAAATTTATATTAAGGACACTAAGACTCATTCCTCAGGAACTCCATGTGGTCCCCCTTTTTGTAATGGATATTGCTGCTGAACTTAAGTCAGTCGCCGGGGTTCTTGGTCACGCCGATCCAACTACAACCCTAAATATCTATTCCTACTACTTCAAAAGCAAAAATCAGGAAGCGGCTAATATTATGGAAAATGTTCTTTGCCCTGCTCCAAAGTCCGAAGAACAAGTTGTATAAAGCAGCGGGAAAGCAGTTTTTCATCCCACTACTTTCCCACTACATACGGCAAAATCGCTTGAAAAAGCAACAAATACAGCAAATTAAAAATCGAAAAAACATTGTAAATTCGAGGTTTTTCCCATTTTTCTACCAATCACAATGTAGAAAAACAGTTTTCGTAATGCGTGAGTCGGGGGGGGGGCGAGTCCCCCCGGGAGCTTTATAAAAACTTTACGAGGTTTTTTCTTCATATAAAGAATTACTTACACGATGCAATTGAAACTTTTTATGATTGAAAGGAGAAATTATGTTAGAGATCATTTTACCATTCGTTCTTACTGCTGCAGCTGTAATTGTCCTGCTCGGTATCTTAGCAAGCGGATATGTAAAGGCACCGCCAGACAGGGCATTCATTATTTCAGGATTGAAAAAAGAGCCAAAGATTTTAATTGGACGCGCCGGAATTAAAATCCCATTTCTTGAACGATTAGATAAGCTTTACCTTGGTCAGATGACGGTGGATATCAAGACTGAACAATCTGTGCCAACCAATGATTTCATCAACGTGAATGTGGACGCTGTTGCGAAAGTAAGAATTGAGCCAACGGAAGAAGGAATCAAATTAGCTGCTAAAAACTTCTTAAATAAAAACCAGGATCAGATTACCCAGGACTTACAGGATTCTCTTCAGGGTAATATGCGTGAGATTATCGGTACTCTTACTTTAAAAGAGATCAATACTGACAGAGATTCCTTCTCCGATCAGGTAATGGCAAAAGCATCAAAAGATATGAAAAAACTTGGGATTGAAATTGTATCATGCAATATCCAGAATATATCCGATGAGAATGGCCTTATTAAGGATCTTGGTGCCGACAATACGGCAAGAATCAAGAAAGACGCTTCTATTGCAAAAGCTCAGGCGGAAAGAGACATTGCTATTGCCCAGGCAGAAGCGGATAAAGCCTCTAATGATGCAAGAGTACTCGCTCAAACAGAAATCGCCCAGAAGAATAATGAACTTGAGATCAGGAAGGCTGAATTAAAGAAAGAATCTGACTCAAAACGTGCGGAAGCGGATGCAGCCTATGAAATTCAGAACCAGGAACAGCAAAAAACAGTTCAGACTGCTACGGTAAATGCCCAGATTGCAAAAACAGAGCGGGAAGCAGAATTAAAGAACAAAGAAGTTGCCGTTATGCAGCAGACTTTGGAAGCCGAAATTAATAAAAAAGCCGATGCAGAACGCTATGCGGTAGAACAGAAAGCTTCCGCTGACTTGGCAAGAAGGCAGCGTGAAGCGGAAGCAAAGAAATACGAGCAGGAAAAAGAGGCAGAAGCAAGAAAAGCCCAGGCGGAAGCAGAAAAATTTGCTATGCTCCAGGAAGCCGAAGGTATTAAAGCCAAAGGTGAAGCAGAAGCTGCTGCTATTCAGGCAAAGGGACTTGCAGAGGCGGAAGCAATGGAAAAAAAAGCGGACGCAATGAAGAAATACGGGCAGGCCGCGATGATGGAAATGATTGTGCAGGCATTGCCAGAGATGGCAAAGGCAATTGCAGAACCATTAGCTGCAATTGATAAGGTTACTATTATTGACAGCGGAAATGGTGATACAGGTGTAACTTCCATGGGGAGCTATGTACCAGCTGTCTTAGCTAAGACGATTGAGTCTGTAAAAGAAACAACCGGTTTGGATATTACAGAGATCATGAAGGCAAATACATATGATGCCAAGGTAACCAGAAATGTAAATATTACTGGAATTCCTGATGGTACAAATATAAATGAACCGGCAAGCGAAGTAATTGTTGCAAACATCAGCAAGGATATTGCTGAAAGCACAGATAAAGAGTAAAAACAGAAAAAGAAAAACCATCCTTATACAGGATGGTTTTTCTCATTTATTAATCTTATTTTATCATATATCCGAGCTTTTTTCCTTTTTTGCTTTATACATCTTTTCATCCGCCCTGCGTATAAGCTCCTCCGCAGTCACAGGAAAGTCCTTCATGGTCTCTATCCCAAAAGAGATGGAAAGTGGCCCCCCTTTTACAGCCTGGCTTAACGGCATCTGTTCAATTTCCCTTTGTATGCATTCAGCAATTGCACGTGCCTGGTCTTCTTCAACGCCGCTCAGGCAAAGAAGGAACTCATCTCCTCCATATCTCGCAGCCCAAACATCATCATGAGAAATATTCCGGGCAATGACTTCGCCTGCTTCTTTGATCGTTGAATCCCCCGCCTTATGCCCATAAAGGTCGTTAATTGCTTTAAAATTATCAAGATCAATAAAGCATACGGACAATGGCTTATGCCTTAACAAAGCATTTATAATATCAACCGGAAGGCGCTCATCCACAAAACGCCTGTTATAAAGGGTTGTAAGGGGGTCTCTCACTGCCGCATCATTAAGCTCCTTTATAAAGCGGGAAAATATTTCTCCTTGGTTATAATCACCGTTCCCCACGAGCATTGTGTCGGTAGCATTTTTTAACAGCTCAAGTACCGCCGGACGATCGGCGTTATCAATGGGAATAGCTGTTACAAGAAGAACCTCTTCCCTGCTTTTTTCCATTTTTACAAAGCTTTTATTTTCCTGATAAGCTCTAATGGAAATACAGTTATCACAAATCCTGTTGTTTTCCCAATAATGATAACATACATCCGGTGTCCCGGTTAAAGATGACTGGCGGTAATCCAGCACCCTTTTGTGGAGCGGATCAACCAAACGTACGATATCATACATTTTATAAAAAAAGTCCAATTTGTCTTTTATCTCATCCAGCGAAATATTATCCATTTTAACCCCGTAATGCTTATAAACTCCGTATATAATTTATAAGTGGCAATATCGTTTCTTTATTTATAAAATCAACCTTTTTTCCGTAGCTTGCCAGCATCTCTTTGTCTTCGTTTGTCAAAGAATTCTGGTCCTTTTTTGCGGTCATCTTGCAGACAAGAGCCATCATTGACCGATGTATGGGACTGAGTTTGGAATAATCCATGGCCCCGCGTAAATGGAATACTTTGATCTTATCCTTCATTTCTTCGGTAAGATCCTTATACAGGCTCTTTTTAATATGATCCGTATTGACTGTATCGGAAGGATCAGCCAGTCCGCAAGTGAAAATTACCAGATTCTTGTTGGAGAACTTAGAGAAGTTCTTTGTTAATATCTTAATCCCGTTGACGCCCCCGGCATAAAGGCCGCCGCCTAAAATGATGGTATTATACGGTTCCAGATCACTCGCCTTTATATCTTTACCTTCAAACAGATCACAGGATAATTCCTCGGCGATCCATTCCGCATATTTTCTGGTCGCTCCATATTTTGATTGATATACTACTGCAATCTTCTTCATAACAGGCTCCTCCTATATTCTTTATCTATGACAAACCTATGTATTCCTAATCGTTTTATACATCAATCAAAAAATAACAGCGCTCCTATTTTAAAACTGTCCCACTTAACGCAAAAACCCCCAGGCTGCTCCTGAAGGTTTTTAGTATGACCTATCCGAGAATCGAACTCGGGTTTCCGCCGTGAGAGGGCGGCGTCTTGACCGCTTGACCAATAGGCCATTTACAGCATATTATTGATACAGAATCGAGGCGACAAGATTCGAACTTGCGACCTCTGCGTCCCGAACGCAGCGCTCTACCAAACTGAGCCACGCCTCGATTACGTTAGGTAGTATAATACATATCCCAGCGGATGTCAACCTTATTTTCAAAATTTTTTTATTATTTTAAAATTCTGGAAAAATTTCAATAAATTTCTGTTACTACTTATACGGAAAAGCCCCGGGCCTAAGGGGGAATCTTATTCCCCCTGTTAACCCAGATCAAACAAGGACAGCTGATTGGATTCCGGGAGTTCAAAAAGAAGTCCTAAGTCTCCCATCAGATCACAGACGGTCTTACTGACCTTTGTCCTGTTTCTGAAATCTTCCCTTGACAGGAAAGCTCCATCCTTTACCGAATCCACGACGGCATCAGCTGCTTTTTCACCCAATCCGTCGATACTGCTTAAGGACGGCATCAGTTTGCCGTCAATGATCTGGAAATGCCTTGCCTTTGCCCGGTAAATATCGATGGGCATAAAGTCATATCCTCTGGCATACATCTCCTGTACGATTCTCATATCCCTTAGGGTGTCCTGCTCTTTTTTGGAAAGAGTGTCGATCCGCTTCCTATAGTCGGCCAGATAATACTCCAGCTTATCCCGTCCCTGGCACATCAGCTCATAGCTGAAGCCGTTGGCACGGATACTAAAGAAGGAGGCATAATAAGCCAGAGGATAAAACACCTTACAATAGGCAATACGCCAGGCCATCATAACATAGGCGGCCGCATGGGCCTTAGGGAACATGTACTTGATCTTTTTACAGGACCAGATATACCAGTCCGGAACTCCGTGGGCGGTCATCTCCTCCTCCCACTCCTTCTTTAACCCTTTTCCCTTTCGGACGCTCTCCATAATGGAAAAGGACAGTCCCTCTTCGATTCCCATTGATATTAAATAAACCATGATATCGTCGCGGGTACAGATTGCTGTCTGAATGGTAGCTTTTCCCTCTTGAATCAGGGCCTGGGCATTGCCCAGCCACACATCCGTACCATGGGCAAGACCGGCAATACGTACCAGGTCAGAGAAATACTTGGGCTGCGTGTCAATCAACATCTGCATGGCAAAGTCCGTACCAAACTCCGGAACCCCGAGGGCTCCAAGCTTACATCCTCCGATATCCTCCGGCGTGATTTTTAAGGCAGAGGTGTCCTGAAACAGCGACATGACCTCCTTGCTGTCCAGGGGAATATCCTTTACCGGATCAAACCCAATTAAATCCTGAAGCATACGGATCATGGTAGGATCATCGTGTCCCAGAATATCAAGCTTCAGTAAGTTGTGGTCAATGGAATGGTAATCAAAATGGGTGGTTACCGTCATGGTGGTCATATCATTGGCAGGCCGCTGAACCGGAGTAAAGGAATAGATCTCCTCTCCATGAGGAAGTACGATAATTCCGCCCGGATGCTGTCCGGTGGTTCTCCTGACTCCAACACAGCCTTGCACGATCCGGCTGATCTCGCAATTGCGCTTTCTCACCCCATGCTCTTCATAATAATTTTTTACATATCCAAAGGCAGTCTTATCTGCCAGGGTACCAATGGTCCCTGCCCGGAACGTCTGGCCCTTGCCGAAAATGACCTCTGTATAGTCATGAGCCTTACTTTGATACTCACCGGAGAAGTTTAAGTCAATATCCGGCTCCTTGTCTCCCTTAAAGCCCAGGAAGGTTTCAAATGGAATATCAAATCCGTCTTTTGCCAGCGGACGTCCGCACACCGGGCATACCTTATCCGGCATATCACATCCCGCCATACCGGAGAACTGTTTTACTTCTTCTGAATCAAAATCATAATAATGGCAGGACGCACAATAATAATGTGGGCTTAAGGAGTTTACCTCCGTAATTCCTGACAGATAAGCTACAAAGGATGAACCGACAGAGCCTCGGGAACCTACCAGATACCCATCCTCATTGGATTTCCAAACCAGTTTCTGAGCGATAATATACATAACAGCAAACCCATTGGAAATGATGGAATGAAGCTCTCTCTCCAGACGCTCCGTAACAATTGTCGGAAGGGTTTCTCCATAGATGGCATAAGCCCTGTCATAACAGATCTTTCGTAAATCTTCATCGGAATTCTCAATGACGGGAGCACACTTATCCGGGCGAACCGGAGAAATCTTCTCGCACATATCGGCAATCTTTCTTGTATTTTTAATGACTACCTCTTCCGCCTTATTTGGCCCCAGATATTTAAATTCCTTCAGCATTTCCTCAGTGGTACGCAAGTACAAAGGTGCCTGATCGTCGGAATCCTTAAAGCCCTGGCCTGTCATAATGATCCTACGGTAAACCTCATCCTCCGGATCCAGAAAGTGAACATCACAAGTGGCGCAAACTGGTTTTCCAAACTGCTCACCCAGGCTTACGATCCTTTTGTTGATGTCGATTAAATCCTGCTCCGACTTTATTGAACTTTTCTCATCCCGAAGCATAAATGCATTGTTTCCCAAAGGCTGTATTTCCAAATAGTCATAAAAGTGAACCAGCTTTGCAACCTCTGCGTCGGAAACTCCCCGAAGGAGGGCCTGATACAATTCTCCTGCCTCACAGGCGGAGCCTATTATCAGTCCTTCCCGGTAATTATTAAGAACGCTTTTGGGAATCCTGGGTCTTCTTGCATAGTAATTAATGTGGGAATAAGAAATCAAACGGTAAAGATTTACCCTCCCCACATCGTTGGCAGCCAATATGATCACATGGTAGGTAGGAAGCTTTTTAATCATATCCGCCGTCATGGCGCTTAGACCATTAAGCTCGTCAAGAGTTTCCACGCCCCGTTCCCGGATCATTTTCACAAATGCCACGAATATTTCAGCTGTACAACCTGCATCGTCTACCGCTCTGTGATGGTTCTCCAGAGAAATATTAAGCGCCTTTGCAACTGTATCCAGCTTATAACGGTTAAGTTTCGGAAGGAGAAGCCTTGCAAGCGCCACCGTGTCAATGACTGTTGGATCAAAAGCCAGGTTAAGCCTGGATGCATTATAGGCGATAAAGCCCACATCAAAGGATGCATTATGAGCTACAAGGACGGAATCCCCGCAAAACTCCAGAAACTGCGGCAGTATTTCATCGATTTTGGGGTAAGGAAGAACCATATTGTCATTGATGCCTGTAAGCTGCTCGATCTCAAAAGGAATGGGTACGTCCGGATTCACAAAGGTGCTGAATTTATCCGTAATGATCCCATTAATTACCTTTACCGCTCCGATTTCGATGATCCGGTTCCTGGAAGAACTGAACCCTGTTGTCTCGATATCAAATACTACATAGGAGTCCGACAGGCCCTGGTTTCTGGAATTTTCCACAAGCTGCTTTAAATCATCTACCAGATACCCTTCCACGCCATAGATCAGTTTAAAGGGATCTCCTTTATCCAGAGCATGATTTGCATCCGGGAAGGCCTGAACACAGCCGTGATCGGTTATGGCAATCGCAGGCATTCCCCATCTCTTTGCCCGTTTTACGATATCCTTGACCTCTGATACGCCATCCATATCGCTCATTTTTGTATGACAATGGAGCTCCACCCGCTTTTCAAGGCTGTTATCCACCCGCTTACCGGTAAAATCCTCGGATTTCTTAATTCCAACCACTGATCCGAGCGTCAGCTCACCGTCAAATTTATCAATGGTGGTAACGCCCTTGATGCGTATAAAGCTTCCTTGCACCACTGCAGCTTTTAAATCGTCAATCTGCTCTTCCCTGGCAAACATTTTCACCGTGATCGTATCTGTAAAATCCGTCACATCGAAGATCATAATGGTCTTCTGGCTTCTCAGCTCTCTGCTGTCCACAGTTAAAATCTTGCCTCTGATGGCAACTTCCCCGATCTCACCATCAATCTTTTCAATCTCTATAATTTCCCCGTCAAAGTCACGGCCGTATAATACATCCGGGTTGTCCGAACGGCGTCCGTAGGAGCCGCCGCCCTTTTTATAATCCTTCCACTCCTTTTTCCCGGAATCTGAATCTCCGGTCTTAGCAGCTTCCTTCTTCCCTCCCATACGCAGCGCAGGTGCAGGAGCCTGGGAAGCCTGGTCTGCCGGAGCGAAAGCCGTATATTCTGCAGTCATGGCATCCAAAGAAATGCCATCTGCCATGGAGGGACCGCCAGCTCCCCCGCCGGCCCCGGTACCATACTCTATCCGGTCTTCATCATTCTGTATCGCAAAGGAGGTACGGCTTACAATTTCCGCCACCTCCCGCTGCATCTGAAGCTCTTTTTGCTTTGCCAGCTCATTTTCCTTGGGTTCCACATATTCGTACTGGACTTCTACCGGCATGCTGCACCGTTCATGGAAAATCTTTTCCAGCACTCGTTTTAAGTCTCCGGCCTTTTCATGGGTAACTATGGTATCCTCCACCGTCATCTTAAGAAGATCCGGTTCAGGAAACTGGAATTCCGCCTTTCGGAACATGTTGTATTCAATAATGCTGTAATTTTTAAGTTCCATTAAAAGGCTGTCCTTATAGGCCTTTAACAGCTTCTGTGGCGTATACTGGCCCGATAAACGGAAGCGTTCGATAATCTTTATGGTAATCCGCTTCGAGGGAAACAGCTGGTCCTTGATTCCCTTTTCCAGCCCGTAAATATTTTGTTTATGTATGAGCCTCGGGCTCATAAGGTAAATACGAATAGAGCTTCTATCCCTGCCTAAAGTGACCTTCTCCACTTCCACCAGATTTAAAAGCTCCCGTAATTCCTCTGTAATATGTAAACTTGGAAAAACCTCCAAAAATCTTTTTGACATTCTATCACCTATTGCATCTTCATAAGCTCTTCCTTTAGGGCCTGAAGCAGTTCATCTTCCGGTACCTTACGGATAATCTCTCCTTTTTTCATCAAGAGGCCTTCTCCGATTCCTCCCGCAATTCCAAGATCCGCTTCCCTGGCTTCTCCAGGTCCATTTACCACGCAGCCCATAACAGCTACCTTAATATCCAGATGGTCGAATTCTGAAACCAGTTTTTCCACCTGGTTTGCCAAAGAGATCAGATCGATCCTGGTCCTTCCGCAGGTCGGGCAGGATACTACTTCTACACCGCCCTTTCTTAAACCAAGTGTCTTTAAAATCAGCTTTGCGGTCTTCACTTCCTCCACCGGGTCTCCTGTTAAAGATACACGGATGGTATCTCCGATACCTTCATGAAGAATGATTCCCAGACCTACCGAGGATTTGATTGTCCCGGAGACATAAGTGCCCGCTTCGGTTATTCCCACATGAAGTGGATAATCCGACTGCCTGGCAATCAGTTCATGAGCTTTGACGCACATGAGCACATTGGAAGATTTAATGCTGATGACAAGTTTTTCATATCCCAGTTCCTCAATCATCCGTACTTTTTGAAGTGCGCTTTCCACAATACCTTCTGCAGTCACCCCGCCGTATTTCTCTATCAGATTCTTTTCAAGGGAACCGCTGTTTACACCTACCCGGATGGGAATATCATATTCCCTGGCCTTTTCCACAGCCGCCCGGACCCGGTCGGCCGATCCGATATTCCCTGGGTTAATCCGGATCTTATCCGCTCCGGATTCTATGGAAGCGATGGCAAGCCGGTAATCAAAATGAATATCCGCTACCAGTGGAATGGAGATCTGCTTCTTTATCTGCTTTAAGGCAGCAGCCGCTTCCATGTCCGGCACCGCAACCCGGATGATATCGCAGCCAGCCTCTGTCAGGGCTTTAATCTGGCTTACTGTTTCAGCCACATCCTGTGTTTTCGTATTGCACATAGACTGGATCAGGACCGGATTTCCTCCGCCGATTACCCTGTCTCCGATGCGGATTACTCTTGTTTTCTCTCTGCTCATACGTTCCTCCATTCTGCATATACCTCAAAACCGGAAGCAACCCGCTGTGCGAGTTCCATCCGGTTATTGCGGCAGACATCAAAGGAACATGCATGCATATTCCTTTGGCCCGCCTGAGTAATTATGGTTTTCTCACGTAAACCTGCTGATATCGTTAAACACCACAAAAATCATGAGGGCCATAAGGGCAGCCATACTGATCAAATTAACCAGGCCCTCCTTCTCCGGATCCATACGCTTGCCTCTGATGGCTTCAATAATCAGAAACAAAAGCCTCCCTCCATCAAGGGCAGGGATCGGAAGAAGATTCATAACGCCTAAGTTTGCACTCAGCAGAATACACATGCTGATTACATTCATAAGTGCCGCTACAACACTGACCGTAAGTCCAGCCTTAACAGAATCATCAATCATGACTACAATGCCCACCGGACCGCTTAAATCATTGACACTTGCCTTACCGGTAAAGAGCATGCCAAGGCTTTTTACTGTCAGCTTCACATCGTATTCCATTTCCATGTAACCGTATTTTACCAGCTCGCCAATAGAGGCAGCCTTTTTATTCTCAGGAGCAATGATAATACCAATCAGATATTTCCCGCTTTCCTTTGAATACTGCGGATTAACAGAAACAGAATGAATGCTTTCAGTTCCGGTCGTTGGATCCACTCTGGAATATTCTACAAGATTCATCTTCTCTTCTGGCTTTAAAAGCTTATAAAGAATATAATCCCGATACATGGATACACTTTCCCCATTGATCCGGAGCAGCTTATCCCCAGGCTGGATCCCTGCCTCATAAGCAGGCGAATTTTCGGTTACTTCCTTAATATAGGTCGTATCATATCCGTTCATCCCTACCAGAAGTACAGCCAGGAAAAAAGCTAAAATAAAATTAAAGATAGGACCGGCTGCAATTACTGACATCCGGGCCGGAATTGATTTATTCTGGAATGCCCGCTCATCGGGATTTTCCTCATCTTCTCCCAGCATCATACAGGAACCGCCCAAGGGCAGCGCCTTTATGGAATAAATAGTCTCACCTTTCTTAAAACGGACCAATCTTGGTCCCATGCCGATTGAAAACTCAACCACCGCGATTCCGTTCATTTTCGCGAATAAAAAATGCCCTAATTCATGAATTAATACGATCAGCCCAAAAACCAGAATCGCTACGATAACGCTGGACAATTTACCACCTGCTTTCTATATATTCATAAGCTGCAGCCTCTGCTTCAAGAATTTCCTCTACTGTTGGATTCTCTTTTACAGTATGCCCGTTCATAGCTCCCTCTATCATATCAGTTATGGTTGGATATGAAATTTCTCTGTTTAAAAATTTGGCAACTGCCCGTTCATTGGCAGCATTGAAAACTGTTGGAAGTGTTCCGCCTTCTTTCCCGGCAATATATGCCAATTTTAAACCTGGAAAATTTACCATATCCGGTTTTTCAAAAGTTATTTGATTTATGGTCCAGAAATCCAGACGATCTCCGGGAAGAAATCTCCGCTCCGGATAGAAAAGTGCATACTGGATCGGAAGCTTCATATCCGGCGTTCCAAGCTGGGCCATGACTGCTCCATCCTCAAACTCCACCATGGAATGAATCACGCTCTTAGGCTGGATTACCACTTCTACCTGGTCCATTTCCACTCCAAAAAGCCATTTTGCTTCCATCACTTCAAGGCCTTTATTGACCATAGTGGAGGAATCAATGGTAATTTTCCTGCCCATAGACCAGTTGGGATGATTTAACGCATCCTCCACCTGGACTGACTCCATCTCTTTTCTGGTTTTCCCCCGGAAAGGACCGCCTGACGCTGTCAAAAGGATCTTATGTATGGCTTTTTTATCTTCTCCGTTTAAGCACTGATAAATGGCGCTGTGCTCGCTGTCCACAGGGAGAATCTTTACTCCCCGTTCCTTTGCTAAAGGCATAATGATGTGCCCGGCAGTTACAAGGGTTTCCTTGTTGGCAAGAGCAATGTCCTTTCCCACCTCAATAGCCGCGATGGTAGGACGGATTCCAATCATACCAACGATGGCAGTGACCACAATTTCTGCAGAGCTTTCTGTGGCTGCTTCCATAAGGCCTTCCATTCCGGAAACAATGCGGACCGGCAAATCCTTTACCGATGCCGCCAGCTCCCTGGCCTTATCTTCTCTCCATACACATGCGATCTTTGGATGAAATTTTCTGATTTGCTCCTCTAACAGGCGGATGTTACTGCCTGCCGCCAAGGCGGTCACTTCTATATCTTTTTGATTTTCAGCCACCTCCAGAGTTTGTTTCCCGACGGATCCCGTTGAACCCAGGATTGCTATTTTCCTCATCTTATGCTGCTTACTCCTTTTCTTTTCCAATTTACCAATTTTTAAGCCAAATAATCTTTTAACGTAAAAATGTTACCGCAAAATAAATGGCAGGTGCCGTAAAGAGCATGCTGTCAAAACGGTCCAGAATTCCCCCATGGCCCGGAATCAATTTTCCATAATCCTTTACCTGATGATTGCGTTTGATTGCAGATGCAGCCAGATCCCCAACCTGGGAGATTACCGCTCCAATGGCACAAGCCAGTCCACAGGCTGCCTGGGGATTGCGGATCTCTGTCATGGATCCTCCAAAAAGAGTTGCATAAAGAATACCCAGAAGAGCTGCGCCGGCCACTCCGCCGATTGCCCCTTCTATAGACTTTTTAGGACTGAGTACAGGAGCCAGCCTGTGCTTTCCTATGAGCATACCCACGCAATAAGCACAGGTATCACACCCCCATGAGCTTAAAAATACCAGCCACACCAGATATTTCCCGTCTGCCATGGCACGGACCTGATAAAGATAAGACAACATGACTGTAACATAAAAAACTCCAAAAAAGGCCACCGTCACCTCTTCCATCTGATACCTAGGAAAGGCAAATACATAAATACTCATAAGAATCATCAAAAATGCAATGAACATGAGCATCATAAACTGCTCTCCATGAAACCACAGCAGCCCATAATAGGACAGGGCCGTTAAATAGCCCATAAATCCCAATGGGTTTTTCTGTATCTTCATCACGCGATACAACTCAAACAAACCAATCATAGATATGGAAAGGGTTGTGGCAAAAAGCAATACTCCCCCACTTCCAACTGTAAAAAGAGCTATGATAACGAGAATGACTCCGCTTATCAGTCTGGTTGTAAACATGGTGTTTCCTCCCTCCGAATCACTTCACTCCCCCGAATCTTCGTTCCCTACTATTGTACGCTGCAATTGCCTTTTTCATTTCTTCCATATTAAAATCAGGCCAAAGGCAATCCGTAACATAGAGTTCCGTATAGGCCAGCTGCCACAGCAGATAATTGGAAAGCCGAAGCTCCCCGCTGGTGCGTATAAGAAGATCCGGGTCCGGAAGTCCTTCTGTATCCAGATAAGAAGAAAAAACTTCTTCCGTCATATCCTCCGGCAAAAGCTTTCCTTCTGCCGAATCCTTCATGAGTTTCCTGGCAGCGCGAACAATCTCATCACGGCCGCCGTAATTAACAGCAATGATAAAGGTAAGACCTGTATTATCTTTCGTCTCTTCCACCAGTTTACCGATTCCCTCTATAATATCCTTGTCAAACCGATCCCTATCACCGATCATCTTTACACGCACATTATTGGCTTTGGCGATCTTCAAAAGCCTGACCATATAATAGCGGAACAGCTGCATTAAGGCTCCAACTTCATCTGAAGTACGTTTCCAGTTTTCCGTTGAAAAACCATAAACCGTTAAATACTTAATTCCAAGCCTTGCTGCATCCTCTACTGTTCTTTCTACGGTCACGCATCCTTCCTTGTGGCCCACGCTTCTTGGAAGCCCACGCTTTTTTGCCCATCTGCCATTGCCATCCAATATAATAGCGACATGCTCCGGAATCACCATATTCTCATTCGTTTTGTCCATATAATGCCGCTCCTTTTAAAACAGAATAAAGAGTCTGCAAAGCAGACTCTTGCGCCGGAGCGCGGTTGCTTTAGTAACCATACTTCCTTAGCGCAGAGTGCGCATCCTAACGGAGCGCTGTTTTATAAATCAGGGAATTCCAATTCCTGATATATAAAACAGGACAGGCAAAATGCCTGCCCTTGTTCAAGATTTTTATACTGTAAGAAGATCCTTTGACTTTTCTTCAATCATTTTGTCTACCTGGGCGATCATCTTGTCTGTCAGCTTCTGAATCTTGTCTTCAGCCTCTGCCTGTTCATCTTCAGAAATTTCCTCTGCCTTTAACTGCTTTTTAAATAAGTCATTGGCATCACGGCGGATGTTACGGATAGCGACCTTGGAAGCCTCTCCTTTTTTCTTAACATCCTTAACCAGATCTTTTCTGCGTTCCTCAGTAAGCTCCGGAAATACAAGGCGGATTACATTGCCGTCATTGGTGGGGTTGATTCCCAATTCAGAAGTGAGAATTGCCTTTTCAATTGCCTTTAACAGGCTCTTCTCCCATGGCTGGATCACAATCATACGGGCTTCCGGAATAGAAATGTTGCCGACCTGCTGGATAGGAGTCGGTGTACCATAATAATCCACTCTTATTTTATCCAGCACATGCGGGTTGGCACGTCCTGCGCGGATTGTCATATAGTCATTCTCCAGCGCTTTTAATGTCTTGTTCATCTTGTCTTCGTAAACCTGTAAACTCTCCTGCATATCGTCCTCCTGGTTTATGCGGTAACTATGGTACCGTTTATTTTTCCCTGCATTGCATTGGCAATGCCATCTTTTTCATTTAAGCTAAATACCGCAAGGGGCATTTTATTTTCCATACACATGATGGAAGCCGTTAAATCAATGACACCAAGCTGCTTCTCGATGACCTCCTGAATGGAAATCTCCTCATATTTAACAGCATTGGGATTTGTCTTTGGATCACTGTCATATACGCCGTCAATGGATTTTGCCAGTAAAATATAATCTGCCTCCATTTCAATGGCGCGAAGCGCAATGCCTGTATCGGTTGAAAAATAAGGATGGCCTGTTCCTCCGGCAAAAAATACAACTTTGCCCTCATCAAAATACCGGTTAGCTCTGTCCTTGGAAAAAAGTTCTGTCATGGAACCACACTCAAACGGGGTCAGTATCTGTGTACTCATCCCGGCATTACGGAAAATCTCTGAAACATAAATGCAGTTCATTATTGTAGCAAGCATGCCGATCTGATCCGCCTTAGGACGGTCAATGGCATCGCTGGTTCTGCCTCTCCAGAAGTTACCTCCGCCAATAACAATGCCTACTTCGACACCTGCATCCACGGATATTTTAACCTGCCGCGCGACCTCTTTAACAGTCGCTTCGTCAAAGCCCGTCTTATTCGCACCAGCAAGAGCTTCGCCACTGAGCTTTAATAATACACGTCTTGGATTCATAGCCTTAACTCTCCTGTACTTTTGTATTGTCTTAGGAGATTATAACATACTTTCCTAGGGTTGGAAAGAGGAAGTTTGCAGGCAGGGAATAAAGACCTGGCAAAAGCAAAGCACCCGGAAAATAATTCCCGGATGCTTTCTAAAATTCAGATAATCCTTACTATTCCATGGTAGCATACTGGAAGAACCAATATCCATATGGTGAATACCATGTACCCTTTAACTTAGGATCCTGTAACCATGGCTGGCTGTAATAAGCAACCGGAGCTATAGCGGAATCCTCTAAAATCATGTTCTCTGCATCGTGCAGCAATGCATAGTGCTTTGCAACATCAGAAGTGGAGTTTGCTTCATCAAGCTTCTTATCAACTTCAGGGTTATTGTACTTACCATCGTTATTACCGCTGGTGGACTTAAATAAGTTCAGCATATTGGATGGGTCGTCATAGTCTAATAACCAGCCGTTACGTGCGATCTGGAAATCTCCTGCACGACGGGTAGGTGTAAAGGTAGACCATTCAACGATCTTAATGTCCATATTAACTCCCAGTGCTTCCTTCCAGCAGCTCTGTAAATACTCAGCTAATGGTTTATGGAACAGCTGGTCATTCGTCATGTATTCAATGGTTGGAAATCCCTGGCCATCTGGATATCCGGCTTTTGCAAGAAGTTCTTTTGCCTTAGCAATATCAGCTTCATGATCAGCAACATTAAAGAAATCGCCGCCATTATTTTTACGAGTCACTTCTTCAAAAGAAGAACCATTTTCTGCATCAGAGATGCCAGGGCCAACGAAATTTGTTGACGGAGCATAAATTCCCTGCATAACAGTATTGGCAACATAATCACGGTCAATGGCAAGGCTCAACGCTTTACGCACATCCGGGTTATTAAACGGTTCCTTCTGGGTCTGGAAGCTTATATAATATGTGCCCATGGTGGATCCTATCTGGAAATCATCGGTAGTTCTAAGGGTTGGAATTTCTTCCGTAGGAAGGGTTTTAATCATGGATACTTCACCAGCCTGGTATGCGCTGTAAGCTGCATTGGCATCTTCCATCAGGACGAATTTTAAGGTATTTAAAGTAACCTTGCTTGCATTCCAGTAATTTTCATTCTTACCAAAGGTAATGTGAGAACCTGGTACCCATTCAACCATCTTTAAAGGACCATTGCTCACATAGGTCTCCGGCTTTAAGGTCCACTGGTCGCCATTTGCCTCAATCGTAGCCTTCTGTACAGGAACCATGGATGCATGAGTGATCAGCTTTGAGAAATATACACAGGGAACAGACAACTCAACCACAAAGGTTTTATCATCAGGTGCGGAAACAGCCAGAGCATCCAGATTGCCTGATGCTGCGTCTTCATATCCCTTTACATAGCCAAGCATATCTCCTGCATACGGAGCTGCCGTATTAGGATCAGCAAGTCTCTTCCATGAATATACAAAATCCTCGGCTGTCAGCGGTGTACCATCACTCCACTTTAAGCCATCACGAAGATGGAAGGTATAGGTAAGGCCATCCTCAGATACATCAAAAGATTCAGCCTGACCGCCCACAATCTTGTTCTCTGGATCAACGATCATCAGAGGTTCATACGCATGAACAATAATATTAGCACCATCTGCAGCGCTGTTCAGTGCCGGATCAATGGTCTCGGGATTTGGACCAACCTGCACTGCAAGATCAAGTGCGGTAGAAGTCCCATCCGCGGGTGCTGCAGTTTCGCCGTTAGCTGCCGCAGTTGTGTTTGTGTCAGAACCTGCTTTCGTGCCAGCGGTATTATTTCCGCCGCAAGCGGAAAGAATCATACCGGAGGTCATAACAGCAGCCAACACAAGTGACATTTTTTTCATAAACCGTCCTCCTAATAAAATTATATTCTATCAACGCAATAACGCTTTAATCAGTTACTGCAGCGACTTATTCTTTAATATAACATAAAAATAGCAAAATAGCAATGATAAAATGGTATATTAGAAAAGAATAAATGAAGGGTAAAAAAACACCCAGGAAATATTCCTGGGTGCAATTTATAAATAACAGTTTATTAGTCCATGGTAGCAAACTGGAAGAACCAGTATCCATATGGAGAATACCATGTTCCCTTTAACTTAGGATCCTTTAGCCAGAATTCATTCCGGTAATTAAGCGGTGCAATGGCTGCGTCGTTAAGGATCATGTTTTCTGCCTCATGAAGCTTCTCATAGTGCTCTTTAACATCAGCAGTGGAGTTGGCCTCATTGAGCAGCTTGTCAAGCTCCGGATTTTTGTACAAAGCATTATTATTGCCGCTTGTAGACATCATCAGGTTTAAAAGATTGGAAGGATCATCATAATCAAAACTCCAGGCATCACGGGCAATCTGATAATCTCCTGCACGGCGGGTAGGTGTAAAGGTTGCCCACTCAAGGATCTTAATGTCTACGTTAATGCCAAGGTTTTCCTTCCAGCAGCTCTGCAGGTATTCTGCTACCGCTTTGTTATAGCCAGCATCATTGGTCATATACTCCGTAACAGGGAAGCCTTTTCCGTCAGGATATCCAGCCTTTGCAAGAAGCTCTTTCGCCTTTGCAATATCTGCTTCATGATCTTCAATATTAAAGAAGTCACCACCGTTGTTCTTGCGTGTTACATCCTCAAAGAAGGTTCCGCCTTCTGCATCAGAAACACCACGTGGAACAAAGTTAGCCGCAGGAGCGCCAATACCCTGCATAACGGTATTAGCCAGATAATCACGGTCAATGGCAAGGCTTAAAGCTTTACGCACATCCGGATTGTTAAATGGCTCCTTCTGGTTCTGGAAATCGATATAGGAAATACCCATACCTGGCTCAACATGGAACTCTTCTTTGCCCTTAAGCGCCGGGATCTCCTCTGTAGGTACATCCTTAATCATGGATACTTCTCCGGTCTGATAAGCGCTGTAAGCCGCATTAGCATCTTCCATCAGGACGAATTTTAAAGTATTTAAAGTGATCTTATCTGCGTTCCAATAATTTTCATTTTTCGCAAAAGTAATATGAGAGCCTGGTACCCACTCAATCATCTTTAAAGGTCCGTTAGAGATATAAGTGTCAGGCTTTAAGCACCACTGATCCCCAGCTGCATCTACAACTGTCTGCTGCACCGGAACCATGGAGGCATGAGTAACCAGCTTTGAAAAATACACGCAGGGAGCGGATAATTCTACTACAAGAGTCTTGTCATCGGAAGCTGAAACACCAAGGGCATCCGGATCTCCGGCAGCTGCCTCTTCATAGCCCTTTACATAACCCAGCATGTCTGCCCCATAAGGAGCTGCTGTATTAGGATCTGCCAGTCTCTTCCAGGAATACACAAAGTCATTGGCTGTCAGAGGAGTACCATCACTCCACTTCAAACCATCACGAAGGTGGAAGGTATAGGTAAGTCCATCTTCAGATACATCGTAGGTTTCTGCCTGACCGCCTACAATCTTGTTCTCTGAATTTACGATCAGTAAAGGCTCAAAGGCATGTACGATCACGTTTGCACCATCAGCCGCACTATTTAAAGCGGGATCAATGGTTTCCGGGTTCGGGCCGACCTGAACTGCAAGGTCAAGACCTCCAGATGATTCTCCTCCTGGGGTAGTTGCTTCCCCATTCGCTGCATTGGTAGTACCGCCTTCAGATGGACCAGCCGATTTATTACCGCCGCAAGCGGAAAGGATCATGCCGGTTGCCATAACAGCAGCCAATACAAGTGACATTTTTTTCATAAATTCCCTCCTATAGAATATATTTAAATCGGCACAGCAATACGTCCGACGTTTGTTGTGCCGATTCATTCTCAGCATAGCATAAAAACTATAAAATGGCAATGAAAATCAGTTTACCTTGTCCAGATGGTGACATGCAGCAAAATGACCGGAAGAAACCTCTCTCCACTCCGGTTCCTGTGCAGCACAAAGTTCATCCGCATAAGGACACCGTGTACGGAAACGGCAGCCGGATGGCGGATTTACCGGGCTTGGTACATCCCCTTCCAGAACAATTCTCTTAGATTTACGGCTGGTTTCGGGATCCGCAATCGGGATGGCAGAAATCAGGCTCTTGGTATATGGGTGTACGCTGTGGAACGTCAGTTCATAGCTGTCTGCAAGCTCTACCATTTTTCCTAAGTACATAACTCCGATCCGGTTGGAAATATGCTTCACAATAGAAAGATCATGGGCTATAAACAGATAGGTCAGTCCCAGTTCCTCCTGAAGCTGTTCAAACATATTGACAACCTGCGCCTGAATGGAAACATCCAGAGCCGATACCGGCTCGTCACAGACGATAAACTGAGGGTTTACTGCCAGAGCGCGGGCAATACCCACACGCTGACGCTGACCGCCGGAAAATTCATGAGGGTAACGGTTTGCGTGCTCTGAATTAAGTCCTACTGTTGACAGAACAGAAATGATCTGATCCTGACGATCCTTTTTATTAGAAGCAAGATGATGGATGTCAATTGCCTCGCCGATAATATCCCCAACGGTCATACGGGGATCCAGGCTGGCATAAGGATCCTGGAACACGATCTGCATCTTTCGGCGGTAAGGGAGCATGTTTACCTTGGTAATATCTTCTCCGTCAAAGAAAATCTTTCCTGCGGTAGGCTCATAAAGCCGGAGCAAAGTACGGCCTGTGGTAGTTTTTCCGCAGCCGGATTCTCCAACCAGTCCTAAAGTCTCGCCCTTTTTAATTCCAAAAGAAACGTTATCTACTGCTTTTACGACCTTTTTCTCAAATAACTTGCCACCGGCAACAGGGAAATACTGCTGTAAATTCTGCACCTCTACAAGATTTTTATTTTCCATCATGCATCTCCCTTCTGTGCCTGTTCATACTCCTGCTTCTGAAGCAGCCAGCAGGCACTATAATGAATATCGGATATATCCGTATACGGCGGCATTTCACGCAGGCAAATCTTCATGCAGGCGCGGCATCTGGGCGCAAAAGGACATCCAGCCGGCGGATTTAACATATCCACAGGGCTTCCTTCAATAGGAACAAGCTTGTTGTGCTCTTTTTCCGTAAGCTTAGGAATGCTTCGGATCAGACCTTTTGTATATTCATGGCTTGGATTATAGAAAATATCATCCGTATTGCCGTATTCTACTACTTTTCCCGCATACATAACTGCAATTCGGTCGCACATGTTCGCAACCACACCCAGGTCATGAGTGATCATGATGATCGCCATCCCAAGTTTTTCTTTCAGTTCCATCATCAGTTCCAGAATCTGTGCCTGAATGGTTACATCCAGAGCGGTAGTCGGCTCATCAGCGATCAAAAGCTTTGGCTCACATGCAAGAGCAATGGCAATCATGATACGCTGGCGCATACCACCGGACAGCTCGTGAGGATACTGCTTCAAACGCTTATCAGGCTCATTGATCCCTACCAGGGTCAGAAGCTCCCTTGCTCTTTCATTCGCCTGCTGTTTATTTTTATTTGTATGAAGCATGATCACTTCAGTGATCTGGTTTCCAACTGTGTAAACCGGGTTTAAACTGGTCATGGGATCCTGGAAAATAATAGAAATTTCATTTCCCCGGATCTTTCTCATTTCCTTCTCTGTCATCTTCTCAATCTGGTGACCGTTAAACTGAAGGGATCCGCCAATCATGCGTCCAGGATAAGCTGTAAGTCCCATAAGGCTGTAGGCTGTTACGGACTTACCGGAACCGGACTCACCTACAATACCCAGAACTTCTCCTTCACGAAGATGAAGGGATACATCATTAAGAGCCTTCACTTCTCCAGCCGGGGTAAAGAAGGAAAGACGTTCATTTTCAATATTAACCAAATATTCGTTCATCGAATCTCTCCTCCTTAATCTTTCAGCTTTGGATCGAATGCGTCACGCAGACCATCGCCCAACAGGTTGAAACTTAGAATAATGATAGAAATCATAAGTGCCGGTGCAAATAAACGGTGCGGATAACTTTGCAGACCATTTAACGCAGCGCTTGCAAGACTTCCCAAAGAAGGCATGGGCGCAGCAACGCCAAGGCCAAGGAAGCTTAAAAAGCTCTCCGTAAAAATTGAAGATGGAATCTGCAGCGTAGTCGTAACAATTAAGGTACCAATACAGTTTGTAAGCAAATGTTTCTTAATGATATGACCGCTGGATGCTCCAAGGGCTCTTGCCGCAGTTACATATTCCTGCTCCTTTAAAATCAGGATCTGGCTTCGCACGATACGTGCCATACCTACCCAATAAAGCAGGGCAAATACAACAAAGATACTGATTAAGTTAACACCGATGACCTGGATCCACTGAAAACCGGGCCTTTGAGACAAGGCTTTTAGCGGTTGGTCAAATGCAACGGAAAGCAAAACGATAATCAAAATATCTGGTACTGTATAAATCATATCTACAATACGCATCATAATCATATCCACCCAGCCGCCGAAGAAGCCTGCGATGGAACCGTAAAGGGATCCGATGAGTAAAATGATACAGGAAGCGATCAGACCGACCATCAGGGAAACACGGCTTCCCATCATGACACGGACCGCATAGTCACGACCCAGGTTATCCGTTCCTAAAATATGAGGAAATACTTTCTCTCCCGATTCTATAGCAGTCAGTTCTTTTTCAGAATACTGCATGGGAGCAAGATTTTCACTTCCACGGATCTGCTGTTCATACCTATATGGGTAGAATTGAGGGACTAAAAAGGACAAAATAAATACAACAATGATAATAGCAAGGCTGATCATTGAAATCTTATTCTTTTTAAGGCGTCTGATTCCATCCTTCCAAAATCCAACGCTCTTACGCATGACTGTCAGGCTTTCTTTTTCTGCATCACTTGCCGGGAGAAAGTCTTCTACATTTAGCTGTAATGATAATTTATTCTTTGGCATTTCTTTCTCCTTTCCCTTACTTCAGATTAATTCGCGGATCGATGAATTTATAAGCAACGTCGACCAGCACATTCATGATAACCATTAAAGTAGCAAGGAAGATCGTAGTACCCATGATAAGAGGATAGTCACGTCCTGTAATGGAACCGATGAATTCAGATCCCAGGCCCGGAATCGTAAATATCTTTTCAACAATAAAACTTCCTGTTACGGTATAGGCCAAAAGCGGTCCTAAATATGTAACAACCGGAAGAATGGCGTTACGAAGTGCATGCTTAAAGATGCTGACCATCTGGGAAAGCCCTTTGGCACGGGCTGTTCTCATGTAATCCTGTCCCATAACATCCAACATGGAAGAACGCATCAGACGTGCGATATAAGAGGACGGATAAAAGGAAAGAGCCATGACAGGCATAATGTAGTTTTTCCACGACGCCAGTCCAAACGTAGGCAAAAGTCCCAGCTTTAAACTCAAAATATACATTAATATAGTACAGACAACAAAACTCGGTACTGCGATTCCGCATGTACTGAAGATAATGATAATATTATCAACTGCGGTTCCGCGCTTGAATGCAGCAATACTGCCTAATGGAACTCCAACAAGAACAGCGGTCAGAATTGCCATTCCGCCGATCCTTGCAGATACAGGAAATTTAGTTTCAATGATCATGTTCACCGTACGGCCGCGCTGTTTTACGCTTAATCCTAAATTGCCGTGAAGCAGATCCTTCATATAGGTGATATACTGTTCGCCTAACGGTTTGTCCAGGCCGTACTTTTCATTAAGGGCCGCCTGGGCCTGTGGGCTGATGGCCTTCTCTGACATGAAGGGGCCGCCTGGCACCATATTCATGACAAAGAAAGTAACCGTTGCAACAGCAAAGATGGTTACGATCGCCATAGCGATACGCTTTAAAATATATTTAGCCACTTTCCTCAACTCCTTTGGTATAGTGATGTCCGTCAGTTATGGAAACATTTGTCAATGGTAAACGGACACTGTTTTAAAAGAAAAATCCCATGGATACCCATGGGATTCCCCCCAGAATCCTGCTACAAGATTACTGCATCTGCCTAGCAACTTCTTCTGCAAAGTTCTCTTCCTTCTTTTCAAGACCTTCACCAGTCTCAAAGCGTACGAACTTTTTCACATCTACCTTACCGCCGACTTCCTTGGAAACCTGCTCCAAGTACTTTCCAACAGTTAAATCTCCATCTTTTACATAAGCCTGATCTACCAGACAGAATTCTTTTAATTCTTTGTTTAAACGACCTACAATCATCTTCTCAAGAATGTTATCTGGCTTATCCGGATTCTCATTCTTAGCCTGAACCTTTAAGATTTCCATCTCATGATCAATGAAATCCTGAGGAATCTCATCTCTCTTCACATACTTTGGTGTTAATGCAGCGATCTGCATGGCAATATTCTTTAAAGCTTCCTTTACCGTATCATTCACTACTTCTGCATCAGCTTCAATCAGGACACCGATTCTTCCGCCGCCGTGGATGTAATCAACAACGACTCCTTCGGTAACGATCTTCTTATATCTTCTGATGTTCATATTTTCCCCAATCACAGCGATCTGGCTGGATAATGCCTGAGCAACGGTTAAGGAGTTGTCCTGTGTCCATGGCTCTGCAAGGAATCCTTCCATATCTGTTGCCTGGGAAGTAAGCACCTGAGTTGCAACTTCAGCAACATAGGTCTGGAACTGAGCGTTCTTTGCAACAAAGTCTGTCTCACTGTTTACTTCAACGATTGCTGCAGATTTTCCGTCTTCTGATACAACCGTGGTAACGATACCTTCTGCTGCAATTCTTCCTGCCTTCTTAGAAGCAGCTGCAAGTCCTTTTTCTCTTAAGAACTCTACTGCTTTGTCCATATCACCGTCTGTTTCTGCAAGAGCTTTCTTGCAATCCATCATGCCCGCGCCGGTCATCTCTCTTAATTCTTTTACCATTCCAGCTGTAACTGCTGCCATTTGTTTTCCCTCCATCAATTGATTTCATTATTAATGCCCATGCTCTTTGGGAATAAAGGTATGCCCGCAGGGCGTCATTTCAATTTCGATATTATAAAAGGCCGTTTTATTACAGGAACCTTTTTCCAGTAAAAAAAGCTTCGACCCGCTTCTCAAAGCAGGTCGAAGCATTCAATCGCCTGAATAATTAAGCCTCTACAGTCTCTTCTGTTTCCTGAGCTGCTTCTGCTTCCTCTGCTACTGCCTCGCCCTGGTTTGCTTCGATTACTGCGTCTGCCATCTTGGCAACAATTAACTTAACGGCTCTTATCGCATCATCATTACCTGGGATCACGAAATCAAGTTCTTCAGGATCACAGTTTGTATCAGCGATACCAATTAACGGAATTCCCAGTGTATGAGCTTCCTGAACGCAGATTCTTTCTTTCTTTGGATCTACAACAAAAATCGCATCCGGAATCTTCTTCATATCCTTGATTCCGCCCAAGTTCTTCTCTAATTTCTCCCACTCTTTCTTAAGAGCAATAACTTCTTTCTTAGGAAGAACATCAAATGTGCCGTCCTGGGACATGGTCTCAATCTGCTTTAATCTTGCAACTCTGGACTGGATTGTCTTAAAGTTTGTAAGCATACCGCCAAGCCATCTCTCATTAATAAAATACATTCCGCAACGCTCTGCCTCAGATCTGATGGCATCCTGAGCCTGCTTCTTTGTTCCTACGAAAAGGATCTTGCCGCCTTCTGCAGCAATATCGGATACTGCCTTGTAAGCTTCATCTACCATTACAACAGACTTCTGCAGATCAATAATATAGATGCCGTTTCTCTCTGTGTAAATGTATGGAGCCATCTTAGGGTTCCATCTTCTTGTCTGATGACCGAAGTGTACGCCAGCTTCTAAAAGCTGCTTCATTGAAATAACGCTCATGTTATTACCTCCATTTGGTTTTACTTCCGCCCGCTTCTTATGCTTCCGGGGAGACCGGTATCCGGCACCTTCCTCAGGAATCCGCAGACGTGTTTTTTATCAGCTTAGCCAGTATAGCATATCTTTTTACACGATGCAAGTATTTTTTTACATTTTGTGTTCAAATTAAACATGTCCTACCATATTTTGTGTACAGATGAAACAACTGGATATGAAAGCATATTCGTCAGATTCATAAATTCAAATCTGAACGTTTTTCCTTAACCTTCCATATAAAAAAGAGCAGTCTATCACTCTGCTCCTTTTTCTCCTGACAATGGCTTTACATATCTTTAATTTCCCGGCGCTCCGGCATATTTTTTATGGTTCCGGCCTTTATGACTTTCAATTCATCAAACACCACATCGTTCAGTACCTTAATATAAGTTCCCTTCATACCAGAGGACCTGGATTCAATCACTCCGGCACTTTCAAACTTACGAAGGGCATTGACAATGACAGAACGGGTAATCCCTACTCGGTCAGCGATCTTGCTGGCTACCAGGATGCCCTCATTGCCATCCAATTCCTCAAAGATATGAGTAATGGCCTCTAATTCGGAAAAAGATAAGGTGCTGATTGCAGATTTGACAATCTGCACTTTTCTGGTCTCCTCCGCATTCTCTTCGTTAACCGACCGCATCATCTCAAGTCCTACCACGGTGGTGCCATATTCGCTTAAAATGATGTCATCGATATCGTATTGAGAATCGGATTTATAAATGAACAGGGTTCCTAATCTTTCCCCTGCAATATCAATCGGTGTGATGATAGCTTGGTATTTTCTGATATTGTCACCAGTGAAACCCAGCGTTTCCAGATTAACGTTCTCCTTTGTTGATAATATACTGAGCAAACGCTCATTTAACATGGTATCAACATAACCGCCAACCTGGTCCGCGATCAGCTCCTGAATCTCCTCGATGTCCGGTGTCAGACCTATGCCCAGCACCTTTCCCTTCTTGCTGATCACAAGAATATTCGAATTCAGGATCTCGGTCAGCACTTCACAGATATCGTTAAATACAACCTTATGCGAATTATTGTTATGCAATAATTTGTTAATTTTTCTAGTTTTGTCCAACAACTGTACGCTCATAGCCGAAAACCTCCTTAAGAATTTATGTGAAAAACTAAAATACACCTCTAATGATTAAATATTAACATTATTATTTTCAAATAACAATAGTTTTTTGAAGATTTTCGATTTTCTTAATAATTATTCTTTTTCCTATTTGTCAGTGCTATATCCACATTGCTCGTTTGAGCATAGTAATTTGTTTCCCTTTTCAACCATATAAGCACCGCACTTTGGACAGGCTTTGGTAGAAGGCTTCTGCCAGGACATGAAATCACACTCAGGATTTGCCTCACATCCATAATAAATTCTGCCCTTTTTGGTTTTCTTTATTACTACCTCTTTTCCGCATTTCGGACAAGGCACACCGATTTTTTCCAGATAAGGCTTTGTATTCTTGCATTCCGGAAATCCGGGACAAGCCAGGAATTTGCCATGAGGACCGTACTTTATAACCATGTTCCGTCCGCACACTTCGCAAATCTCTTCCGTCACCTCATCAGCGATGGTCACAGATTCCAATTCCACAAGAGCTTTGTCTACCGCTTCTTTTAAATCCGGATAGAAGTTTTTCACAACAGTTTTCCACGGAACAGACCCATCTCCCACTTTATCAAGAAGGTACTCCAAATTAGCAGTGAACGTAATATCCACGATACTTGGGAAGCTCTGCTTCATCATACTGTTAACTACTTCACCAAGCTCCGTCACGTAAAGATTTTTATTTTCCTTTGCCACATACCTTCTGGCGATAATGGTTGTGATGGTAGGAGCATAAGTACTTGGGCGTCCTATCCCCTGTTCTTCCATGGCCTTTACAAGGGAGGCCTCCGTAAAGTGCGCCGGCGGCTGGGTGAAATGCTGTCCGCTCTCAAGTTTATCCAGTTTAAGGATGCTTCCCTTTTCCAGATTTCCAAGCAATACATTGGTATCTTCCTTTTCATCTTCCTGTACATATACGGACATAAAACCATCAAAGGACAGTTTGGAAGCGGAAAGTGTGAAGACATAGTTTCCTGCCCCTACTTTGACTGAAGTGGTCGCATAAACGGCAGACTGCATTCTGCTTGCTGTAAAACGTTTCCAGATCAACTGGTAAAGCCTGAATAAATCCCGTTGCAGGGATTCTTTTACAATAACCGGCGTAAGGGCAATATCCGTAGGACGGATCGCCTCGTGGGCATCCTGGATCTTTGCATTGCTTTTTTTCACCGGTTCCCCATTTGCTACGTACTGGCTGCCGTACTGCTTTCCGATATATTCTCTTGCCGCAGTATCTGCTTCCTCTGCGATCCTGGTGGAATCGGTTCTCAAATAGGTGATAAGTCCCACGGTTCCATGCCCTGCAACCTCCACGCCTTCATACAGCTGCTGGGCAAGACGCATGGTCTTCTGGGTTGAAAAATTAAGTACCTTTGATGCTTCCTGCTGGAGGGTACTGGTAGTAAATGGTATGGGAGCTTTTTTAACTCTTTCTCCATTTTTAACTTCCTCTACCTGATACGTCTGATTTTCAAGACCTTTCAGTATCTTATCCAGCTCTTCCTTTTTACCAATAGCAATCTTGCCGTCTTTATCACCGTAAAATTTTGCGGTTAAAGACTTTTTGCTTCCTTCCTGTTTTAGAACGGCTTCCAGATTCCAGTACTCTTCCGGAATAAATGCATTGATTTCTTCCTCCCGGTCACTGATCAGACGCAATGCCACTGACTGGACCCTGCCCGCGCTTAAGCCTCTCTTAACTTTCGCCCAGAGTAGGGGACTGATCATATATCCAACCATACGGTCCAAAACCCTTCTGGCCTGCTGGGCATCTACCAGATTCATATCAATTGTTCTCGGGGTTTTTAAGGAAGCCTTTATCGCATTCTTTGTAATCTCGTTAAAGCTGATCCGGTACACCTGCTTATCCTTCACTTCATCCAGCTTTAATGCCTTCATCAGATGCCAGGAAATCGCTTCTCCTTCCCGGTCAGGGTCAGTCGCAAGATAAATCTTATCGGCCTTTTTCACTTCTTTCCTAAGTTTGGCCAGGATATCTCCTTTTCCTCTGATTGTTATATATTTGGGATCAAAATCATGCTCCACATCAATTCCCATCTGGCTTTTCGGAAGATCCCTCACATGTCCGTTAGAGGCATCCACTTCATAATTCGCTCCCAGGAACTTTTTTATCGTTTTTACCTTTGCCGGTGATTCCACAATTACTAAACAGTTCGCCATACCAAACTCCTCGCCTATAGTTTCTTACCATAATATTGATGGGATGTCTGTACAACACAGCCTTTGAGCTCTAATTCCAGAAGAGTGCTCAAACAATCACTGACAGACAATCCGCTTAAAGATATAATCTCTTCCAGATTCTTCGGTTGCAAATCTAGGCAACTATACACCATTTTTTCTTTTTTGACAAGTCCGTTCTCGTTTTTTTCATGAACTCTTAATATATTACCACTCTGCAATTTGAAATATTCCAGCACAGAATCAGGACCTAACAAAATTTCTGCGCCTTCTGAAATAAGCCGATTGCAGCCTGCACTTAAGGGATCTGTGACCCTTCCGGGAAGAGAGAAAATTTCTTTTCCCTGCTCAAGTCCCAAGTTTACCGTGATCAAAGAACCACTTTTCTCCCGTGCCTCAATAACTAAAATTCCATCTGACAGTCCGCTGATGATCCGGTTCCTCATGGGAAAATTACAAGGTCTTGGAGCTTCACCCGGCATAAACTCCGTAATGATTCCGCCCCTGACCGGCATCTGTTCATATAATCCATAATTCTCCTTAGGATAACAAATATTGATCCCGCAGCCTAAAACTCCATAGGTGTCTCCGCCGGCTTCCAGCGCTCCCTGATGCCCTGCACCGTCAATTCCCAATGCCAATCCGCTTATGATCTGAATTCCCGCTCTGGAAAGCTCCCTGGCCAGGCAGGATGCCATTTGCTTCCCGTAATTCGTACAGTTTCGGGCTCCGATTATGGAAACCGCCGGCCTTTCATCATCAGGCAGCTTTCCTTTAAAAAAGATTCCCATAGGATATCCATAAATTGAAAGAAGCCGTTTCGGATATTCTATGTCATATGGTGTAACAAAATGAATTCCTCTATTTTCCAGCTTTTCCAGCTCTGCTATACAAGCATCTTTTTTACGTTTCATCTCCTCAAAAACGGAAGCTTCCGCCTGTTTTAAAAGTCCTGACTGTTCCAGTTCTTTTCCTTCTATATTATATATTCCTTTATAGCTTCCGATGGAATCATAAAGTCGTTTTATTTTTACCGCTCCCAGAGCGGGAACATGACAAAGCCAGTATAAATACTCCCGTTCCTCATGACCGTCCATAAATTCCTCCCCAATATTTCCCTTCCATGCTGCGCAGTCCTACCGCTTCTGCCAGATGGTTTTTTCTTATCCGTTCAGAGCCGTCCAGATCCGCAATCGTTCTTGATACTTTTAGGATCTTCTCATAGCCTCTCACACTGAGTCCCAGATTTTCATATACCTTCTTTAAAAACTTCTGCTCCTCGTTTCCCAGACTGCAGGACACCTCAATCTGGGGCTTTTTCATGGAACTGTTAAAGTATATCCCACAGCCTTTAAACCGCTTTTTTTGAATCCTTCTTGCGTCCTCAATCCGTCTCCGTATAGCCGCAGAGGATTCACCGCCTTTTCTCTCCTGCAGCTCTTCGTATGTGACGGCCCCGGATTCTGCGCAGATATCGATCCGGTCCAACAGAGGTTTTGATATCCTGCTTAAATATTTGCGTACCTGCAGTTCAGAACATCTGCATCTTGTCCGATCCGGGTAAAAGCCGCAGGGACAGGGATTTAGAGCCGCTGCCATCATAAAGTCCGCCGGGAATTCATAGGCACCGAATATTCTGGTAACAGTTATTTTCCTCTCCTCAAGAGGCTGCCTTAGAAGCTCTATGGTAGTTCTTTGAAATTCGGGTAGTTCATCCAGAAACAGAACGCCTCCGGATGCCAGGGAGATCTCGCCTGGTTTTGGTATTCGTCCTCCCCCGGCAAGAGCCGTTGGACTGATAGTATGATGGGGGCTTCGAAAGGGCCTTTTTACCACCAAAGGCTCTTCTTTGGAAAGCAGCCCGCATACACTGTATATCTTTGATATATCCACGGCCTCCTCCATTGACAGAGACGGCATGATCGTTGGAATCCTCTTCGCAAGCATCGTCTTTCCGGTCCCTGCAGGGCCGATATAAAGAATGTTGTGCATACCTGCCACAGCCACTTCCGTGGCCCGTCTAAGAAAAAGCTGGCCCCCAATCTCTGAAAAATCAACGTCATAAGCTTCCTGCCGCCCCATCAGCTCCCCATTTTCATAGGAGCCTGTTTTTTGCTTCTCCGGGTCGTTTAACTGATCCGTTAAATCTTTCAGATGATCCACCCCAATAACTTCTATTCCTTCTATTACTAAGCCCTCCCTGACGTTCTCTCTGGGAAGAAAACACTGGATTTTTCCGTCCTTTTTTGCAGCGGCAGTAATGGAAAGGGCTCCTCTTACAGGCTTAATTTCCCCATCTAGCCCCAATTCCCCGGAAATCACACAACTGCATAAAGCGGCAGGTTTAACCATGCCGGAAGCAGCCAGTATGGCCACCGCAATGGGCAAATCAAAAGCAGTTCCCTCCTTGCGTATGTCGGCCGGGGAGAGATTGATAGTGACTTTTCTTGCAGGCAGCCGGAAGCCGGAGTTTCTTAATGCCGTTCTTACACGGTCCTGGGCTTCCCTAACCTCAGAGGAGAGATAACCAACCATGGAAAAACCCGGAAGCCCATCACTGACATCCGCCTCCACCAGGATAGGGACCCCTTCCACTCCCTTAATTCCCACACTATGAACTTTACTATACAAAAATTGCCTCTCCTTTCACTCTTCCTGCCCACGCCTTCGGGGCAGGGTAATTTATTCTGTTTCATTAAAACAAGCTTGGAAAACATGCAGAAACGCATCTGGAATGTTCCTGAACCGGAACCTGATTTTATGATAACCGAAAAAAAGGAAAATGGCAATGTTTTTCTCTTCATCCGCCTGATTCAGATATAATCAGGAATCCTTTAAACCATGGGAAAATTCAGGCATATAGGCCCGGTAACGGAGCGGCATGTGATTACGCTGACAAACCGGATTTGTCCGTTCTTTTATGGAAACGCTTTTTCTAAAGTGCTGAAAAAGTTCCTCATATTCGTCTTCATCCGACGCTTTTTTCATTCGCCTTTCCCATTCCGGCGAAATTAAATCCACCAAAAACCAAGGCCGCATTGCCGGATGTAAAACTGCCTTTTTCCTGTTTTCATCATAGATAACCCAATTCTCTCCTGACAGGCGGTCCATAAAATGAGGAGCAAGAAGAACAAGTACATCATTCTTTGGTCCGATCCTGCTTACCAAAAGATCGCCCTCCATCTCCACAAACCGCACAAAGCCTGTAAGCAAATGAGTCTCATTATCAATATTACGGCATATCTGAAATATATCGTATACCTCTTGAACCTGAAGCATATGAACAATTTTTGCACCATAATGAAAACCGTAAATTAGAAAACGGTATATTTTATCCCCACGGTCTCTTTCCTTACTTAACGCAGCCTTGTATACGGCAATATAGGCTTCCTCTGAAATCTTCCCTCTGATAGCCTGTACCACCTTATCAACACTCTGGGCATTGATCGGAACCTCCTCGTACTGGCAGAACAGCTCCATAGTATCCTCATCCCCTATAAGCCCAAGTTTCACATTCCCATGTCCCTTTCTGCTGGTCCATGCCGCGTACACACCGCTGAGAATGCCTTCCACGCTGTTCTCACACAAATAGACTGTCTTCATAGACGGACTCCTCCCCAATCTGTCAAAGCAGGTATATTCATGTCATCAAACAAAGAAAGCTGCCGGAAGGTTCCTGATGAGCCGATATCCCATACTTTTTTATGTTCCTCTCCCACGAGGTGACTGGTAATAAAGTCCTCCTCAATCTTAACGGGATACATCATCCTGCCGGAACAGGTAATAAAGTAAAGCGCACGCTTCAATACAACACCAATCTTCTTTAAAGCATCAAAATCAAGCGGACCATTCCTTCTGGCTGCAACGATACGCTTCACCGACTTCACTCCCATTCCGGGAACTCTCAGGAGGGTATAATAGTCTGCACGATTCACTTCCACTGGAAATAATTCCAGATGGCGCAAAGCCCAATCACACTTTGGATCCAGAAATACATTGAAATTAGGGCGAGCTTCGGAAAGCAGCTCTCCCGCCTGAAATCCATAGAAACGCATGAGCCAGTCTGCCTGGTACAGCCTGTGTTCCCGCAAAAGGGGAGGCCCCCCAGGAAGAGCCGGCAGACTGCTGTCCTGATTGACTGGAACAAATGCAGAATAAAAAACCCGTTTTAAATCATAATTCTGATAAAGCGCCTCTGCTACCATCATCATCTGGAAATCATTTTCCCCAGTGGCTCCCACAATCATCTGTGTGCTCTGACCGGCGGGCACAAAGGACGGAGCCTTTTTGTATTCCATCAGCTCGTAACGATTAGCCGTAATTCCTTTCTGAATCTGCTTCATGGGAGTAAGAATCTTGCTCCTGCTTTTGCCGGGAGCCAGCTTCTTAAGTCCGTCGGCAGTGGGAAGTTCCAGATTGATACTCATACGATCTGCCAGAAAACCTGTTTTTTCGATCAATACCGGATCTGCACCCGGAATAGCCTTTACATGGATATAACCGTGAAAATGGTATTCCTCCCGCAGCTTTTTAATGGTCTGATAAATCAGGTCCATGGTATAGTCCGCACTGTGAAGGACTCCCGAGCTGAGGAACAGCCCTTCAATATAATTGCGGCGGTAAAACTGGATCGTCAGCTGGCACACCTCCTCAGGTGTGAACGCTGTTCTCACAACATCGTTAGAGCATCGGTTGATGCAGTACTTGCAGTCATAAATGCACTGGTTGGTAAACAATATTTTCAAAAGGGATATACATCTGCCATCTGCAGAAAAGCTATGGCAGATTCCGCATGCCGCCGCATTCCCGAGCGTCCCTGCTTTTCCCTTTCGGTCCACTCCGCTGGAGGTACAGGCAACATCATATTTTGCGGCATCTGATAATATTTCAAGCTTTTCCTGTATCGTTAATTCTTCCTGAATCAGCATTTCATCACCTCGAACACACGTTCTTTTCTTTTATTGTAGCATAGGCAAATCTTTTTTTCAAGTATTTTCGAATGTATGTTCTGAATTTTATAGATTTAACATAGTCCGGGGTTTATGAGATTTCTAAATGTGATATAGCATATGGAGGATCTTTTAAATAAGAAAAAATATACATATTAAAATAGCAGCAGAAAAAGAGGCGGAAATGCATACTCTCTCTTTCTGCTGCCAATTCATAAACCTGAAATCTTAAAGCCCCGCCCCCTTGCGGTTGACCATCTGCTATTCCGGCACATATCCATTAAATTCCGCTCCGTCATGCGCCATCTGATTGAAGCAATCGGCTGGAGTTTAGAAACCTTGCAAAGCTGGATACAATGAAGGATAGAACGATGGTTACAATGATGGATAGAACGATGGTTACATTGATTGCATCAATGATGGTTACAATAATTGCCTAAATAATGGATTAAATGCTCTTTCCCATGGTTTCTCTTCATGTTCAAAATGGGACAGGTCCTTATGTACCGTTATTTAAAAACAGAAGTAATAGTTCTCCAAATATATTTGAAAACATTCCCGACGCGGTGGAAAAAATTACCATCAGGCTGAAAGTCTTCATCCACTTTTACATCATCACTGTCCTGTTTATCTTTTATCTCCTCAGTACGCAGAATCATCTGAATGCTTCTGGGAGACGGATTTTTTGCCGAGGTCATGGACATCGGAGAGGCTTCCAAATCAATGTTTAAAATGGTTGTATCTTCTATCGTATATTCATCCCATTTGTCATCAATCATATCCTTAATGGTGTTTTTTGCATTTCTCAATACCTCGGTCTGATTCAGTCCATTCCCTGCCTCATCTAACGTACCGGCAAGGCCGTTTAAGGTTTTCTCCGTACTGCTGTTTAAGGAATCGCCTACCACTTTCATCTGATTTTCAAGGGACCGGAAAAATACGTTCATGGAATCAATGCCTCTGGAGGCGCTGTCTGTCATTTTTCCAATATCATTTAAGGTCGCGATCATTTCATCATGATGACGGTTTAAAATACCATTTAACCCATCCACAGAGTTGATCAGATCATCAGCCGTATCACAGATATTCCCTGTAGCAGTGGCTATGTCAATTACTCCGTTAATCGCTCCGTTTATCGGGCCTCTTAAGGAATGTAAGTCTGCCATCAGCATCTCGGTCATCCCCAGCATTTTCCCCAGATCTCCGGTCAGCCCCGCACCGCTGTTAACGATCTGCGGAAGAAGCGCTGCTAAAGGTGCGGATGCTTCCAGCATTTCCTTGGATCCATTGCTTGGGGTGGCCTTACGGTCGGTTGCCAAAGCGGAAGACAGATAACCGGTAAGAGCATTTATTTCCGGAATAGAGTAGTCTTTTTCGTTAAACAAATAGGAAGATATCTCGTCTTCGTCCATCAGGCCTTCATCCTGGATCTCCTGGATCAGATCCTGTAAGTCAGTATTTTTCATCCCTGCCGCCGATGTACTTAAGGTATTGCTAAGAGCCGCAAGCTTAGGAAGCGACTGCCCAAGGGATGCAAGTTCCTTTGCCAGCTGCTGCTGCTCCGTTGTCAGGGTATTTAAGTGTCCTTCTATTTTTTTAACCTGCCCCATAAAAGCCTGGGATTTCATATCCGTCTGAGAATCCTTCGCCATTCTCCGCAGGTCATCCACTTCATTTCTTAAATACCGGACACTGTCCTGCAGATCTCCAAGATCCGGTGACAGGTCATCAAGAATTCCCACCATATGATTTGTCTGGGTCCTGATCTCATTTAAAGCATTTCCGGCATTCTGCGTATGGTTATAAAAGGGCCTCATAGTCTGGGACAAATTGTCAAGAGCTGCCAGAGCCTCATCCGCATTCTCATACACCTTACCCTTGGAATCGGCAAATATCTGCCTGGTCCTGTCAAGTCCCCTGAGACCATCCGCCGTATCTGCGATGCCTTTTTGCATGTTTCCCATGGAGTCTAAAACCACATCCAGACTGTCGCTGATTGCATCTGCCGAATCCTCCATGGTTTCCTTGGCATCTCTTAAATCTTCAATTTTATCAAGCTGGCTAACTGTTAAAGGGACCATGGTAAAAATTAAGCCGGAAAATTTAAAATCATCTGTACCGATGCGGATGGAATAATGGCCTTCCTCTCCAGGCAGTTGAAAGAAAACAACCATATTTAAATTACCGATGGACTGCACCTGAGCGCCTTCCGCTTCCAGGCTTAAGTTTTTATCCATATCTACAACTGTGCTGGCCATTAGGGCCATGTTATTCCGGTAATAATCGGAAACTCCTTGATTGGGAACCAGATCTACATTGACTTCGATCAGGCCCTTTTCACCAGCCAGCTCTTCTGCTTTTTTTTCTACCCCGTTTAAACGATAACTTACTTTAATATCCCATGGAAGCTGGGATTTCTCTGTTTTGGTCCGGCCTTCAAAATAAAACCGGTTTCCTGTCTCTTCCGGAGAAAAGGTGATAGAGCCGTCTTCCCCTATCACAGGCTCCGAATGGTCCGTTAAATTCATTACCTTATCGTAAACACCGTAATCCACTACCATGCTGTTTCCATTCATCTGGTAATTCTTTACGATGCTGCTTTCCTTGATCTCCCCATAAGGGTCCATGGTCACATAAAGCGTTTCATCATACTGGGGCACATCAGGCGAGGCCATGGCCGGCAGTACGGACTCAAGGGAGACTATGACAGCCAGGCCCATACTTAGGATTCTATTATACTTCTTCATGATCGTTCTCTCCTTTGATTTTCACTTTTCCATATCTTAAACGTCGTTTTTCTCTTCTCTTTGCCGCACGGAACTGCTGATTCTGGATCTGCTTGTCAAAGGTGCTAAGCAAGGCAGGAAGAAGGGAAAGTACCAAAATCATGCTTAAAAGCGCTCCCCTTCCCACCAGGCGTCCCACCTGGGAAATTGCTTGTATGGACGATGTAAAATACAAAAGATAACCGACTACCGTAAGGATACCGCCTGACGTCAGAATGGAAAGGGTACTTTTCGAAATAGCAGCCTTGGCGGAGTCCGTATTGTTCATGGTTTTTCGGAAGCCCAGATAATTATTGGTCATCAGGATGGAATAATCAATGGTAGCTCCCAGCTGCAGGCAGCTTACGATGATGTATCCGATGTATACCATGTAGTCTCCCAGTACATAAGGTAACGTCATGTTTAAATAAATGGCCACTTCAATCGGTATAATTACAAGGATCGGTACCAGAACAGACCGGAAGGTTGCAAAAACAACCAAAGCCACTCCCGCCAAAGACAACAGTGAAACCTTATTGTAGTCATCCGTTAAAATGTCACGGATATCAATCGTCGTGGGGGTCATGCCTATTACATAGGCATCTTCCGGATAGTACTCCCTGATCAATTGTTCCAGCTTTTGGCTGCATTCAAAGGCATACGGACTCTCCTGGACCGTGTTTAGGGAAATCAAAAGCCTTGCGTACTTTTCACTACGAAGCTGCTCCGACACTTTTTCCGGAAGAAAGCTTTCCGGAATTCCCTTCGGTATGGTCCCTGCCATGGACATGGCATAATTTACAAAATCTAAGTCCTCCAAAGCTTCTGTCAGCTGCCGTTCCGTTACAACAGATCCATTTGGAACAATTCCGATGATCATGTTTGATTTTCCGAATTCCTCATTGATTGCCCTGGTATCCTCATAAACTCTGGTTCCAGGTCCGGCTCCAATGGCATCATCCCCGTAGTAGAAAACGTTCATGCTCTGTCCGAAATAACAGGGAACAGCCAGGAAAATGGCAATTACAAAAACAGGCTTCCTGATCTGGTTCATCAACACTGCAAACCGGTCAAAAGAAGGAAGGAATGGTTTATGAGCTGTTTTTTCAATCTTATCATTAAAGTGCAGGATCAAGGTCGGCATAAGGAACAGTACGGTAGCCAGGCTGCAGAGAATTCCCTTCGTCAGCACAAAACCCACGTCCTTGCCGATGGTAAAACGCATGAACGCAATCACAAGAAATCCTACAATAGTAGTAGCACCACTTGCCAGAATAGAACTGCAGGATTCCTTTACTGCCAATTCCATGGCTTCGTGTATCTCTATGCCGGTATCCTTAATTGCCGTAAAAGTATGTAAAAGGAAAATGGAATAATCCATGGACACTGCCAATTGCAAAATGGCTGCCGTGGAAAAGGTAAAAAATGATATGGTGCCAAACATCAGGTTGGATCCCATATTCATAACGATGGCCACTATCATGACGAAAATAAACAAAAACGGCTCCATCCAGGATGTTGTGGTAAGAGTTAAGATCACCCAGATAATTACTAACGCCATTCCAATGGCCATGGTAATCTCTTTTGTTATGGACTCTTCCCGCTCTTTACTGGATACGGCGCTTCCTGCAAAATAGCCTCTGTCTTTTCCTACAATTTCATAAATCCCGTCTACCGCTTTCCGGGTCACCGGACTATCATCACCATTTTCAAATATTACATCCATCTGAGCATACCCATCATGATAATAGTCTTCCATGGAAAAGGCATCCACAGACATCATATCGGTAATCCCCTGGTCCAAAAATGAGGCTCCCATATAGACATTTGTTGTCATATCAGGACCTATGACCAGATCCACCCCTTCCAGATCCGATATCTGCCGTCTTATTTTTTGAGCTTCCGGAAGGCTTACATCCTCTACCATGATCCGTGCCATTCCAGGATATCCAAACTCATCCTCCATCACATCAAGGGCCTGTTTCGTCTGGGCAAACTGCGGCAGGTATTTACTTAAATCGTAATTTACCTTTACAAAAGGAAAACAGATTGCACAGATGATGGCCGTAAGAAAGAAAAAAATCTCTATTTCCTTTCCCTTGAACACAATGATATGTACGATTCTATCAAATAAACTTTTGTCTTTTTTCATATTTTCCTCCATTACCCATCACTTTTCTTTTAACGGAACCTTAATTGACTTTTGAACACGTGTACATTATAATACTCTTGTAAATAAGTTTCAATAATCAATGAATGAAGAAAGATTCATTAATAATCAAAAAATCTTTTTTCATACAATACTCAACACTCTTTGATATAGCGTTCATAAATTTCAGAGATTCAGGTGCTGAAATGAGAAACAAGTCCAGAAACACAATTGGAGGAATCATATGGAAACTCAAAAACAGGATCGCCGCATCCGAAAAACTCAGAAGTTATTGAAAGAAAGTCTTCTTGAACTCATGGAAAAAAAGGACTTTAAGAATATTTCCGTGAAAGACATCACGGAACTGGCAGATTTAAACCGGGGTACTTTTTATCTTCACTATGCAGATACTTACAGCCTGTTACAGGAAATGGAATCCGAAGTCTTAAATGATTTTCAGGATATGGTAAGCAACTGCCGCTATGCCTTTAAAAAGGGTTCACTCCTGCCCGTTGTCATACCAATCATTCATTATATTGAGGAGAACAAAAAGATATGTAAGATCCTTTTTGAGAACAGCTCCTCCAATGATTTTGTAAACCGCTTCCATACCCTTGTTTTAAAAAACGGCACAACAATCATCAGGGAGCAGTATCCTGCTGCCAGGGAAGTAACCCTGAACTATTACCTTGAATTTATCACTTATGGACTGACCGGTGTCCTGAAACAGTGGCTTGATACGGATATGCAGCAGCCAAAGGAAGAGGTAGCCGAATTTGTGGATAAGATGATCATGGGAACTGCACAAAAGCTCCTTGCTGTTTAAACAAATCATTTTTTGTCTGGAATCCTTATTTTTTGTCTGGAATCAACCGATATATGGGTAGCGATGTCATACAGCCATTTAACTGTAGGCTGCATCAATAATTACACAAGGATGAACTTTATGCTAAAAAATATAAAATCCAAAAATGAGAAGATACCCAAGACACCCTCAAAAAAAGGGAATGCAGTAAAAAACAAACAAAATAAAGCAAAACCGGCCAAAGTTCCAAAAGACAAAGGAAAAGGTCTATTACCTAAAAATAAAAGAGTTCTCGTATTGATGGGAGCCGCCCTGCTGATCGTTATTATGGGATCTGTTCAGGCCATTATTCTGCTTACTTCCCAAAAGAAGGGGGAGCCGGAAGAAAAGGCAGGAGTAGCGCCAACCTACTACTTTTCGAAAGAAGAAGATATTTCTTCGGTAACTGAAATTGTTGGCGAACGCGATTTTGAAAAGCTGGAGGCTTCTGAAACCAGCCCTGATACAGAAACGAAGGAACCCGCTGATCAGAACGATATACCTGCGGAATCTTCTGCCGGCACTGCTTCACGAACCTCCGGCCCGGGGGCGAGTTACAAGTATATTCATGTGGATGATACCTCCGCTGATATAAAAAGCTACATGGATTATCTGGAAGGGAAAAAGAATTTCATTAACGTAACGGATAAACCCGAACAGTCAGAGTCCGGACAGCCTTCTGCAGACGAGACCCTTAAGACAAGCTCAGAGTTTTATCAGCTTGCCGGGCCGTCTAAAGATTCCGCTTCCTATCTTTCCATTACCCTGGAATCCGAAGCTGACAGCTATACCGTAACCACCAGTAAAGAAAACCAGCCCTGGAGCACCTATTTTAAAGACCAGTGGAATCAGCAGAAAAAGATAATTGCGGATTTTGATAAACAGCCAAAAGCGTCCAATACCATAGAGCAGGCAGAGGATGCCGTCCGCTCCCTAAGCCAGGAAACGCTTGGCCTGGCGGAAGCTGCCGACTCTTACGAATTTATCGCATCTCCTGGATTATCTAAAATCGAAGGAAAAAATTACTATACAGTCAGGACATACAAACGGCAGCCTGACAGCACCCTGATTTATATAGCCACCTATTTATTTGACTATGAAACCAGCAATGTGGCTTCTCAGTACGATGAAGTAACAGGAAAGACAACTCCGCTGGGATGATTTCACACGAAAAAGACGGACAGTCCTTACGGACCGGTTCCGTCTTTTCCTATTTTCCTTTTTATGCTATAGTAAGCTTATAAAAAACAGAAGGAGATGTTATTATGGAATTTTTACAATTGGCAAAAGAACGTTACTCAATGAGAAAATTCAGCGACCGGAAAATAGAAAAGGAAAAACTGGATTTGATCCTGGAAGCCGGAAGAATCGCTCCTACTGCTGTGAATTATCAGCCCCAGCGGATTCTTGTCATTGACAGTGAAGAAAATCTTGGTAAATTAAAATCCTGCACCACCTATCATTTTCATGCTCCTCTGGCTTTGCTGGTATGTTATGATTCCACGGTCAGCTGGAAAAGGTCTTACGACAATAAGGATATGGGAGAAGTTGACGCAAGCATAGTTGCCACGCAGATGATGCTTGAAGCGGCTGATTTAGGATTAGGCAGTACCTGGGTAGGTCATTTTGACCCTGTATGCATCCGTTCGTCATTTGATATTCCGGAACATTTAATTCCTGTTGCTCTGCTTCCCATGGGTTATCCCGGAGAAAACTGCGCTCCTCACCCTCTTCATGAGAAACGGTTTGCTATAGACCATACTGTTTACTACAATTCCTTTAGCGGCATTGACTCCCCCAAAGAACGGTAACCTTTCATGAACCCCCATATGCATGCATAAGATAACTATATACTGCGTTTAAAATAGCAGGTTGGGGGCATTCGCATGAATAAAATATTGGATAACGAATATTATGACTTGATCATTAGTAATTCTTTAGTTCCCGGTTTTGATACGGGTAATAATCTTACGGTTTTAAATGATAAATATTCATTGATGCATATATGGAAAAACAATATGGACGCCTGTGACCTGGGACGGTACCCTTACGATAACTTCCCCTCTCTTTTTACACTTACTTCTAAAGCGAGCATAGAAAAATCAGGCATTACCAATGTCCGGAGGCATCCCGATTTAAGCCTGATGGGGCTTGGGGTAGCCATCGGCATCATAGACACCGGCATCGACTACCAGCACCCCGCATTCAAATATCATGACGGTACCACCCGTATTCTTTCCATATGGGACCAGACCGACCAGACCGGCAAACCTCCCAAGGACTTTAGTTTCGGCTCAGAATATACGAAAAAGCACATCAATACTGCACTTAAATCCAAGAACCCCTTATCCATGGTGCCTACTGTTGATAACAATGGACATGGTACGGCAATCGCCAGTGTAATCGCCGGCAGCCCCGATGAAAAAAACTCTTTTACCGGTGTTGCTCCCCAAACCGAGCTTATCATAGTAAAATTAAAAGAAGCGAAGCAAAATTTAAAAAAGCTGTTCTTTGCTCCGGATAATGCCCTGTGCTATCAGGAATCCGATATTATGCTGGGAATCCGTTACCTGCTCTCCGTCTCGCAAGAAAAAGAGCTTCCTCTCGTTATATGCATCGCATTGGGAAGCAGCCAGGGAGGCCATGATGGATTGGGAGTTATCAGCTCTTACTTAGAACACATCGTACAAATGCCAAAAATTGACGTATTGGTAGCCGCAGGGAATGAAGGAGACAGCCGCAGACATTATTTCCACCATTCGTCGGCTACTCCTTTCCGCAATGGCTTTAACCTAAAAATAGGGAGAAATGATAAAAAATTTACGATGGAAATCTGGCCCTTTCCTCCTGGGAAAGTAAGCATTGAAATATTCCCGCCTAACCAGGAATTCATTCAGAGCATATCCCCCCCTGCCGGTGTTTGCCAAAAATTTAACCTTTCCATGGGCCAAACTACCATTTGGATCAACAATATCCTTTTGGAAGGTTCAACAGGGGATCAGGTTATTTTATTGCGGTTTGACAATCCAACTCCAGGAATCTGGTATTTCCAGGTCACAAGCATAGAAAATGAACCTTTTTCCTTCCATTCCTGGCTGCCGTCAGGGAACTTGATTTCAAACGAAACATATTTCTATCAGGCAAACCCCAGCACCACCATAACAGCCCCGGGAAATGCTAGAAATCCTCTGACCGTTGCCGCCTATAACCAATTTGATGGCAGTATTCTGGGTGAATCAGGAAAAGGCTATTCCAGATTCGGGGAAATCAATCCTAATATCGCCGCTCCCGGATACTTAATTCCCTGCGCACTCCCAGGAAATCAATATGGCAGCCTTACAGGCACCGGAGCCGCCGCCGCACACGCAGCGGGAGCCTCTGCCATGGTCATGGAATGGGGGTACTGCAAAGGCAACCACACTACCGTCACCGGCGTCCAGATCAACCATATGATCATGCGGGGGGCACAGAGAGACAGCACCTATTCTTTTCCCAATGAGAGTTGTGGATATGGGCAGATAGACATATACAAACTGTTTCAAAGGATATCTGTGATTTGATGAATCTGGAATTAAGAATGTGAAAAGTAGCTTTAGCTGCCTAACCCATGGTTGGCAGCTACTTTTTTATAATACACCACTGCCCCAATTCCACCCAGGCAAGCAATCCCGGCCAGCAGCAAATACCCGGTCTGTATTCCTGCCCCGGCGGTCAGCGACCCGGTAAAGATCGGGAAGGTTGCCATTCCCAGCGCATATACAGCCTGGTACATTCCCATGGCCGTAGATTTGCTGCCGGCCGGTATGCCCCGCATTGCTTCCGAGGTTGCAAATGAGAACAAGATGCCGGTGGACATCCCTGGTAAAATTTGCAGCAGCAAAAGCACTGGTATGCTTCCGGCGGCCGGAACCAGGATACAATAGAACGCCACAACAGCAAATACCAGCGGGATCCAGAACCTTGGACCTTTGTGGCTGCAGGTCCCGGAAGATGCGAAAGCTGCAAATCCTACGGATGATATCATGTAGATCACAGAGGATATTCCTACAATCCCATCCGATGCGCCCAATTCTTTTAATATCTGGTTGGTAAACGACATGGCAGTTGTCAGCTGGATCCCCTGCTGAATCAGAGCTATGAAAGAGAACAGCCACAAGTGCCTGATGCTACAGACAGAAAGCAGTTCTCTGGTCTTATGTATGCCGGGTTTCACATCCGTTTCTTTAATTCCAACTGAAAGAAGAAAAGCCATCAGGCCCGCGCTCATGCTTAACATGCAGATTCCTGCCATGCCGATGCGATGATAGCTGATTGTACTGCACAGAAAGCCAAGAAGCATTCCAAAATTATTAAACAGTACGATCCGGCTGGTGGCAGCCTGCTGATCTCCGGCAGAAAAATGATTGGTGTAGAACACCATATAAGAAATCCACATGGCAGAAGCCAGTCCGGAGAAGAAATTGGCAACCAGAAACCCTGTGCCATTGCACCATAATACCCGGAAAACTGAGGCAGTACCGGAGGCAATCGCTCCTGCCATTATAAAATATTTATGTTTGCCAACAGAATCCGCACAAAGGCCTATGGGAAACCTTAACACCATTTGGGAAATTCCATAAGCTCCCACAACCATTCCGGTAAATGCGCTGCTGGCTCCACTGGCAGTTAAAAAAGTCGTCTGGTATGGAATGTATACATATTGCGCAAACCAGAACAGCGATACCATAGCAAGGTAATGGATTTCCTGTCTGCGCGTAAATGTAAGCTGATTTAAAGTCTGTTCTTTCATGTTTTTTCCCTTTGAGCATATTCCTCTAAAATTCTGTGGATGTGGACAGCTAAGTACATCTCTTCCTGTTTGGACAGCTTTGATTCAAATTTTTCTCTGATAAACACACCGATTTTCTTAACACACTCGTATTCACTGGGACAGCTCTCAAGGACATGGGTGTAAAAGGAATCCTCATAATCGTATAAATCCTGACTGCCGTTTACAAGCCTTTGTGCAAAGAGGCGCAGATGAGTCACAAAGCGGGTATATCCGATTCCGTCCTCATCGTAGAGAATGGAAAAATTGTATTTTACAATATCCAAAATACCCTTGACTGTCTCAAATATCTTCTGGTTATCCATACTGTTTAAGTTATTTGTCTGTGCATTAATAAAATGAAAGGCAATATTTCCAGCCTCATCTTCAGGCAGTTCTACTGACAGCCGCTCCCTCACAAGCTGCAGGGCATATAAGCCAACTTTAAATTCCTTTGGATTGAAACGTTTTAAGGTCTGTGTGTAGAAATTTTGTATTAAAATCCCCTCATTGTTCCTTTTTACAGCAAAAGACAAATGGTCTGTAAGTCCCAGATAAATATGCTCCATCAGTACCATTCCATAGGTGTCAATGGCATAATCAATGACCTGTTTGGCCAGTTCAAAATAGGTGCTGTCTATTTCGGAGGCAAGCCGGATGATATTCTTTGATATTGACCGGTCCTTTAAGACAAATACCTTTTCAATGTCTTCACTTTTTAAATGATGCCCAATGGACTTATTAAATCCAATTCCCTTTCCCATCAGGATCACTTCCCTGCCGCTGTCATCAAGTGCCAGCAGCAGGGAATTATTCATTACTTTTACAACCCTCATAACCCAACCCCATTTCTGTTATTCTCACGAAAGCAAACTCAGAGTTCGTCTCCATTGGTTTCAATCACCCGCTTATACCAGAAATAACTGTCCTTTTTCACACGGCTCATATCCTTTAAGTCATGGTCATCCCGATTGACATAGATAAAACCATACCGCTTGCGAAATCCCTCATGGGAACTGAGAAGATCCATAAACGACCAGGGAGAATATCCCATGACCGAAACCCCGTCTTCGATTGCCTGGCTTATCGCCTTAATGTGTGCCTTTAAATAGCTGATCCGGTACTCATCATGGACTTTGCCGTCCTCTGTCAGGGTATCGGCGGCACCCAGGCCATTTTCCGTTATAATGAGGGGAAGGTGGTATTTCTGATAATAACTGTTTAATACGGTCCGAAGGCCCAGCGGATCGATCTGGGCTCCATATTCACTGGAAACCAGATGCTCATTTTTAATATGATGAAAATAACCATATTGGTCAAAATCCACTTCATTGATGGGGAATGCCCTCTCCCCTGCCAGATGCCCCTCATCAGTCGGAAGATACCGAACACACAGGGTCCGGTAATAATTCAGGGCAATAAAATCCATCGCCCCGCCTTTTAAAATCTCCTCGTCTTCCGGCTCCATAACCGGTACGATATTCCTTTCTTCCAGATAGCGCATGTAATATCCGGGATAACGGCCATAGTAATGCATATCCAGGCAGTAATCCGTCTTAAACCAGTCGTTCATCCGGGCCGCCCAGACATCTTCCGGTTTGTTGCTTTCCGGATAGGTACAGGTGGAGGATACTGCAGGACCGATCTTTCCATCCGGTATGATGGAATGGCAGGCTTTCACCGCCAGGGCATGAGCCAGGAACATGTGGTAATCCATCTGGGCTCTCTGGCGGTCGGCTTCCCATGCATCATCCGTTGTGATGTTCATCCGTTCGTTTACTCTTACCATAAGATTCTGCTCGTTGTGTACCTGCCAGTAAGTGACTCTGTCTCCAAAGGCTTTAAAACATATTTTTGCATAACGCTCAAAGGCCTTTACACATTCTCTGGATTCCCAGCCGTTATATTTCCTGGCAAGGGCATAGGGAAGGTCAAAGTGGTATAAGGTAATAAAGGGCTGAATGCCCTGTTCTAACAGACGATCGATGATCTTATGATAGAAATCAATTCCTGCCTGGTTTATCTCTCCATCTCCATCCGGTATGATTCTGGCCCATGAAATGGAGAACCGGTAAATCTGCATTCCCAGTTCCTTCATTAACCGGATATCCTCCTCCCAATGATGGTAGAAGTCACTGGCGACCTTGCTGTCAGCCTGGATATCCGAGCGCTTAAAGGAATTGACATCAGCAACTGTAATGCCCTTTCCTCCTTCATCCCATCCGCCTTCTATCTGGAATGCCGAAGAGGAAGCTCCCCATAAAAAGTTTTTTGGAAAATTTGTTTTTGTTATTTCCATATCTATATTTCCTTTACTGATTATTTTTAATTGCGATCACAGGCTTTTGAAGAGAAGCTCCTGATCCGGTTATTCCTGTTACCTCATGAAAAGCAGCAGTATTGCTGATGATGATCGGAACAACCGTATCATATCCTTCCTTCTTTAAGGCATCTAAGTCAAAGGATAAAAGCCTGGTTCCCTTCGTGACATGGGTGCCTTCTTCCACATGTTTTTTAAAATGCTTTCCTTCCAATTGGACCGTATTGATTCCAACGTGAATAATCATTTCAGCACCACTGTCCAGCATAAGCCCCAGGGCATGAAGCGTGGGATAAACCAAGGTCACGGTACAGTCTTCCGGAGCGACAACTTCACCCTTTTCCGGGACAATCGCAACTCCGTTCCCCAATGCCATAGAGGAAAAAACCTCATCGTTTACCGATGTCATGGGCACTGCAGTACCTTCCACCGGTGAGCTGATCAATATGTCTGCCCCAGAAGTAATACCCAAAACATCCTGGGATTCGGCGGCTCCTTCATCTGAACCGGAAGCTCGTTCGCCCTTTCCGCTGATGTCATCAAAACCGAACAGGAAGGTAAGTCCCATTGCTCCAAAGAAGGATACTGCAACACCGATCAGATAATAAATAAAGGTCTTCATACCGAAAGCCGCATAAGTCGCAAAGGTAAGCACCCCGTTGTTGGCAAAGGAATCACCGTATACGCCACCCACACCCATGATCGCACCGCCAATGGCACCACAGATAATTGCATAGATCATAGGCTTTTTTAACCGCAGGTTACAACCGTAAATAGCAGGCTCCGTAATTCCGCAAACAGAAGCGGATATGGCCGCAGAAGCTGCAACTGTTTTTAAGTCCTTGCTCTTTGTTTTTAACATGACTCCAAGAGCTGCACCTCCCTGAGAGAAATTTGCTGCCCCGGCAAAAGCCAGCAGGTTTTGGTGGCCGAACTGGGCCACATCATTGATACCAATGGGAAGCAGGGCTCTGTGCGCTCCGAAAATAACAAATACACACCACATGCCGCCCACAAAAGCTCCGCACAGAGCAGGGCTTAAATTCATCATCCCAGTGTAGATAAAGTTAATGCCATTACCGATGTAGATGCCGATGGGGCCAAACACCATAAAGGTCGCAGGGATCATAACCAGCAGGGATATGCCTGGAACCAGTATGATTTTTAATACTTCAGGAATTATCTTTTCTAAAAACTTCTGTATATATGCAAGAATAAATACTCCGATGATAATGGGAATCACGGATGACGCATAGCTTGCCTTTGTAATTGCAATGCCGAACATGCTGACAGCCTCACTCCCAGTCATCAGGGAAACAACCGCCGGATAGCACATGGTACCGCCAAGTGCCATGGCAATAAATTCATTTGCCTTAAATACCTTTGCACTGGTATAAGCAAGTATGATTGGCATGAAATAAAACAATGCGTCTGTGGCAGCCATAATGAGAATATAAGTCTGGTTGACGGTAATATCCAGCCCGTGATTGGAGGCTGTAATTCTTGCGATGGTCAAAAGACCTTTTAAAAGTCCGGAGGCTGCAATCGCCGGAACCATGGGAGTAAACATGGAGGAAATGGCAATCAGAATCCGGTTCCAGACAGAACCCTTTTCTTCGCTGTCGGCTGTGTTTTCTTCTAATGATATCATGGGAAGGATCGCTTCGTAAACCTTTGTGACTTTTGTTCCCAGAACGACCTGGAACTGCCCGCCGCTTTCCACTACGGAGATAACACCTTCCAGATGTTCAATTACTTCTTTCTTTGCCTTCTTTGTATCTCTTAACTCAAACCTTAATCTGGTAAAACAATGGGTGAGTCCCCTTATGTTATCGGAACCGCCGACATTTGTTATAATGTCTTTGGCTATTTGATTATAATTCATTTTCCAAACCCCTTTCAAGTGTTATCATGTCTCATCATCCGGCCGGAATGATAAAATAAAAAAAGACCCGACCAAGCGATATAAATCATAAGACTAAAAATAATAAGCCTTATAACTCTTTGCTCAATCCGATCTTGCCTGCATTACCAGTAACACGTCTTCCTGTTTTGCTATTTAGTTGTACTCAACTGGATACAATATAACACCGTTTGCAAATTGATGCAACTAATTTTAGATTTTTCTGCATTTTCCCCAATTTTTCAACATGAAAATCGTCTAATTTTAACAAAAAACAGTGGTTTTATATTTATGGGAGCAGATTGTTTCCCTCATCTGTAAAATAACAAGGTTTAATTTTATATGTCTTCTGTCTTTTGCACCCACCGCAAACAATCAGCAAACAGAAACCGGAGCAAAACATTTCTGTCTGCTCCGGTCATCATTTTATCTGTCTGCAACTGCCTTCATGATAAGAGCTGCCACAGCAGCCCCGGGATCTTTTAAGGATCGGGACGCTTCTCCTCTTGTTGCCGCTCTTCCATGCACGGCAATCATGGTCGTTGTTTGTTCAAAACCATTCCATGCAGCCGCTGCCGCTTTCCCAAAAGCTTCTTCAAGGGACACTCCGGCTTCCACTTCAGCCTTAAGTACCTGCACTCCGGGATGAAAACCATCCAGAAAGGTCTTATCCCCTAATTTCGCTTTACCAAGATCGGCAACACCTGCTTCATAAGCTTCAAACAAGGAAACAGCATCTGCACCGGTCAATTCTGTCTTTCCTTTTAGTGTCTTCCCGGCACGCATCAGACCTGCTGCCATCAATGTCCCCATGGTAGAAGGAACTTTATTTCCCATGGTCTTTCCTGCCTTGTACAATAGCTTGCCCAGATCCGGCTCCGATCCATCTGAAACCGCGTCGTAAGCTGCCTGGAATCCATCCGTCATCGTAAGTCCCAGATCACTGTCTCCCACAACACTGTCCAGTTCAATTAAGTAGTTTCGGTTTTCCACCATGATCTTACTTATTCTGCCAAGCATGGCTATGAGTTCCTGCTGGTTCATATCAGCCTCCATTCTGCCGCTGATGCCGGCGGCATAAATAATCGTGACAAACGGTATGCGCTTATGTCATCTACTCCAATAGGATCTTTAGACAATTCCCTGCTTAAAGAATGGTGTATCAGCCGGAGCATCCAGATAGCCCCTCAGTTCCTCATCCATTTTCAGAAGGGAAATGGATAAGCCTGCCATCTCAATGGAGGTTACATATTCACCTACATAATAACGGTGCACCTTGATTCCCTTCTCTTCCAGAATCATATTGACCTTTCTTGCCACAATATACTGCTCATCAAGAGGAGTAGCGCCCAGTCCGTTTACCAGAACCGCAACCTCATCTCCGGCGCAGTATGGAATATCTTCAAGGATTTTTTCCATCATTTCCAATGTGATCTCATCTGCTGTTTCCAGTTTCCCACGGCGGATTCCGGACTCTCCATGGATTCCCATGCCGATTTCCATCTCATCCTCTCCGATCTTAAATCCCGGATGACCGACTCTCGGTACTGTACAGGGGGTAAGTGCCACTCCCATGGTCCTTACATTGGCCGCCGCTTTCTCCGCGATCCGTTTTACCTCCTGTAAATCCTTACCGGCCGCAGCAGCTGCTCCGGCGCACTTATATACAAAAAAGATACCGGCTACTCCTCTTCTGGTATTCTTCTCTCCTGGAGCTGCCTTGGGAGATGCCACATCTTCTCCTGCAACAACACTTTCCACATGGATATCCTCTTCCATATCTGCCATCTCTGCGGCCATGTCAAAATTAAAGATATCCCCGTTATAATTGCCGTAAATATAGAGAACACCGGCCCCGGAATCAATGCGTTTCGTTACGTTTAGCATCTGCTCTGCACTTGGAGACTGAAAAACATCTCCCACCGAACAGCCGTCCAACATCCCTTTTCCTACATAACCCAGAAACAGAGGAAGATGCCCCGAACCCCCTCCGGTTGCAATCCCTACTTTTCCCTCCACTTTATTGGAGGTAACCAGGCAGCGCAAGTCGCCTTCCGTATAAGTAACATAGTCCGGATGCGCAAGGTAGATTCCCTCCAGCATCTCATTTACATAGTTTTCCGGTACATTAATCAGTTTTTTCATTTATTCCTTCTCCTTCCCACAATTTATTGCAGTTCAACCATATGCGTTCCGATACACTTCTATAACCTGCCCAAGTGTTGGTTTAAAGGGATTGTCCTCCATACAGGTATCCTTAAGTGCAATTTCAGCCAGAGCTTTGAAATCCTCAGGATTTACCTTAAGCTCTTTAAGACTTTGTGTAATCCCAACCTCCCTGGACAGCCGCCTGATACAGGCCACCGTTTCTTTCACGGCCTGTTCCCCTGTCATGGCAGATGCCCCGGGAAGCTTAAGTCCCTCTGCCACCTTCTTATACCGCTCTGCGGCTTCCGGCCTGCTTCCGTTAAATTCCATGACAAAAGGCAGCAAAACCGCATTGCAGATGCCGTGAGGCAGGTTCATGAGGCCTCCAAGAGAATGGGCCATGGCATGCACCATGCCAAGACCTGCATTGGAAAATGCCATGCCCGCACTGTATTCCGCATAAGCCATCATCTCCCTGGCTTTCTCATTACTTCCGTCAGCCACCGCTTCCGGAAGGTATGTACCAATCACACCCATTGCCCAAAGGGCATCCTTATCCGTATATGGAGTAGCCCGTTTTGCCACAGCCGCTTCAATGGCATGGGTCATGGCATCCATTCCTGTTGAGGCCGTGAGGGCTTTTGGCATGCTCATCATGAAATCCACATCATTAACGGCAATGGTGACCATACAGTTCGGGTCTACCATACACATTTTGGAATGCCTCACCGGATCGGTCACGATATAGAACGACGTAACCTCAGAACCGGTTCCTGCAGTAGTATTCACCGCCACAATGGGCATTCCCGGATTAAGAGAGCGTTCTACCCCTTCATAATCCTCCACCTTACCGCCGTTTGCCATCACAATGCTGACTGCCTTTGCCGTATCTATGGCAGAGCCTCCGCCAACAGCCACCAAAAGATCCACTTCCAGGGCCTTAGCAGCCTCCAGGCAGTCACCCACAACCATGGTGGTGGGATTGGGCTCAACCAGGTAATAAATGGCGTATTCCACACCGGCTTTTAAAAGGCAGGCTCCCACTTTGTCTCCGGTACCGTTTTTATACAGGAAGGGGTCCGTGACGATAAGTGCCCGTTTAAACCCCCGTTTCTTAAGCTCATCCGGCAGCAGCCCAATGGAACCGCGGCCAAAAAAGCTGGTCCCTACTGCATTGATTCTCTCAAGTGCCATAAATGGCCTCCTTAGAATTCTATATTTCTGAAATCTCCCGGATCGATCCGTTTCAGCGCGCTCAGCTCTTCCTTTGTAGGAAGGGGCGTATAGGCGATATGGGAGTATTTTATGGGAAATCCGGTATTTTCCTGTACCTCTTCTAAGCTGGAAGTTGGGTGAATGGTATCCAGAACCATTTCCCTGTTTTCCATTTTAAAGATGCATAAGGGGGTGATGATCCGTTCCACATTTCCCCTGGTAGTTACAAAATCCACCTGGTTCACAAAGGTGCGTTTGTCATGCTTTGTCCTCCAGAGAATCGCCCTCTTTGCCGTTGGTATGAGAACGGCACTGCCTGCTCCTCCCGGCATCCTCACCTTTGGTTTTTTATAATCTCCAATAACCGACGCATTGACATTGCCGTGGGAATCAAACTGGATTCCGCTTAAGAATGCCACATCTAACTCCCCCCTCATGGCCAGGTCAAATACTTCCATTAAAGGAAAATAGGCTGTGGCACGTTCCAAAAGCTCCGGCCCTGCACTGGTATACTTTTTAAGTCTCACCGGATCCGGGTCCGTTCCGCCCGGAATATTCAAATGCACTGCCCCAGGCGCATGAAGCGCTTTTGCAAGCAGCAGCGCAATCATGGGCATATGGGAGGACACTCCGTGAAACACCTTGCTGCCGTCAGGTATGAGGCGGGCCATGGCGCAGACCATAATATCGCTGACTCTGTATTTTTCTTCCATCATGCCATGCCCCCTTATCCTTTGTAATCGGACTTTTCAAATGCTTTTAAATAGGCATTTAAACCGTCCAAATCTTTCAGCCCTTTAAATTCTTTCAAATTCTTTCCGTCAATATCATAAGAACCCGGACAGGAACAGGGTGCAGCCCCTTTGGGAACCCTGACTACTGCTTCTACCAGAAAATGAGGAATATCCGCTTTTTTTGAACTGCCAGTAAATGCTGATCCATGGACGATATTCTCTGCTGTCAGGATGACTCTTTTGGCTGCCCTGGAAAACAGAACATCCTCAAATAACGGTCCTGTGATCCTGGCGTTCCCATCTTCATCCGCCTCCTGCACATGGATGACCGCAACATCCGGCCTTATGGCCTTTACCACTGTCACCGGCTCCTTTGTAAACGGATCCTCGACCCGGATAAAATAATCATTGGCATCGATTAAGTCACTGATCACAAGTCCTTTTACAGGCATAAATCCCACTCCGTAGCTGGCGGCACGGAGCGCGGAGATCACCGTATAACAGGCATGCTCATTTCCTTTCACAGCTCCGCTTTCAACGGCCCTCCGGTAATGTCCGGCCAGGGAATATTCACTTTCATAACTGATAAAGCCGGCATCTACGCTGGTAACACAGCCTCCGAAGCAAAGCACGTCCACATCCATGGCTCCAGCCGTCTTTACCAGCTTTAAGTCCCTTCTTTTCTGACGCACCAGTTCCCGGACCATTGCCATGGGCGCCCGATGGAGCACATTGCCGCCAAGACCAAGGATATCCCCGTCATGGATCCGGGCTGCCGCCTCCTGTAAAGTCATTATTTTACTCATGGTCTGACCTCACTTTCTATCCTGCACTCCTTTATTTCGCTGCATTGCAGGCAATCTGGATGGCATCCCATACCCCGGAAAATGGAGGTGCGTAAATGAGATCCGTCATTCCAAGCTCTGCCGTTGTCATCCTGCAATGAATTGCCACAGCGAATACATCTGCCCGCAAAACAGCCCCCTTTTGTCCGCAGGTCTGTGCGCCAAGCAGCCTTTTTGTTCCTTTTTCATAGATCAGCTTTATGGTAATTGGCGTTGGATCCGGATAGTACGCCGGATGGTCATTTGCCTGGATTATCAAAGTCTTATAATCCTTGGAAAGACGTATGGCATCTCCTTCTCCCATACCCGTACGTCCAAGCTCCAGCCCGCACACCTTGATCGCCGCAGACCCAAGGGCGCCGATAAACGATTCATGGCCCCCTGCTAAATTGGCGCCTGCGATTCTGCCGCATTTGTTTGCAACTGTTCCGAGAGCCAAAAAGCTGTCTTCCTCTAATACTTCGTTATAGACTAAAATACAGTCTCCCGCCGCATACACATCCGGAATAGAAGTTCTCATTTCCCGGTCCACGATGAGACCGCCGTTTTTCCCCATGGAGATTCCTGTGTTCTTCAAAAATTCCGTACAGGGACGGACACCCACGGCAACGATCACCAGATCCGCATCGTAGGTTCCCTTATCTGTTTTCACACCTTTTACATAAAGACCGTCTCCATAAAACCCTTCCACCTTTTCTCCGGTGTTAAGAAGGACCCCTGACTTTACCAGCTCTTCATGGGCCAGGGCGGCGATTTCTTCGTCAAAGGGCATAAGAATTCTGGGAGCTGCCTCAAGCATGCGTACATTCTTTCCCAGATTCAAAAATGCTTCCACACACTCCACTCCGATATATCCGCCTCCAACGATGACGATGTTCCGGATTTCCGGCATTTTTGCATATTCCTTTAAAAAGATCCCGTCTTCCATGGACTTTAATACATGGACTCCCATAAGCTCCCTGCCCGGAAAAGGAGGAACCACAGCCGATGCTCCCACAGCTATCATTAATTTATCGTAAGAATCCGTAAATTCCTGACCATTTTCAAGGTTCTTTACAAGGACTTCTTTCCTATCCACGTCAACGGATTGTACCTCGTGGCGGAGGAAGGTTTCTATGCCCATCTTGGTAAAGGTCTCCCGTGAACGGGCGATCATCTTGCGGTAATCATCGTTATAATCTCCCACATAGTAGGGAAGTCCGCACGCTCCATAAGAGAGAAAACCTCCCTTTTCATAGACCGTTACTTTCGCGTCCGGGTCGACCCTGCGGATCTTGGAGGCGGCACTCATTCCTGCCGCTACTCCTCCAATTATAATAATCTTCATGTTTTCTCCCTGATCATATTGTTACAGCTCGGTTATGCCACTCATCATTTTCCCGGCTTCCCTCATGGCTTCTTCTGCTGTCTTTTTTCCGGAAAACGCCTCAAAGATTTTCTCATAAAGGACTCCGTTTTTCTCCCCTGCCTTTGAAAGATCGGGAAGGGGTCTTGCAAGTTCCATCATCTTTAGCTGTACCGGAAACCAGGGGCAGTCACCGGCTCCTTCCAGATAGCTTCCTCTTCTTACAGGAGCGCCACTCATTCTTCCCACCTTCTGATCCACCTCCGGTGACCGAAGGTACGAAAGAAATTCCTCTGCAGCTTCTTTTTTCCTGCAGCTTGAGCAGATTCCAAAGGACCAGGTCACGTTCCAGGCCGTGGAAAAAGTGGAGAATCCCAGATCCTCTGGATCCATACAGCCTTCCTTAAACACTTCTCCCATCTGACCGCTCCAGGTAACTGCCATAGCAGCTCTTTTTTGGCGGATAGCTTCTGCAATTTCCCCGTTGCCGAAGCTATCCGTACCGCCAACTGCACAGGCTCTCAGTTCCACGTAAGACTGAAGGCCTTTTACCGCATCTTCCTTTCCGCAGGCCGCAGATCCATCAGGATCATAAGCATCTCCTCCGTACATGCGCAGGAAAGGAAGAGCATCGGTAAATATCTCAGACTTATCAGCCTTCATGGCCACGGCCTGTTCCCCGCAGGCCGCCTTGTAAGCTTTTGCCGTTTCTATGTATTCCTGGGGAGTGATGACGCTTCCAAGTTCCTTCCCCAGCACCTGTTCAAGCAGGCTTTTACGGTAGACGATCATATGTCCGTCACAGAAAGAGGGAGATAAATACGCCTTTCCCTTATACTTCATTTCTTCTGCAATGACCGGAAGGATGTCTTCTTCCTCAAGCGCAAGTTCCGAAAGGTATCCGTTTTCTACAAAGTCACGAAGCCATAAATGGCCCGCAACCATGACAATGTCATAATCTGCTTCCCCTGCAAATGCTTTCATCATCATCGGATAGTAATCCGCCCAGGGCACGATATGAAAATCCACGTTTCCTCCATATCCGTCTATTATCCCCAGTTCTTTATCCAGATAACCTTCCACCGCCGGATCTGCCACTGCCAAAATCTTAAGCGTTTCCTGTTCCATAAGCACTACCTCTCCTAGTACGTTAAGCCTTACCTTCCCGGCTGCGGCGGCGCATCTACGATGCCAACGATATAGGCATCTACCGGTGCCGAACGGTCCAGCGCATACTGAGTCGTATTGTCAGTGGTTACTAGTACCAGTTCCCCAATTCCTGCACCAATGGTATCGGCCGCTACAAAAATATCCTTCTGATCCCCATAATATGGTTCTACCAAAAGAAGCTTGAATCCAACCAGATTCCTGCATTTTCTTGTGGAAACCACAGTTCCCATGATTGTTCCTAATATCACCTGGCCTCTTCCTTTCTAATGGTTACCCATTGTCCCTGCTTTAACTGAAACGCATTGGCATCGTCTGTATCCACATGGAAATCCAGCCTGCTGTCACGGGTAACACGAATAAGTACATGGCCGAGCACGCCGCCCTTTGGTCCATCGACTGAAACACTTACCCGGTCCTGATCCGATACTCCAAACCACTGGGCGTCTTCCGGCGTCATATGGATATGACGGTCCGCGATGATGACGCCCTCTGTCAGAAGGACCTCTCCTTTTGGTCCTTTCAGCATGATCCCGGGAGTTCCCTTTAAATCTCCTGATGATCTTACCTGGGGTTGTATTCCAAGGATCCTGCAGTCACCGGAGGCCATTTCCACCTGGCTTTGTTTTCTCTCCGGTCCTAGAATCCGAACCTTAGGAAGCGTTCCGGCCGGACCGGAGACAGCAACCTGTTCCTCACAGGCAAACTGTCCCGGCTGGCTTAAAGCCTTCATGGGAGTCAGCCGGTAGCCGACTCCAAAAAGCGCTTCCACATGTTCCTTTGACAGATGCACATGCCTTGCCGAGATTCCAACGGGAACCTGGTAAGGCTGTGCGCTGAGCCTCTTCCAGTTATCCAGGACCAGTGCGGTTACCTTCTGAATCAGTTCTTCCCTGTTTTCCATTGTAAGCCTCCGCCTCTAAACACTTTCCTGTTCTTTTTATTTAAGGAACGGAAGGATTCCGCCTATGGAATTATGGGGTCTTGGGATCACATGAACTGCTACTACCTCTCCCACTCTGGAGGCTGCTTCCTCTCCTGCTTCCACTGCCGCCTTGACAGCTCCCACGTCTCCCTGAACCATAACCGATACCAAACCGGAGCCGATTTTCTCGGTTCCCACCATTTCAACGTCTGCTGCCTTTAACATGGCATCTGCTGCCTCGATCGATGCGGTAAGGCCTCTTGTCTCAATCATTCCAAGTGCTAACATTCCCTTTTTTACTGCTGTCTCTGCCATTTACTTTTCCTCCTTGATTTTGTGCTCTTCTTCCTCTGGTTTTACAGAATTCTTTTCGTTTTCATGCCTGTCTATCATATTTAAAAGCTTCAATACCTCTGGATGAGGGTTTTCGATGGACACGGATACTTTTACATTGTCGTCTCCCACGATCCGTCCTGCCTCTCTGGCCGCCTCCACGGCGGCACGAACCGCCGAGGTCTCACCCGCTAATACTGTGTGGCACATCCTTCCTCCCAGCTTCTTGTGGCAGCTTACAATTTCCACTTCAGCCGCCTTTAAGGCCTGGTCGACCACCACAACGGTATTGGCATAATAATTGATTTCTAAAACCCCTATGGCGTTTCGGTTTGTTTTCATGACGCCCACCTTTGCTGATGTCTATTTGATCCTTGGCAAAATTTTATCAATGTCCTGGTGCGGCCTTGGAATCACATGGACTGCTACCAGTTCCCCGACTCTGGAAGCTGCCGCCTCTCCTGCCTCGGTGGCTGCCTTTACCGCGCCTACCTCTCCGGTTACAATGACGGTTACCAGACCGGAGCCGATTTTCTCGGTTCCCACAAGCTCAACATCTGCTGCCTTTAACATCGCATCTGCTGCTTCGATGGATGCCGTCAAACCCCTTGTTTCAACTAACCCGATTGATGTGGATGCCATATCCTGCTACCTCCTGAAATTAATAATGTTTTCTTCCTCAAACGATACCTTTGTTATATGAGATAACGCCTTGGTTCCCTCATATGGTTTTTCGATCATCTCTACCAAAACCTCTTCCGGACTGTTAAACTTAAGAGCTGCCCTTTTTGCCGCCTCACAGGCCTCTTTCACATCATCGATTCCGCCTTCAAATTTCACCTGGACCGTAAGGGGAATGAATGCAGTCGCATCCTTTGGATTGATGGTGTCGATCCCGATGATCCTCACATTTGCTGCCTTACAGGCTTTATCCATAGCATAAAGAACTGCGCCATAACCTGCACATTCCAAAAAGCCGATTGCCATATGTACCTTCCCCTCTCTAGATGATCCGCAGGCCTCCTTCTGCCAGCATACACCTGCGTCTTCTGGTAAAGCTTCTTGCACAGGTAAGACCCTCTCCGGTAGGACCTGCGATTGTCATGGTCGTATGGCCCTCTCCGCCGATTCCTACCCCTTTTAAGGTTGAGCCGTTCTTCGTAAAAATGGTTGTCTCAATGATTTTTCCGAATTTAGTCATGTTCTCAACATTTCTGGAAAACATGGATGCCGTATGGCGGTTGCCTGACTCTGCCGCCACTGCACACTCCACGCATTCCTCAAAAGTCCTTAAGCGTACAATGGGAAGTATGGGCATCAGCTGCTCTACCATTACAAAGGGATGGCTTCTGTCTGTCTCGCAGATCAGAAGGCGGACATCCTTGTGCCCGGAAACCCCTATGGCTTCTAAAAACAGAGCCGCATCCTTTCCTACCCATTTTTTATTCACTTCATAGCTGCCGTCTTTTTCAATCATGGCAAACTTAAGGATTTCATTTAACTCCCTGGAATTTAGGAGGTACGCACCTTCCTTTTCCATCTTATTCACAAGCTCATCCGCAACACGTTCCATGACGAAGACTTCCTTTTCCGCCAGGCACAGAATGTTGTTATCAAAGGAAGCTCCACGGTAGATCTCTTTTGCCGCAAGATCTATATCCGCCGTATCGTCTACAATGACCGGCGGGTTTCCCGCGCCTGCCCCGATGGTCTTCTTTCCGGAGCGAAGCAGGGCATTAACCATGGGCATTCCCCCGGTACCAACCATGAGGCGGATTCTGGGATCAGCCGTCATTTTGCTTACGGCCTCCATGGTAGGCTCTTTCTGCATGGTGATTAAATTTGCCGGACCTCCGTTTTCCACAATGGTCTGATGAAGAAGCTTCAGACAATGGGCGCAGCATCTCTTCGCTCCCGGATGGACATTAAACACAACGGAATTTCCTCCGGCTATCATACTGATGGTATTATTGATCAGGGTTTCTGTAGGATTGGTGGACGGCGTAATGGCTCCGATTACCCCAAAAGGAGCACACTCCTCTATCATCAGTCCTTCATCACCTGAAATGGCATCCGTGGTCAGACATTCCACGCCAGGGGTCTTTTCAATAACAGCCATATGCTTCTGGATCTTATCCTCAAAGCGCCCCATGCCGGTTTCTTCCCAAACCATCTTTGCCAGGGTTTTCGCATGGCTTTTTGCAGTCATTCGTATGGCTTCAATGATTCTCCGCCTGTCTTCTATCCTGTAATGCTCTACCCATTCACGCTGGGCCGTGTGGGCCGCTGTAATGGCATCCTCTACCCGTTCAAATACTCCATTTTCACTTTGAGAGGAGAAATAAGAAGGCTTTACACCCCTGTTTTCTATGCCTGCAAGCACTTCCTTTACAATCAGTTCTATCTCTTTTGCCCCAATTTCCATGATTGCCTCCTAGTTTAGCTGCTCTATCACTCTTCTCACTACTTCGGCTATGATTTCCTTCTTTGCCTTACCTAAAGCTTCCGCCTCCACAGGCTTTTGTTCCTCTAAGGTCAAGGTCTTCTGCGTCACGCCGGTACATCCGCAGCCGACTGGCAGGCTCTCTCCCGGCCTTACAATGGATGTTACCCCTTTTAGTACCGGTACCGGTCCTGTTCCTGTCTGCTCTGCCGGGCGGACATCTGCTGCAGTAACCACATCCTTCATATTCGTTACTTCTACGGAACACGGTGGAATCCCGCCTGCCGTGATGCCAAGCTTATGCCGGATATCCAGCAGCTTTTCTACCTGATCGCAGGAAAGCAGATTCTGGCGTCCGATGATATTGCCTGTATACATCAATATAGTCGCATAATATTCGATGGATTCCAGCCTGTAAAACGCCTGATGAATATCTTTTCCCCAGGTCAGCGCTCCATGGTTTGCAAGGAGCACGCCATTGTGAGATTTCACAAAGGGCGCAATGGAATCAGGAACTTCCTCTGTACCCGGTGTTGCGTATTTTGCGACCGGGATAGACCCAAGCCCCAGTACTGCTTCCGTAAGGATTGCGGCATCCAGACTGATCCCGGCAATGGCAAAGCTGGTCGCCACCAAAGGATGGGCGTGGGTAACAGCCTGCACATCCGGATTTTCCTTATAAACCCTTAAATGCATCTTTACTTCCGAGGAGGGCTTCCATCTTCCCATCAGCACTTTCCCGTTTAAATCCATCTTTACCAGCATATCCTGAGTCATAAATCCCTTTGATACCCCGGTCGGCGTCGTCCAGATGGTGTTCGGCCCTACCTTACAGCTGATGTTTCCATCATTCGAGGCTACAAAGCCCTTTTCGTACATACGTCTGCCGATATCCAAAATTGCCTTTTTGGCCTCAAAATCAGACATGTACTTTACGCCTTGAACTGTCATCATATCTTTACCTCCAAAGTCCAAACAATTACATGTTCTCTCTGTCCGAACTTTCCTCTTTTATACTGTATTTTTACCATTTTTATGTCCGTTTGTCAATGTTTTATGTTGTTTTATTTCTGTTTTTACTGTTTTATTTTTATTTCAACTATTTCTCCTTTACATTTAAACAAAATAATTATACAATATACTTATATACCACATGATTTCTATGGTTTTGTATTGCATTTTATTTTGATTAACATTTATTGCCATAAAGAAAGGAATATGCCTATGTTAGCAGTAACAAGGAAAGCCAAGATCAAAGATATTATTTTAGAAAAGAAAAGCGTTACGGTGACCGAACTTTCCAAAATCTTCTCCGTGACCGAAGAAACCATCCGGCGGGATTTAAAGCAATTGGAGGATGACGGGTTCCTGACCAGAACATACGGCGGTGCATTCATACAAGATGGGGTTGAGAATAACGTAGAATTAACGATCCGGGAAACCGCGTACATGGAAAGCAAGCAGGCTATCGCAAAAAAGTGCCTGTCCGTTATTCACAACGGTGACTCCATTTTCTTAGATGCCTCTACCACATCCCTGCAGCTGGCAAAAGCTCTCCAGGGAATGCGCCTTACCGTGGTGACAAACTCCCTGCTGATCATCAATGAACTTTATGATAAAGAAGATATCCGCCTCATTTCCATCGGAGGCTCCTATACCCCCCGGGACAAAGCCTTTGTAGGAAATACAGCAATCCGGAACTTGGAATCCTTTTACTTAGACAAGACCTTTATGTCCTGCAGAAGCGTTTCCATGGAACACGGGATCACCGATTCCAACGAAGCCATTGCCGCCATACGCCAGACACTGATGACCCGGAGCAATCATGTGTATCTGATCGCCGACCACTCCAAGTTCGATAAAACCTCATTCATCCGGATCTCCGGTTTTGAAGCCATCAAAGGACTGGTCACCGACAAGCAGATGAATGAACAATGGAGAGAATATCTTTTAAAAAACAACGTAGAGCTTCTTGAAGCTGTGGAAGCATGATCTGATTTTGGCAAGAGGATGTCCCAGTTCCTATGAGACATCCTCTTTTCCTATTTAAGGTTAGCCAACAACCATTTACATTTCCTTTGCTTTCAGGGCTTCTTCCTTTCTCCTGAATATTTCTTTTAATGATTCTGTATAGGGTGCTCTGGCGATCCCGTATTCCGTCACGATTCCTGCGATTAAATCATTATCAGTCACATCAAATGCAGGATTAAATACCTTTACGCCTTCCGGTGCCATCCGTTTTTTATACCACATTTCCACCACTTCCTCTGCCGGACGTTCCTCAATGTGGATCTCCTTGCCGGTAAGAGTGTTCATATCAATGGTGGAGGTTGGGGCGCAGATATACATGGGCACACCGTAGCGTTTGGCCGCCAGTGCTACCATGGAGGTTCCGATCTTATTTGCAGTATCCCCGTTGGCAGCCACCCGGTCGCAGCCTACAAATACGGCATCGACCCAGCCATTTCTCATGACGGTCGCTGACATGTTGTCGCAAATCACTGTGACGTCAAGACCAGACTCCTTTAATTCGAAAGAGGTCAGTCTCGCTCCCTGAAGAAGGGGTCTTGTCTCGTCCGAAAAGATGCGGAAGTTATAGCCCTTTTCGTGTCCCAGATACATGGGAGCTGTTGCAGTTCCGTACTTTACCGTTGCCAGCTGCCCGGCATTGCAGTGGGTCAGAAGGCCGTCGCCAGGCTTTACAAGAGACAGACCATATTCCCCGATCATCTTGCAGACCCAGATATCTTCTTCCCGGATCTCTATCGCCTCTTTATGAAGAATCTCAACGATCTCAGGAACAGTTTTCTCTTTATTTTTCAAAACCACCTGTTCCATCCGTTTAAGTGCCCATGATAAATTGACGGCAGTGGGACGTGCGGAATCAAGATAGTCCTTTGCTTTTTGAAATTCCGTATAAAAATCCTCAAAACCATCTGCTTTGATCTCTCTTGCAGCCAGATAGATGCCAATGGCTGCCGCCACACCGATGGCAGGTGCCCCTCTTACCTGAAGAAGATAGATTGCATTCCAGATATCCTCCTGTTTTGTCAGGGAAAGGATTTCCGTATGATACGGAAGCTGCGTCTGGTCTATGATGACCAGGGCATTGTTCTCTTCATCAAGGGCAACGGTATCATAGTCCATGATGGATTTTTTAGTTTCTTCGCTCATTTTTGCCTCCTAATGAATCAAGCGGATATGCAAGCAAATCCAGTTGATTCACAAATTCAAGGTTGAAGGACGTTTATCTTCAACCTTATCCCTTTTTTTGTTACCGGCTTTCAATCCCGTATTACCGGCTTTCAAACTTACCTATTGCCTCTTTTATTGCATTCAAGTAATCCGCTCCGCTCTGGAAACTGCGGCGGTTCATGATATAATTCTTTGCCAGCGTAATGACGATCTTTTCGGCCCTGGCCCGTTTTTCCTCATCGGGAATTGTGGTAATATCAATGACATTAGCCATTCCTACGGTCCGGCGGATGGATTCAAGTCCGGCCACACCTGCAGTATCGGAAAGGATGCCTTCCAGATACCACTCTTTAAACCCTGGGACCTTTGCCATGGTTTCCGTTACGTGCTCATCAAAAACCTTATTGTATTTTTCAATGAATAAGTCCACAATGTCGGAAATCGTACTTAGGCACCAGCCGCAGAACTCCTCTTTTTCCTTTTCATCTTCTATGGTAGCATCGCCGTTGCACCATGCAAAAAACATATTTGCAATGACATTGCCGATATCATAGCCCATGGGGCCGAAGAAGGCAAATTCCGGATCAAAGATGTAAGTGTGCTCTTTATTGATAAACACAGAGCCAGTATGTAAATCTCCATGAATCAGAGACTGGGCATTGTTCATGAACTCAAATTTCAGCTTGGCCGCTTCCAGATGCAAAGCCTGATCCTCATACAGTTCCTTCTTTACAAATTCTGCATTGGGCGGAAATACATTGTTCCTGTGGTTGTAATCAATAAAGGGTTCGCTGTATACTAAGTCCTCTGAAATCTCGCACAGGTCCGGATTGATAAAGCTTTTAACCAGCTCTTTTTTCTCTTTGTGTCCCAGGACAACATCCGTTGTACGCAGAAGGGAATTAACCATAAAAGTGGTCACATGATCTGCAAATTTGGGATAAGTCTCATGCTTTAACAGACCGGTACGCATCATGGTATGACCGATCATATCCTCCATAACCATGGCACACATGGTTCCGTCATAGAGGTAAACCTTTGGAACCAGTCCCGGTGCATAAGAATCCTGGATTCCAAGAATCTTTGCTTCAATTCTTCCGCGGTCGGTGGAAACATGCATTTCTGCTGAAATACGAAGCGCTTCTCCTGCCTGCTTCACGATGATGGTTTTCCCGCTTGCAGGATCCTTTACACGAAATACGTAGTTTAAGTTTCCGTCTCCGATCTCCTTACATTCCAGCCTGGCATCCGCATCAAAATAGGTAAGCTTCTCCTTAACATAATCCGGCACCTCTTCCGCTTTCATCAAAAAATAACTGTCGTATTTAGACATTCCTGTCACCTTCCCCTGATCAATATAACGTTTTTAGTTTACATTTTTTGTCTTGCCGCTTGCATAGGTCATGGCAAGGGCAATGGCAAGGACTGCACCCTTAATGATGTTCATAGCATAATAAGGCACGGACATCATGATAAGGCCATTCTCCAGCATACCCACAAGAACCGCTCCCGCAAAGGTACCAAAAGCATTGGCTTTTCCGGCGCCCAATACAGAAAACCCGATATAGGCTGCGCATACAGATGGCATTAAGTACGAATCACCTGCTGAAATCTGCGCCGTTCCTACACGTGCTGCCAGACAGATTCCGCCGATTGACGCAAAGACAGCTGACAGAAAGTATGCAAGGATCTTATACTTTGCTACCGGAATTCCGGAAAGCTGGGCTGCCTCAGGATTTCCTCCTACCGCATACATGTATCTGCCGTGTTTGGTGTAATTCAAGAAAAAGTATGCAAACAGTACCACGCAGATCATGATGATGATCAGCCATGGTTCCTTTCCCAATGCCCGGAAGGCTTCGGGAACAAGGCCGGGAGCCTGGGTCCCATCGGCGCGGGTCATACGCTCTGTGATGGCGCCGCCCTTGGAATAGGTCATGGAAACTCCCTGATACATAAACATTACGGAAAGTGCCGCAACCATATCCGGTATCTTGAATTTAACGATCAAAATGCTGTTGATGACTGCAACGCTTAAGCATATGAGCACCGTAAGAATGATGGAAACACCTATATTGATGTTGTGCCATACAAAGCATGTCATAACAAAAACATTGGCAAACTGAGCCGTAGCTCCAATGGAAAGATCCATGCCGTTTACCGCCAGGGCAAACGTAAGACCGATTGCGATGATGGTGGTGATGGATACCGCACGGAGGATCGTGATCATATTAGACTGGGTCAGAAACATGCTCGCTCCCGTATCCTTGCTCCAGTTTCCAAACGTAAACAGGATGAACATGATAAGCATCGTTGCGATGGTACCCCATTTTGTCACAAAATCCCCGACGTTCCTTTTCTTTTTTACCTTCTCTGCCCCAGACATATCATTTACCTCCTGTCGAATAGTAAAGCAGTTCTTTTTCGTTCGTATCTGCTGCATTTAATTCTTTAATGATTTCTCCGTCATACATCACATAGATGCGGTCGCAGATACTTAATATTTCCTGGAATTCGCAGGTGGCATAAATAATACCTTTTCCCCTGGCTGCCAAGCCTTCTATTAACTCATACATATCCTGCTTGGCCCCCACGTCGATCCCTTTGGTCGGCTCGTCAAAAATATAAACCTCTGAATCCTTATTCAGCCATTTACCAACGACAACCTTCTGCTGGTTTCCGCCGGACAGCAGGGCGACAACCTGGTTCTCGGAGGGGGTCTTAATTCCAAGGTCGCGTATCATATTTTTGGCGTCCACTTTTTCCCGTTTCTTGTTTACTACAGAAAGGCGGTTCGTATATTTTTCCATGGCTGCCACAGAGATATTGGAAACTACCGGGTCTGAAATCAGGACACCTTCTTTTCTCCGCTCCTCCGGAACCAGTGCAAGCCCATGTTTCACGGCCTGGGTAGGCCCTTTTGCCTTGATCACTTTTCCGTTTAACTTCATGGTGCCGCCTGACTGCTGGTAAGCGGAGAACAGGGTCTTGCAAAGCTCTGTTTTGCCAGCGCCCACCAAGCCTGCCACGCCGATAATCTCCCCTTTGCAAACGGTCATGTTGATATCTTTTACTTTGCCTTCCCTTTCGGAAAGGTTTTCTATCTCAAGCAACGGCCCGCCGATCTCGCACTTTTTCTTGATGTAATTATCCTCATAGCTACGGCCTAACATATATTCGACAAGAGTATTTACTTCCAGTTCTCTAGAAAGCGGCAGTTCAGTCACCAGTTTACCGTCTCTCATAATGGTAATATTTTCACAAATCTCGTAAAGCTCACTTAACCGGTGGGAAATAAACACAACTCCCACATTCTCTTTCGCTAACTCACGCACCACCCGGAACAATTCCAGTGTCTCGGAATTGGATAGAGGGGCCGTGGGCTCATCCAAAATCAGGAACCGGCACTTTTCAGCCACGCATCTGGCTATGAGTACCATCTGTTTTTGTGCCAGGGTAAGTCCTGATACCTTTTTATTAATATCCACATCTACATTTAATTTCTTTAATACCGTTTCTGCTGCCTGCCTGATCTCTTTCCAGTGCACGATTTGCTTTCGCCCCATTTTATTGACCAGCGTGTTGAACATTACATTCTCAGCCACGGACAGATAGGGAATCAGCGCGGTGTCAACTTCCTGAAATACGATTTCTATCCCAAGATTTTTAGCGTCTTTGGGGCACCGGATTTCCACCGGTTCCCCTCCAACGTAAATTTGTCCTGTATAATGCGTATTGACACCGGCAAGCACTTTCATTAAGGTGGACTTACCTGCGCCATTGGCACCCACAAGCGCATGAATCGTACCACTTTTCAGACCAAAATCAACTCCATCCAAAGCCTTAACTCCAGGAAATTCGATGGATATATCTTTCATTTCAAGTTTTACTTCGGTCATGGCATCTCTTCCTTAATTATGTAATGAATACAGAGCGTTTCTTTAATTTACATATTTGTTCTTGATTGTATCAGTATAAAGAGCGCCCTTAGGATCTTCGGCATCGCCCCATCCATCAATGATGCTGCTCAAATCACTCATGGTTGTCTGAACACCCAGCTGGGTTGTTTCGATGTTGCATGCATTTAAGTTAAAGTAATCCGGTGTTTCTTCTCCCATAAATTTAAGAGCTAAAAGACGGGCATCTACAATACCGATCAGTTTCGGATCAACGGCTGCGGTAGATTTCCACACGTCAGGATTCTTTACCATTAACTGAATGTCATCGTTGGATACGTCAATGGTGTACATTGGGATATCGGTACGTCCTGCATCGTTTAATGCCTGTAATACACCCTTTGCCAGCTCATCGTAGCAGCCCCAGATGGCATCTACGGAACCTTCCGGATATTTGGGAAGAATAGCAGCTGTCTTATTGGTCATATCGCCGCGGGCATTGGCTGAATCAGATGGTGCAATCACTTCCAGAGTCTGGATCTTGCCTTCTGCTTCCAGCTTGGTATAGATTTCGTTACGTCTGTCTAACGGAGGGATTCCAGGGCCCATGAAGGTCTTTAAAACTTTCATTGGGTACTTTCCGCCTTTCGCTTCAAACTCTTTCATCATGTAACCAAGGGAAAGCTCGGCCAGCGCCTGATCGTTCTGAGCGGTAGAAGTCACTCCGGAAAGAAGCTCGCCGCTTGCATCGCCGCCCTTAAATGGCATGGTATCAAAGGTAACAACCTCCATGCCTTTGTCTCTGGCAGGCTTTAACATATCATAGGAATAAGACAGCTGTCCGTGAGATACGATAATTCCCTGATAATCTTTTGCAATAACCTGAGCCACAGTCTCCTGAGCCTTTGCATCATCGCCGTCCGTTACAAAAGTGTCTACGGTCCAGCCAAACTTCTTCCCCTCGGATACACAGCCATCTAAAAACTGCTGGGTATGGTCTCCTGCTGCCAGGTTCCGCACAACGGCGATTTTCTTTCCTGCCAGAGAGCCTGTGGACTGGGCGTTTTCTACCTTCTCCGCTGTAGTCGCCGGTTCCGTCTTAGCTGCTTCCGTCTTTGCTTCTGTGGATGCCGGTGCAGCTGTTGCTGCTGTGCCGCTGCTGCCGCATGCAGTTGTTGACAATACCATTGCTGCCGCAAGCACCATTGCTAACCTCTTTTTCATAAAGTAAACCTCCTTTAAAATATAAAATATAGTTTTCTATTCCGGACACACCCAACCTGTCCTTCCTGTAGAAATTGTAGCATATTGTATCCGGTTTTGCAATATTTTTATTTGATTTTATTTATTTATTTTGTTTTGTACTGTATTTTATTGTGTTTTATGTTGTTTTATGTCCTATTCAGGATGTGTTTTTCATTATTATATATATCGACCCATTTTCTTCCATACAAAATAGTGTTAAACAAATAAAAAGTTTTTGTAATCAAGCTTATCACTGTTTACTTGTGTTTAAAGTAATGTATTCGTTGTTTTTTATCTTACTCCATTCTTCCATAGCCAGTTACACGGCAAAAAAGAGGGAAACAGCAGCCTGCAGGCCAGATCCAGCAAAAGCTGTTTCTAACCGGAAAGGTACTGTTTCCCCCTTTTGCCATTCTATAAGAAAGCCTGAAAAATATCCGTACGGGCTGCATCTTCAGCCTCTCAAAGGTGATTTATGACGTTCTTTAAGGCATTGATAAATATTCTGCCACATCTTCTACTATCAATGAGGCAGTTGCCTGAACCTCAGGATCCCCGCTTCGCAGGGTCGCACCGCCATAATCATTAATCATCTGTAAGTCATTGAAACTGTCGCCAATGGTCCTGATTTCATCAAACCCGCCCCAATACCTGGAGATCCACTTCACAGCCGCCGACTTGTTCACGCCCTTTGCCACGATATCCCCATTCCAGACATTGGCGTATGCGGATATCAAAGGGAACCGCTCGTTCAGCCGGGCACACAGCGTTCGGATCCACTGCAAATCCTGCCTGCGCCTGTGAATCTGGATGATCTCTTTCAGGCTATGGATCTGGTCTATGGAAACCTGCCCGTCACAGGGCTTTTGGGTGGTAGCTCCGGAGCTTGAGAGCACATTCACCTTTCCGTTTCGCATGGATACACCGCTTCCTTCTTCACCCAGACCGTGAAGGTACCATAGCACTTCTCTGGCCGTTTGATCATCTATGGTCCTGCAAAACAGCTCTTTTCCCGTTTCATCTAACAAGAGAGCGCCATTGTTTAATATAAGGGCATCAGGCTTTATCGAATACTTCTCCAAAAACACACGGACTGAAGACTCATTGCGTCCTGTGGCAATGACAAACCGGTTTCCTGCTGCCTGCCAATCACCAACCGCGTTTAAGTTTTTGGCACTGATACAGCCATCTATATATAAGGTCCTGTCAAAGTCACTTACAGCACATTTCATCTATTCCCGTATCTCCTTTCCACGGCAAAATACGCTGACCAGATTCAAATTTGAATCCACGATCGTTAGGTCCGCATCCTTGCCGGGTTCTATGCTGCCCTTCCTGTCATCTGCATGAATATACCGGGCAGGATTTAAGCTGGTCATCCTCATGATATCAAACCAATCCACAGAGGTATGTCTGGCCATGTTCTGAATGGAGCCTATGTAACCTAACTCCAGTTCTCTGACTGCCTGATAATCCTTAGGGTCCATCCATTCCTCCCTGCCGTCATAGTGAGATATCCGTACTTTATCTCCCTCCTTTATAAATTTCATTTTCCTGACATAATGATCAAATTCCGTCCGGGTCTGGGCAAGACCGCTGCAATCCGTAGTCATGATAATGCGTTTGCTGCCTTTGATCCGGAAAGCGATGTCAAAGGCCTCATGAGACACAGTCATACCTGTCTGCTTGGCAAATTCACACATCATATCATCAAAATACAGGGCAGCTCCCGCCACTCCCAGCTCCCGGTGATGGAACCCACGCATTCCGCTGAAGGTATGGGTAAAACCGCCGATGCCGGCATCCTTTATCTCTTTGATCTGGGAAAAGGTGGCTCCGCTGTGGCCGACAGAGGTCTGTATTCCTTTCTCTTTGCAGAATTCCAGTACCTCTCTTGCCCCATCCTGTTCCACCGCAATGGTCATATACCGGCAAAGCTCTTTGTTCCGGAAGCTGTTATAGATGTCCTCCATCACCTTAAGGCTTGGAAGTATGCAGCACTCTTCCCTCTGCATCCCCCGGTAAAGGGGATTGATAAAAGGCCCCTCCAGATGAACTCCTAACATCTCAGCTCCCGGATAATCCGCCTCACAGGCATCATCCGCAGCCTTGATGCAGCGCTCGATTTCCGGAATGGTATCCGCTCCCGTGGTCGCCAAATAAGAAGTAACTCCTGCATAGGGAAGGGTGCGGCACATTTCTTTTAATGCGTCTGCACTCTTCTCAAACCAGAAAGAGCCTGTCGCCCATCCATGGATATGGATATCAATGAATCCGGGCAAAATGACAAAATCAGAAAAATCTTCGTATTGCCCTGTATAATCCTTATGCAGCGCCTTTATTTTCCCATGTTCCATCTCTAAAAATCCGTCAAATTCCTGATTTTCAAGAATTATATGCTTTGAATAAAGTACCATAATCCACCTACCTTAACGTCCAATAATCTTTATTTGCAGCCATCAGGTCATCTAACACCGCTTTTGCCTTGGAAGGGTCCACAACCGTACGGTTCAGCGTCAGCGCCATCAATGCCTTTGTATAATCTTTTTCCAAAAATGCTTCCACAGTCAGAAGCTCATAGGCATACTGGCCTTCCATCAGTCCCTTGTAATAGGGCTTTATGGGCCCAAAGGGATACCCCTTTGCTCCGTCTTTTCCAATGGTTCCTGCCACCTCTACAATTGCCTCCGGTTCAAAATTATCAATGATCCCCTGGTTTTTCACCATCACAATAAATTCCTTATTCAGATCATAGGCAATGGATTCCGCAACCTCCACCATCAGGTTTCCAAACACACTGTTGGTCAGCATTTCCAGTCCATCCATGTTGTCTTTCCCAACAGCCCTGGCGCAAAGTTCAAACACTTCCTTTTCCCTGGAATCCCGGGATTCATCGGCACGGGTGTAATCCGGGTCGCTTTCCTCCACGATTTCATCGGGAAACATGTAATACTGCATATAGGTGGTAGGAATATATTCATCTATTAATCTCATGTATTTGTTCACCCTTACATAGGTATCCAGCCATGATTTTGATCGCTGCTCCGCATTAAAGGGCTTAAAGTCGTGATCTTTTAAATAAGACCGCAGTGTGTCAAAGTAATCCTTTCCCTCCGTGTCCGTAAGCTCCGTAAACCATCCGAAATGATTCAGTCCAAAGTAACGTGCCCGAAGTCTTTCCTGGGGCACTCCAAGAATTTTGGAGTAGCTTTTCATCAAGGAAAAAGGCTGGTCGCACAGGTTTAAAATACGCTTATCATCAGGAAACAGCCTGTCAAGTCCCAATGCCACAATAGCGGCAGGATTGGTATAATTTAAAATCCAGGTGTCCTTAGAATAGGAACGGACCTTTTCCACCATCTCCTTCATGGCTCCCAGAGAACGCATCCCGTAAGCAAATCCGCCTGGACCGCAGGTCTCCTGCCCGACCAGCCCGTAGCGCAGGGGAATCTTTTCATCCAGGGAGCGCATCATTGTCTTTCCTACCCGCATCTGACAGAAGATAAAGTCAACATCCCTGTAAGCTTCATCCTCATCCGTTGTAAATACCACCTCACATTCCGAATAATAGGATTTTAATACCAGACGGTCGTAAGCCTCCATTAATCCCATGCGTTCTTTATCTATATCATAAAAAATAATTTTTGAAAGGGGAAAACGTTCCTTATAATTGACCAGCGTACCCACAAGTGCCGGAACGCGGGCACTCCCCGCTCCGGAAATTGTAATCACATGTTGTTTTCTCATGTTACTCTCCTTGTATTCTTAATCATGAAAGGGAATGCCGCAAATCACAGCCGCATCCCCTTATTTGAATAAATACTGCTTTTTATTCGCCAGCCGCAGCTTCCGTAACGCCGTTTTTCTTTTCTGACTCCAGCTTTTCCTTCAGCTTCTTTGCTCCTATAAGAGCCTTCTGGGCCATCTCCTCTGCAAGCACGCTGCAGAGCCCTGTGTAGTTTGCGGGGTCGATCATGGATTTTAATTCATCTGCCGTAAACATGGAGGCAAGGGTTTCATCCTCAGTCAGCACATGATAATAATCATTTCCTTCCAGCTCCACCATCATGGCTTTTTCATACATGAGTTCATGAGCTCTGTCCTTGCCGATTTTTTCAGCCACATTCATCATTACCAGTTCGCTGTTATCAAGGCCCTGATTTAAATTCACATTTTTAAGCATCCGCTCTTTGTTGATCTGCAGGGTGCGGCTTAGTTCTTCGGCTCTTATAAGGACCTCGGTCGTCAGCTGAAGGCCTTCCTCCATAATTCCTTCAAACAGCATATAGGAGCTGCTGTCCCCTTCAAACATCCGCACTGCAGAATAAAGCCCGACAGAGGGAAGGGAGTAAAGCTTTTGGGAATTAGCGATAATCCCCTTGGCTAACTTGGGATTGATCTTCTGGGGCATGGTGGAGCTGCCGATGGTTCCCGGGGTAAAGGATTCGCTGACCTCAGAAAATTCTTCAACGCCGGTATAATAAACCTCTTCCGCCATTTTGTGAAACGTATTACATAGAAGAGACAGATTCATTAAATATTCCAGTTTCATCTGACTCATGTTCCGGCTGGGCACGTCCATAGAGCCCATACCCAGTTTATGGGCAACCCGATTCTGGATTTTGCGGCCAACAAGACCCGTAGAATTAAAACCTCCTACTGCCCCTCCCATCATGGCTACAAACACCCGTTTCTCGCTTTCCTCCAGCCGTTCCAGAGTGTTCATCAGCTCGCTGATCCAGACGGAAACCTTATATCCATAGGTAATGGGTATGGCATGCCTGCCATGGGTTCTCCCAGCCATGACTGTATCTGCATGGTCTAAAGCCAGCCTGCCCAGATTTTCCAGGATATCTGCAAGAAAGCTTTTGAAAACAGAATTTACCTGCTTTGCGATATAAAGTTGGGAAGTCTGCTGGATGTTCTGGGTCGTAACCCCGTAGTGGACATATTTTCCGCCCTCGTCACTGCAGGCCTTCACCAGCACCTTTACAAAGGGGACAAACCCATGGCCCACCTTTGCCTTGATCCGGTCCATTTCCTCAAGATCCAGATCTTCAAACCGGACCGCCCCAATGTCCTTAGCAGCTTCCATCGGTATGAAGCCTTCCTCTGCCTGGGAAAGAGCCAGGGCAGCCTCCACTTTTAGCCACGTCTCATATTTGAATGTTTCACTTAACAGTCTTTTAATCCCTCTGTCATCCAGTTTACTCTTAGAATCATAGAAAGCTCTCATCGTACACCTCTTATTTCTTCATAGCATCATCTACCGCATGCCGGACAAATTCCACATGAGGCCCAAATACAACGTGAATGTGATCCGTTGACGGGAAGAAGATACCCGCACAGCCAGAATCCTTGATTTTTATCTGATCCACCTTGGTCGGATCTTTTAAGTCCACCCTCAGGCGGGAAATACAGTTTTCCACACTCAGGATATTGTCCTTGCCGCCCAATCCCTTAATAACAACTTCCGCAATTGCCGGCCAGTTCTTTTCCTTCAGAAGAATGCTTGCTGATTCTTCGATTTCAAACCCTTCCCGTCCCGGTGTCTCCAAATTGAATTTAACAATAAACCATTTGAATACCAGGTAGAATACGATGAAGTTTCCAATTCCCAGAAGGATAAGGTTCAGCCAATGTGTATTTTCATACAAAAGTCCAAAAATACCAAAGTCAAAAATCGTGCCGCGGATATAACCAATGGAGATATGAAGCATCTGGTAAGGAATCGATCCAATACCGCTCATAATGCAGTAGAGAATAAACAAAGACGGTGAAATAAACAGGAATGAGAATTCCAGCGGCTCTGTGATATTGCCTAAAAATGCAGTCAGGCAGCAGGTAAGAATTACGCCTTTTGCGATCTTTCTGTTCTTTAAATAAGAGGTTCGGTACATTGCCAGCCCCACAGCCGGTACACGGAATAAAGTTGTTAACATCTGTGCGCCTCCCAGATAACTGGTAAGGGTAGGCATCAGCTGACCCCAGTATTCACTGCTGGGTCCTAAGTTAAAAAGAACTTCATTGGTGGCATTTAAGATTCCAACATATTCGGTTCCATTAATCATATAGGTTCCGCCGGCCTCAGTAAAGCGAACCATGGAGGAAAGAACGTGATGCAAACCAAAAGGAATCAGCGCACGGTTTAATGCATAATAAATGGCATTTCCTATGTACGGTGTTGTAAAGATAAAGGAAATGCTGATAAGGAAATTAGTCAGCAGATTCCAGAACACCGGAATGATCAGACCGATAGGGATCATTGATGCAAACGTAATGATGGGAATGGATTTCTTCCCTCCAAAGAAGGCAAATGCAAGGGGAAGCTCCAGGCGGTAAAACCGGTCTGCTACCTTGGCAGCCACCAAACCTGAAATCAGGCCCCCCAGCGCTTCGATCTTCAGTGTCTGAATACCAAGAACCGTACCCTGCCCCACCTGAGCCGCGACTTCCGGATCAGCCAGAGTTCCCGTCTGTTTCAGATAAATACCCATTACCACGTTCAGTGTTAAATAGCCGACTACTGAAGAAAAGACAGCAATCCCTTTTTCATTTTTTGCCATTCCCTGAGCAACGCCCATGGCAAACAGCAATGGAATATTGTTAAATATAATGCTTGTAATGGTCTGTAAGCTGGATAAAATAAGCTTTAGAACCTGATTTCCCAAAAACGGAAATTTCTCTATCATGTAGGACTGCCCTAACGCACTGCAAATACCCATAACCATACCAATAGGTGCAAGAAGCGCGATTGGCAGAAGGAGAGACCGCCCAAATGTTTGGATGCTGTCTTTCCAGCTAGACTTTTTATTGCTCATATTTTTTCCCTTCCTTTGTTATGACATTGTGTGTTTTAGGCGCCTTTTAAACTGTGTACATTATGGCAGATTCTACGAGTTGCTTCAAGGCAAAAAATTTACATTTTATTGTTGCATTTAGTTGCCCTTAACTTTATAATGAAACCATTATAAGCATAACAGTACTGGAGGTATGTTTCATGGGATTAAGCTACAATGATTTAAGCCTGCTGCGGTATATACAAAAAAGACAGCGCATTTCCCTTTCAAAGGTTGCCCTGCAGTTTCAAAAGGATGAAATATCCATACGCCGGACCATCGAACGGATCAACCTTTTCTCCCGCAAGCCCCTGGTGGAAATACAAAAGGGCTTCTGCCTAAGCCCCTTAAACTACAAAGAATTTGTGGATTTTATCCAGCAGATCAACATGACTGACTATAACAGTTCCTACATCGAGCGGATCCGCATCATGATCGTGACCATTTTTTTCGAAGGTTATGTCAATGCTTCTTCTCTATATGAAAACTGGGGACTTTCCCTGACCACAAAAAAGCAGGATACCGCCCATTTAAGGCAATTCCTGTCCGGGCACGGTCTCAGCCTTGTGACCTTAAAGAAAAAGGGGCTTACCATTGAAGGCGATGAACTTCAGCTTCGGTTTCTTGTTATCGACATCCTTCATCCCTTGTTGGAGTTTACGCCGGAAAACCGGATTGCGGTCCGCAAAGCCAATACTCCCCTGGAAAAACAATGCTACGATCTGGCAAATACCGATCTTCAGTCCGTCTCCCATCAGGCAGTGGAACGGCTGAACTTCTTTTTAACAGAATACAATCTGTCTTTAAACTATCCTTCCAAAAAGTTTCTACTGCTGTTTATCTGTATCATGGAGATCCGGCCTGTTGACGAATCCATGAAATTTTGTTACCGCCTGCCCTTGGCGCCACTAAATATCCGCTTTGTTGATGACATCAAGGAAAACAGGCTGTACAATGTGGCCTTCAGCATGATGAACTTTTCCCGCAGTCTGGATTTCCCTTTTGACAAGCGGCTGTGGTATACCACCGAGCAATTTACGGAGCAGGTGGTGAGTCATTTAAAGCACCCTTTTACCATCCAGGAAGAATTCATCAATGAGCTTTACAACTATCTATACCGGGAAATCACCCTGGATCACTTTCATTGCACGTTTGTGGACAAGACCGTAGAAAATACGAAAGAACAGTTTTCAGACCTGTATGATACTGTCAGAAAGTACGAGGTGTACTTTAAAGCTTCCTATAATTTTTCTTTCATGGATGAGCATCTTTCTACCCTGACCCTGCTGGTGCAAAAGCACATCCTCCGCAACCGTACCATAAACCGTCAGTATAAGAAAATTGTTGTGATGACCAGCATCAACTTTGAACGGGTCAGTTTTTTCCTGGAACAAATTAAGGAATACGTGGAACTGCAGTGGATGGGGACCTTAAACATCAACGAAATCCACAGACTGAAAGACTTGGATTATGATTATATCTTTTGCTTTTCATCCCGGATTTTTAATATCCTTCATGCTCATAACCTTCCTGTCATCCGCATGAATTTCTTTGTAGACAACAGTGATATGAAAACCCTTCTGGCAAACGGCTTTTCTACACGGAAGCACCGATTCCTGACCACCAGCTTTGTGTCGGAAATCGGAGGAAAAAGCGAATCTGAAATAGAAGCATATTTGAAAGAAAATTACGGAGATTATTTTGTGTGAGAAATCGAAACAAGTATAATTCCTAATGAAAAACAACTAAAAAAGCACCTGACTTTGTCTATGATAAATTTTGTAAAATCATTATCATAGACAAAGCGGTGCTTTTAGAATCCTAAAGCAATTCCTCTATTGACTCTCCAATCATATCCTGAGCTTTTTGCAAACCGAAATTATCCAACACCGTTGCTCCGATCACTGCAAATGTATTCTGTTCCTTTAATTCTTCGCAGTTGGCATAAGAAGCCGAATAGGCCAGGAAAGGCACCTGTTCCTTTGTATGGTCGCTTCCCTTAAAGGTGGGATCATTGCCATGGTCTGCCGTAATCAGAAGCAGATCATCATCATTTAGAAGCGGTAAAAGCTCTCCCAGCTTTTCATCAAACCGTTCTAATTCAGCTCCGTAGCCAATCGGATCCCGGCGGTGTCCCCACAGGGCATCAAAATCAACCAGGTTCACGAAGCATAGACCGTTAAATTCTCTTTTCGCGATCTCTATGGTCTGTTCCATGCCATGAACACTGCTTTGGGATTTATTGCCTTCTGTAAGCCCTTCGCCATCGAAAATATCATAGATCTTTCCTACGCTGATCACATCCAGGCCTGCATCCTTTAATACATTAAGAGCAGTGGTTCCAAAAGGCTTTAAGGCATAATCATGGCGGTTTGGAGTTCTTTTAAACTCGCCTTTCTTCCTGCCGACATAAGGTCTTGCAATGACCCTGCCTACCTTCCATTCATCCCTTAAGGTAAGCTCTCTTGCAATCTCACAGCAGCGGTAAAGCTCCTGCAAGCCAAAGGTCTCCTCATTGGCACAGATCTGTAACACGGAATCTGCAGAAGTGTAAACGATCATGTCCCCGGTAGCAATCTGATGCTCTCCCAGTTCATCCATGATTTCCGTACCGCTGGCGGATTTATTTCCGACAATCTTGTGTCCGGTGCGTTTTTCCAGTTCATCAAGCAGTTCTTTTGGAAAACCTGTTTCCGTAAACGTTTGGAAAGGCTTTGTAATGTAAAGTCCCATCATTTCCCAATGACCTGTCATGGTGTCCTTTCCCACACTGGCTTCATTAAGTTTTCCATAATAAGCCTTAGGCTCAGCTACTGGCTTTACATGCTTTAAGGAACGCAGGTTTCCCAAACCAAGCTTTTCCAAATTAGGCAGATTAAGATGATCCACTGCAGCATCAATATGGCCCAGGGTATCGCTGCCCTCATCGCCGTATTCGGCGGCATTGTTCATAGCACCTATTCCTAAAGAATCAATTACAACTACAAATATACGTTTAAATCGTTTCATATTACCTCCCTGCGCTTTGATCGCAACATAAGTCTTATACAGCTTGCAAATAATTGTCTTCCAGGATCATTGAACAGGCTCCGATTACGATTTCCTGAAGCCCTCACCCTTGTCTGCTTTATTATTTTATTCAAACATTCCCTGTCTGACTCATGATATTTAAAATTCGGATCCAGATACACACACCGCCAGCATTGCAATTGGCATAGATCTTTTGAGCATATCTTTCCCCTATATTATACAATTTTGTAGAATTTTTGCAATCTTTTTCTCTGTTTTCTATGAATTTTCCAATTTCTCCTTTCTTTTACTAGGCCTATCGTAATTACTTCTTCGTTGACAAATACCATGGGAAGAATTAAGATGTTTGTAATTATGAGTAATCGGAATTCGTATTAGCTGGGTCTGATGAAGCTCAAATCAGCTAAAGGAGCTACTCCTTATGATGGCCATGATCATTCATTCTGTCAGCTATACCTTTGAGCTGCTGAGCGCTACTCTTGGACATATGTATTTTGGGAACAGAATTGAATCCATTATTTTGCAGGTGAAAATATGAAAATACGCGATGAATACACATGCCCTTTGGAATTGACACATGATATTACGAAAGGCAAGTGGAAACCAATCATTTTATGGCAGCTGGGGAAGGGAGTTATGTCTTTGACCCAGCTTGAAAAAGACATTAAAGGCATTAATCAGAAAATGCTTCTTGAGCATCTGAAAGAGCTTATGGATTACGGAATGATAGGCAAGCATTCTTTTGAAGGATATCCGCTAAAAGTTGAATATTTTTTGACCGAACGCGGCAAAATGCTGTTGGAGGCCGTCACAATCATGCAAAGCATAGGCATTGACATCATGAAAGAAAACAATATGACTGACCTTTTAAAAGAAAACGGGTTTATAAACTGAGCTTACCTACAAAAATGTGTGTAATTTACTGCCTGATTCTTCTGTGCTATAGTTTTCTCATAAACAATCTCAGGAGGAATATAAAATGATGAGGGATGCAGAGAAAACGATCGGCAATTTGATTGACAAGCAGGGAGTTTCCTTAATAAGCTCTTTGGATGATGAGGGATTCCCCAATGCGAAAGCAATGCTGCCGCCAAGAAAACGGGTTGGGATTAAGACCTTTTATTTTACTACAAATACCTCTTCCATTCGTGTCAAGCAATTTCGCAGCAACCCAAAAGCATGTATCTATTTTTGTGACAAACGGTTTTTTCGCGGAGTTATGCTAAAGGGTACAATGGAGGTCTTAGAGGATGCAGCAAGCAAGGAAATGATCTGGCAAGAGGGAGATACCATGTATTATCCAAAAGGAGTTACGGATCCGGATTATTGTGTGCTGAAATTTATTGCCCAGACAGGCAGGTATTATGCTAACTTCAGTTCTGAAAACTTTATGATTGAATAGCCCTTTTAACCCGGGAAATGAATTGCGGACAATAAAGAGTCAACTAAAACTTTAATTTTAGTTGACTCTTTTATTCATATCATTTTTCATTTTCCGTTCAAAACTACCTGAGATCCCCATCTCTTCCCGGTATTTGGCGATAACTCTGCGAGAAAGGCGGCACCCTTTTTCACTAAGTAATTCTGCAAGTTTTGAATCACTATACGGCTTTTCTTTGTTCTCTTCATTCACGAGTTCACGTATTAATTCTTTGACGCCATCCGAATTAATCAAGCTTCCGCCACTCACGGGAACTGACGCAGAAAATAAATTTTTCATCAGAATACAGCCTGCGGGAAACTGAAGATATTTATCCTTAACAGCACGGCTTATGGTGGAGGTACTAACTGACAGCTTTTCTGACATTTGTGTCATGGTACACGGTTTGAGCTTCCCGGAGTACCGGAAAAACTCATCCTGCTCTTCCAATATTGCATTTGTTATTAGGATAATCGTCTTTCGCCTCTGTTCCACTGCATGAATGAGAAATTTCGCCCGCTCCAGCTTCTTCTTAAAGTATTCAAAAAGCTCCTGTTCTTTTACTTCCGCCATCATCTGGAGATAGTAATCATTTAACTGATAGTCGCCGCACCAATTATCATTGATTTCTATATTCCATTTCCCATCCGGGCCCATAGTAACGATAACATCCGGAACAATATATTGCTTTTCGTTCTCTCCAAACCCCTGCAGCGGCCTTGGATTCAATGTACTTATAAGAGCAATATATCTTCTGGCCTGAGCCGATGAAATGTCCAACGCACGGGTGATTGAACTGATCTTCCCCTGAGATATATCTGTTAAATGATTTGTGATCATATTTTTTAGAATTTCATCATCCAATCCCAGAATTTCGATCTGGATTAATAAGCATTCTGCCAGATTCTTTGCGAAAATACCGTATGGCTCCAACTTTTTCAAATCTGATAAACAGCCTTTGATCACCTGTTCATTCACACCGGTTAACTGTGCAATCTCCGGAACTTCCAAATCGATAAACCCATTACGATCCAGGCATTGAATTAAAAAATCAATAACACTTAATTGTTTATCCGTGTAACGTTCTAACTCCAGCTGCTCATAAATATAGGTATAAATATTTTTCGTATTTGAAGCATCAAACTCCTGGCTGCTGCTCTCATTGCCTTCCTCTAAAAAAACTGCAGTATTTTTTAAAGGCTTGCAGTAATTTGACTGATACCACGCTTGATAATCTTCCTGAGTATAAGATTCGGCTCTGGAATTTATTTGTTCCAGTAAAGGATTTTCCATATATTCATGTTCCATATACCGGTTCAGCTCGCAATTGCATAATGCAAGCAATTCCAGTGAAGATATCTGGTTTTGAGATAGCAGCTGACGTTGTTCAACCGTTAATTTATGTTTCATGGCAACCTCCCTTTGCAACCATTGCGTTAGAAATATTATACCACAAGGCAGTCTGAGTAAAAAGAGCGAAGTTTTATATCACCTCGCTCACTTTTATCACGGAGTATGTCACTTTATTCATTCAAGAATTGTAACCCCATCAATTAATTCCTTTTCAAATTCCACCCTATGATGCTTCGTGTATAATCCCGGCGCTCCTCCTGTATGGATCATGATGATCTTCTCACCTTTTTTGATTTTCCCTTCCTTAACCATATCAATGATCGCGGCAAAACATTTTCCTGTGTAACAGGGGTCGAGCAGGATGGCTTCTTTTCCTGCCATCAGACGTACCGCATCTCTTACCTCCTTTGAAGGAAGATTGTATCCGCCCCGGACATAATCTTTTTCAATATCAAAATCTTTTTGTCCAGCACTTATTTTCATTCCATATTTTTCTTTGACGCTGTCAAACAGTTCAACAATACTATGCTCTTTGTAATCATCAAAGGGAGAAATCGCCACACCGGTTAATTCCAGGCCGGAGTCTTCATTATGGAATCCACAATATAAACCCATATAGGTCCCTAAGCTGCCTACTGCAGAAATAACCCGTGCATCTCCGATTCCCATGGCAGCCGCCTGCTTTGTAAGTTCAACTGCACATTCATAGTACCCCAGGATACCGACATCATCAGAGCCACCAAGGGGTATGTAATAAACAATCTCTCCCTGAGCTTCATATTTTTTAATTGTGTCCCCAACCAACTCTTTATACTGATCAAGAGATGGACGGCCGTCATCCTTTTTAATGATTACTTCAGCGCCCATTAACCGGTCCAACAGTAAGTTTGCCGACAATTCTCCTGGGTAATCCCCAATTGCAACAATCGCACACCTCATATTGTGCTTAGCTGCCACAGCCGCTGTCAAACGGCCATGATTTGTTTGTACGCCGCCCTCAGTGATAAGCATGGTCGCCCCTTTGTTTTGTGCTTCTTTTAAAATATACTCCAGCTTTCGAAGCTTATTACCTCCCATGCCCAGACCAGTCATATCATCACGCTTAATATACATTTGGATCCCTAATTCTTCTGATATATTTTTAAGAAACTCCAAAGGAGTGGGTAAATTCAATAATGAGACTTTCTCTTGACCTAAAACCATAATAATACCTCCTTACATAGATGCCAATATTTTCAGCTGTAAATATTAATAAATCAATCCGATATTCGCAGTCCGCCTCGCTGCTTGATGAGGGTCAATTGCCGACGCTGTAAAAAAACGGCCTTTTGTATATTACATGTGGCAATGACCGTTTATATTCCAGTTACTCGCCAATCATGATCTTAACAATTTCGCGGTCCGTCTCACGCATTCCTTCCTTGCCAAGCCGCCCGACATTACGTATGGTCTCCTCAACATCACGGTTAATAATTCCTTCACCAGAACGGAACTGTTGCTCCCCATTTTTAAACATGTCATGGCCTAAGAGCCCTGCCATAATGCTGGTGGCTATTTTCCCTGCACAGGAAGGCTTGGCTCCGTCACAGATCATGCCAGATGTAATGACAACAGAATTTACAAGAGTATGTGCTATCTCCTCAAATCCGCCGCCAAACAGATAGGCGATACCGCAAGCGGCAGCACAGCCAGCACTGACAGCGCCGCAATAAGCTGACAAACGGCCAATTCCAGTCTTTTCATGGATGGATACCAGGTTTGCAAGAGCAAGGGCACGATATAATTTATCCCTTGTTACCTCCAAATCATTTGCATACTCAATCACGGGTACTGAAACCGTGATCCCCTGATTACCGCTGCCGGAGTTAATGATTACCGGTAGTTCACAGCCGCTCATTCTTGCATCACTGCCGGCCGCTGCCTTGGCAATTGCGCGGTTACGGACATCATTTCCGTAAGAGGCCAGCCAGGTACTTCCTATGTTTGCGCCATAATCATTCTTTAACCCCTCTTCAGCAATCGCCATGTTGTAATTGATTTGAGGGTCTAATATGCCTTTTATATCATTGACCTGCAGAGAATCAGCAAATTCGATTATATCGTTTAAGTTTAGCAGGCTTTTATCTGTTAAACCCACCTCCAGAGTCTTTTCAAAGCTATTTACGCTCCCTGGATCACAGCTGGCTTCCAAATTAAATAATGTTTCTCCATTTTTCTCAATCAATATGATATTTGTATGATATTGGGCGATTCTCAGTTTTACATACTCATTCCCTTGAAATAAAACAATCACGATGTCAAACGTCAGTTCTCCGTCTATCGCTTTTACCGTAATTGGCACATGATTCACAAAGTCTTTTATCTCTGACTTTTTATCGTTACTAACTACGGAAATAACCTCCAGATGCTTGGAAGCGTCACCTGCAACAATTCCTGCTGCTACTGCTGCCTCAATTCCCTTTAAGCCATCCGTATTAGGTACCACAACGCTTTTTACATTTTTAATAATATTATAGCTTACATGTACTTCTACTTTATCGGGTAAGCTGCCAAGCACCTCTCTTGCTTTTGCCGCACCATATCCTAAGGCAATCGGTTCCGTACATCCCATTGCCGGTACTAACTCTTCTTTTAAAATCTGCACATATGTTGTATAACGTAAATCTTTCGTATCCATATCAATCCTCCCCATTGCCTTAGACTTCCGACTTACTAAACAATCAATCGGATATTTACAACCCGCTTTGCTATTTGATGAGGCTAAAAGCGGGGTTTATATGAAGATTTTTGGCAGCTTCCTATATACCCCGTTTTTTTTAATTTTGAATTCACTCACCTTTTATGGATATTACAGTTTTTCCAATACCTCATCTAAGTCTAAGGTTTTAGTTCCGTCTTCAAGAATAAAAAATGGAATTCCAATATCACCATTCTCTTTAACCGCTTCATATGCCGGTTCCGATTCACGTGCAGCAAGATATGCTTTTAAATCCTTTAAATCCGCTGATAAATTTTTAAAATCTACGCTGGCTTTCCTATCAATCAGCTTATTCAATGCGTACAGAGTGTCAGGACATAAGTGGCTTCCAATTATTGTTATTTTCATAGGTATCTTTCCTTTCTTTTATGCAATAATATCTGATTTTTCAACGAATTCTTTGTTATTACTTGTTAAGCGATCATTAATCCATTCTTTTCCTTCAACCATTCTGGCTACCATCATGGATGCAATGGCATCACCAGATGAATTTAAGCAGGTTGCGGCAGGGTCAAACAGGAAACCCAAGGTCGCAATTAACGGAAATGCTTCTGGTGGAAATCCAAACAAACCGACAATCAGCATTTCGCCTACCAGACCTCCCCCCGGCGCTCCGGATAATACAAATGCAGACAAAATCGCTACGACAATTGACATCGCATAAGTACCAACTCCTGTGAACGGTTGATGAAACACTCCAAACAAAAATGCAATCTTAACAATGGAAGATAATACCGAACCGTCCATATGCATGGTCGCTCCCATTGGAAGAACAATCTCTCTAATATCCTTTGGAACTCCCATTTTGTCACAAGCGTCCAGATTTACAGGCAGAGCAGCCATTGAGCTTTGAGTTGCGAAAGCCGTCAATGCAGGAGTGGGAACAAATTTCAACATACGGCGAACCGCTTCTTTTCCACCTGCCATATAGGAATATAACGGGAAGAATATTACAACATAAATTAAGCAGAGTGGATAATACAAAATCATGGAACGGCCGTAATCACCAATCAAACTTGGCCCAAACTCTCCTACTAAGTTGGCAAAATATGCACCCAGACCAATCGGAGCAAATTTCATGATTAAATTGACCATCTTCATGATGACATTGTTTAAGTTTATAAGCATTTTTCCGACAGGACTCTCGTCACCGCCGCATGCACTTACACAGAATCCAAACATGACAGAAAAAATAATCAACGGAAGCATGTTCTGACGGCTTAAAAGTTCCGGGAAATCAGAAACAGTAAGAGCTCCGACAATCATGTCACCAACAGCGGTAGCTTCTCCGACTTCCGATGCCCCCATAGCAATTGATGTGCTTGCTGCAGGCGGGAAAATATTCACTGCAAACAGAACCAGCACAGCTGCGACAGCGCCAGTGCCGATAAAAACAACGATAAGATTCACTAAAATACTACCAAGGCGTTTCATATTTACCATGCTTCCCACAGCACTGGAAATAGAAACCATAACCATCGGAACAACGATTGTAAACATCAAGTTAAGGAAAATATCACCAAGCGGTTTAACAATTGCAGCCTTCTCACCTGCAACCAATCCAAAACCAGATCCGATCAGGATTCCCAGCACCAACAGGATCGGGAACCGATAGCTTTTCCAGATATCTTTTTTATTCATAAGTACACTTCTCCTTTTTACCCCATAATTTTGATTTCAAGTGACTTTCATAATTCCTTTATCTTAAAGACGATTTACCGCATCCTCCAGCTGTTTCATGGCTATTTCCAGCACGCTTCTCGGACATGCTGCATTTAACCTCATATAGCCGGAAAGGCTCCGGCCAAAGGTATAGCCTTCATTTAATCCCAATTTTGCTTCTTCAATCATAAATTTTCTTAATCTTTCATTATTCATTCCCAATTCCCTGCAATCCAGCCATACCAGATAAGTAGCATCCGGTACATTGGGTTTGATTTTAGGAATGTACTTCTCACAATAATCTCTGATAAACTCAAAGTTTTCAGAGAGATATGGAAGCAGTTGTTCTAACCACTCTTCCCCCTCGTTAAACGCCGCTTCCATGGCTACGGAGCTGAATGCATTATTCCTGTGAATGTCTAAATTCATCCAGAACTTATCAAAAGCCGCCTTCATCTCCAGGTTCGGGAAAACATTCGTTGACGCCTGTAATCCTGCAAGATTAAATGTTTTTGTACCAGAAATACAACTTATGACATGATCTCTGGCCGTTTCTGATATCATAGCGGTTGGAATATGTTTCTTGCCATGGAACACCAGATCAGAATGTATTTCGTCAGAAACCATCAGCACGTCATTGGCATGGCAAATCTCAAACATCTTCTGCAGCTGCTCTTTCGTCCAGACGATCCCAAGAGGATTATGGGGGCTGCACAAAAGAAAGATTTTCACATTCGGGTCTTTTGCTTTCTCCTCAAAATCTGCAAAATCAATTGTCCATTTTCCATCCTGTTCAACCAGTTGGTTTTCAACTACGTTTCTTTCCCATGCCTCTGTGATATCGTAGAACTCAGAATACACGGGAGTCTGAATCATAATGGAATCCCCTTTCCTGGTAAATACCTTGACAATTGAAGACAGTGCAGGTACAACTCCCAGGCTCCAGCTTACTTTTTCCTTGTCAATCTTCCAGCCATGCCTGCGGAACTGCCAGCTTAGTATTGCATCAAAATAAGAGTCAGGCCGATATGTATATCCCCAGATCCCTTCCATTGCTTTTTCCACGCATGCATTGATGATTGGCTGTGCCGTTTGGAAATCCATATCTGCGACCCAAAGCGGAATCACATCCGCGGTACCAAACTTTTTTTGCCTCTCATCGTATTTTCCAGCGCGGTTTTCACTTCGGTCAACTACGATGTCAAAATTATACTTCATATGAAGCTCCTTTCAGTTTTATATTTATATATAGAGCAACACACGTGCCAACTTTTCATGAAATAGAAAATATATTAATAAAAACGTAGAAAAAGCTTGTAAATACTGCCTTTTCTACGTTTATCTTTTTTTAATCATCATGAAGAACTTTGCCGAGAAAGAAAGCCCTTTTCTTCCTGGTCTTTAATTGGTTATAATTTGGTTATTATTCGGTTGTTAATTGACTGTTAATTAGTTGTTAATAGACAATCATGTGGTTATATGCCAGACTATCTTAGCCAATTAATTGGTTATCCAATCGACTCCTTTTTTGGTAATGCTACTTCCGCCTCTGCCCCTTGCAACAATTACGTAGCCGTTTTCCTCTAATCTGCCTAATATTTTACGCACCTGGGGCTGAGTCAACTTTACCTTGCGCTTCTGCGCCTCCAACAGTATTTTATCCCGTCCAATGGACTGTCCTGTACGTTCTGCATTGTAAAGAATCTCCAGAATCACCCGTTCCTGTTCGGTAGGCATATGTGATGCATTCTGGTACTGAAGCGGCTGATCTGCGGCGTACAGTTTCAGTTCAGCATCTTTTATCTCACCCGCCTCTTCGCAGTATTTACCTATACGAAAAACCGGAGGTAAATCATCAATTGTTATGACGGTATGCCCGGTAAAGCACAAATAATCTACGACATTACGCAGTTCCCGTATGTTTCCCGGCCACTGGTATTGGCGAAATAACTCCTTGATATCATCATTTAAACGGAATTTTCCTCCAAGTTCTTTACGAAAACTATCCAGAATTAAGAATACATCTTCCGCTCTCTTTCGCAGCGGAGGGATTAACACCGGCAATGCGTTCAGTCTGTAATAAAGATCCTGCCGGAACGTACCTACCGCTACCTTTTGCTCAAGCTCTTCATTTGTTGCAGCAACGATCCGCACATCAACATGAATAATTTGATTTCCGCCAACCCGCATGATTTCTCGTTCCTGCAAAACACGCAGCAGCTTTACCTGCAGCGCAGGGCTCATGCCTTCCACTTCATCTAAAAACAGTGTCCCTTGATGTGCGAACTCAAATAAACCTGGGCGGCCTCCCTTTTTCGCGCCGGTAAAAGCTCCTTCTTCATAACCAAACAGCTCACTTTCCAATAAATTCTCCGGCATAGCCCCACAGTTAATTGCCACAAAAGGCTGATCCCTGCGCTTTGACGCATTATGGACGGAATGTGCAAACAGTTCTTTACCGGTTCCTGTTTCCCCAATTAACAATACCGGAGATTCTGTGCCGGCCATTTTATTTAAGATGAATTTAGTCTTTAAGATAAGATCGGACTCTCCAATCACATCATCAAAACAATATTTGGCTCTATGTCCCTGGCCCTTTTTCATCAATTGAACCCGAAGTTCGTTTTGCCGGCGCTCCATCTCATTAAACTTCTGCAAGATGGCAAAAGCACCAATACAGACATCCCGCCTTAACACCGGCCGCACATAAAGGCTTACCAGATTTCCTGCAACCCTCACAACTTGAGGATTCGTCTCCTTTTTCTCCTCTAAGCATTTCCGGAACGGGATATAAGGGAATACTTCTTCCCCCATGTTTGTAAGACTAAGATTTTCAGGAACACGGGTGATATCGGCTGCATTTTTGTTGATTGCATATATTTCTCCATGTTCATTTACCGCGATCACTCCCTGATCAAGTACTTCCATGAGAATATCAAACTGACTCTCCAATCTCCTGGAACGATTGAACATCTGGTCAAAATAATAGGTGTTGGTGCATACCGATTCCTGATACTGTTTAAACGTGGCTTCTTCCAGTAAATCGTCAAAACCCAGCCTGAAGGCGGCTTCAATCATGGTATCGGCAGAGCAGGTTCTCTGTCCCAAATTTATAATTGTGGGAATTCCGCTTGGCACATAACGCTCTTCATCCGGAGTAACCGCAATCTCTGCCATATCTGTCAGCTTGCTTCCCGGCGCATAGAGTATAAACTTTAAATGGGTTATCCCCAGCTGTTCCAGCTGTGTTACCGCTTCCCTGGCCATAACCTCAGTGATATTAACAAAAATGACTTTTGTTCCCTTCGGAATTTCTTCCAAACGGCGTACAGCTTCTTTAAAATAAGTAACCTGAATTTCCATCCGCTGTGCATCTGACGGAATATATCGATTCGTATTCCCCATGGCATCAAAAGCATCTGTCGAGCCCATATACAAATCGCACGGTTCCATATTCGCTGCCGTTCCATCCATCATGCTATAATTTCGTACAACAGCCCGTTCCCCAAACACCGACCGAACCTGCTGCGCATATGCTTTTCCCGCAAAAGGGTCTAGTGCAATAACCGCAATACTTTTTTTCATGCTTTACCTTCCTGTGATGACAAAAGAACCAAACACCAGCTTACGCTGCTCTTACTCCTGCTGTCTCAAGTATAACACAGCAAAAAAAGCTGGTAAAGATATTACCTTTCGTATTTTTCACCTTCGGAAAGCTGGTTATCCGGTACCGGCCCATCAATCCCCGGCTCCTTTACTCCTTTCTTCTCCTTGGAAACAAGTACCTGTCATTAGTTTTATACCACCACGCCCTTTTTTAAAATGATGTTTGCATATAACGCCTTTTCACTTGTCATAATGACAACCGATGACTTCTCCTTTGTCTTTTCGTAGAATTTCCACTTATCGATTTCTTCAAAGCAGCCAGCGCCCCGATCATCATAGTTTGCCACGATTTCTTTGTACTGCTCCCAAATAGGGGTTTCCACTTTATCTCCCGCAACCACCGCCATTAAAGTCACCGGATGCTCCTCATAAGTATCCAGGGGAAATACCTGAAGGATTGCAGCCAATATCTCAGCCACGCCGTGTCCATCCATGCGAATCACCTTCTGCCCATAGGTATGACCCGGAAAGTTCCCATCACCAATGGTCAGCTCATCCGTATGCCCCATTTCACAAAGTATTTTTAACAGTTCCGGGCTTAAAATTGCCGGTATTCCTTTTAACATCTTTCTTCCTCCTCAGCCAGATAAAAATTAAGGGCTGCTGCCCGGAGATTTTCCATCGCCTGATGCAGCAGCCCGATTGATCAATTTATTCCTTAGTCATACAGATTCTGTATAATTTCTTCGTTGTCCATATTATCAACGGTGTACCACTTACAGCCTGTATCCACGTCAGTTACTGCTTCACCCCTGGCTGCTTTCACAGCCAGCTCGACTGTCTGGTATCCGATCTCTACCGGTGCCTGGGTAACAGCGCCGGCAAGTCTGCCGTCTTTTACCGCATCCTTAATCATGGTACCGGAGTCAAATGCAACACCGATTACTTCCTTCCCCAGTCTTCCCAGATTCTCATCACCTGTGATCAGGCCTTCCCCTGTCTTCTGGTTTGATGCGAATATGCAGATCGTATCATCTTTATTTAATATTGTCTGCGCGTCTGTTGTCATCAGAGAGGCTTCAACTTTTGCAGGAACTGCAACATCCAGAATAACATCTGCAGAGCCGCCCTTGTCCGCTTTAGCGTCACTTACAAATTTTTCATTTCCGGTTACGCATACACTTTTTCCATCAGCTTCAATCAGTTCGGTAATCTTATTAATAAAACCAAGTCCGCGGCTGATAATGGATTCTGATGTGGCATCCTGGTTCAGAACTCCGATCCGTACACTGCCAGTGGCTTTTGCAATGATATCCTTTACCAGCGGATATGTATTTTCGGCTGCCACTTCTCCTGCCTTGTAATTGTCCGTAGCCGCATTGGCCACAACGGAACCTGCCGGTGCATCCGGAACACCGGAGTCAAATCCTATGATCGGGATTTTTGCATCCTGAGCTTCCTTAATGCTGTCGTTTAAAGCTGATACATCCAGGGCTGCCAGTCCAATTGCATTTGGCTGCATCTGAACCGCATTGTTCACCATCTGAACCTGCTGGGCAATATCCGATTCAGAATCCGGTCCCTGATATTCCAGACGGACTCCCAATTCTTTTGCTGCGTTTTGAGCGCCCTTATATACTGCCTGCCAATATTGGGACTGAAATCCTTTTGCTACCAGATAAACAGTCATATCTCCGTTAGAAGCAGCTTCTGTGGCTGCAGGGGCCTGAGTGCCATCTGAAGTTTTAGCCTCTGTGGCTTCAGGAGCTGCAGAGGTACTGCCCGTTGCTTTGCTTCCGCATCCGGCCAGGGCGGTGGCAATCATTGCCGTGCTCAGTAAAATTCCCAATACATTTCGTTTCATTTTTACTTCCTCCTCATATTTGAATGGTACTATATGTAAATTCTTTCGAATCACATTCCCTGTATTTGTTTAATTTTTCTTACGGTTTCTATATACATCAGCAAATACTGCAACTACTAATACAAGACCTGTTGCAACCTGCTGATAGTGTGTCTGCAGCCCTACGAATGGCAGGCCTGTTTTCAGTACGGAAATAATAAACACACCGATCATAGTACCTGCAATCGTACCGGTACCGCCTGCCATTGAAGTTCCTCCGATTACCACACCTGCGATGGCATCCATTTCAAATCCGGCTCCTCCGCCTGGAAGCAAAGTGGAATAAATGGTGGAGTATGCAAGGCCTGCAATTCCTGCAAAAGTACCGCTGATGATATATGCGATGATCAGGTACTTGTCAACATTAACACCGGAAAGCCGCGTGGCCTCCTTGTTACTGCCAAGTGAAAGGATATATCGCCCGGTTTTCGTCTTATTCAATACGATGGCCATAATGACGGCTGCAGCGATCAGAAGCACAAAACCAGTGGGAATCAGTAATCCACCTGCTGTTTTAATCTTGAAAAGGCAGCGGTACCAGCCTTCAGGATCAGAACCGGATTTCCAGGTAACCGACTGGGCGCCTGTGATAATGGAACCGATTCCCTTTGACAGCATCATCGTGCCAAGGGTAGCGATAAAAGGGGGCAGCCCCATTTTAGCCACCAGCAGGCCATTTATCAAACCAAAAATCATGCCGATGAGAATACAGATAATAATTGTAAGCCACATTGGAAAACCTTTGTTAACGCTCAGATAACCGGCCACCAGACCTGACATGGTCAATACGGTACCGATTGACAGATCGATTCCGCCCGTTGCAATTACAAAGCAGATTCCGATCGCCATAAATCCGATATAATACGATGCGTCAAATATATTTACCATGGTATTGTAGGTAGCAAACCGGGGATTCATTAAGCCAAATACCCCATAAATGACAATCAGTGCCAGCAATGCAACCAGTCTCTGTGTACCGATTGCCTTTACAACCGGATTGTTTTTCAGTTTTTCCATCTCTTTCTCCTCCTGGATTAATTTCTCAAGGTGGCCGCAGTCATGATACGTTCCTGCGTCACTTCTTCAATGGGGAGCTCTCCTGTGATACGTCCCTCACACATCACGATGACTCTGTCACTCATACGAAGGATCTCCGTCATTTCCGAAGATATCATGATGATGGATTTCCCCTGCTTTACCAGTTCATTCATTAAATGATAGATCTCACTTTTTGCACCTACATCGATTCCCCTTGTAGGTTCATCAAAGATCAGGATATCACAGTTTTTGATCAGCCATTTTGCTATGACTACCTTCTGCTGGTTCCCTCCTGATAAGTTCATTACCAACTGATCCACTCCGGGAGTCTTGATATTCAATGTTTTCACATATTGTTCCGCTTCCCTCTGTTCTTTCTCTTGATCAATAAACAGACCCTGGATAAAATCCGGCAAAGAAGCCATCGATGCGTTTTCGGCTACGGTTTTCTGGATAACAAGACCAAACCGTTTCCGGTCCTCAGACAGATATCCGATTCCGTGTTTTACCGCATCCTCTGTTGTCTTTATCTCCGCCTTGTCGCCATTGATGAATATATCTCCGCTTTCCTTTCTATCAGCCCCGAAGATCACTCTGGCTGTCTCTGTTCTTCCTGCTCCCATCAGCCCGGAAAAGCCAAGGATCTCGCCCTTGTGCAGTTCAAAGCTGACGTCCTTTACCAGTCTTCCGGCATTTAAATGCTCCACCTTAAGGACAACGGGTGCGCCCTCCGGCACATTGCTCACCTGCTTTGGCGTCTCATAAATAACACGACCAACCATCATATTGATAATATCATCCTTGGTGCAATCCCTGGTGACCAGTGTCCCCACATAACTGCCGTCACGCATAACCGTCACCCGGTCTGTAATTACCTTGATTTCATCCATCCGGTGGGATATGTAAACAATTCCCAGACCTTTGGTCCTTAAATCCCGGATGATTTTAAACAGCTCCTCGATCTCAGCTTCTGTCAAGGCTGCTGAAGGCTCATCAAATACAATCAGCTTCACTTCTCTGGAAATTGCCTTTGCAATTTCACACATCTGCTGTCTTCCTACGGTCAGGTTCCCCATAGTTTCTGCTGGGTTAATATCTATATTCAGTCTGTCAAACAGCTTCTTGGCCTCCCTGTTCATCTGGGAATCATCAATTAGCCCGCCTTTCATCATCTCCCTGCCAATGAAGATATTCTGCGCGACCGTAAGATGATTCATCATATTAAGCTCCTGATGCACAATGGCAATTCCTGAGTCCTGGGCTTCCTTAGGAGTGGTAAACTCCATCTCTTTTCCTTCAAATTCAATCGTGCCGGAGTCCTTTGAATAAATACCGGTAAGTATTTTCATCAGCGTGGATTTTCCTGCACCATTCTCACCCATTAACGCGTGAACCTCGCCGCTTTTCACTTCCAGGTCCACATGGTCCAGTGCATGCACACCGGGAAAGGACTTGTCAATCCCCTTCATTCTAAGCATCACGTCGCCCACATTTTCACCTTCCATCTCCTCTGATTATAAGAGCGAACCGTTTCGCTCCCTCTTCTATCATTATATATTCTTTCATATTTTTTCCTATAGAGGATCTTACAAAAAAAGAGGAATATTTTACTTTTCCGTAAAATACTCCTCTTTTTCTTTCTTCTGTCTGATTGATAATTCCGTTATAACGGAAACTTTTTCTCGATTAAAACGGAAACAGCAGTTTCTGGTTTTCATCCGTGTAGATATTGTCTACCGTTATGATCTCAGTTTCAGAATAAATGATCTTCTCTACCTTCTTTCCCTTTGCGATTTCCACGGCCTTCTGTATTCCTAAATAACCCATGTTAAAGGGTTTCTGTACAATGAGCGTATCAATGATCCCTTCTTCCAGGTACTGGATTCCCTCCACATCATTATCAAAACCAACTATATATATTTTATGTTTGAGATCCATTTCCCGCACGGCCCGGGCAACTCCGACTGTGGAATAGAGATTTAAACCGGCGATCAGATTAATTTCCGGCTTTTCTTTCAGAAGCTGCTTTGTCTGTTCATAAGCCTGTTCATAGTCTGAATTGCTGAATAATACAGTTTCAATCCGGTTTTCGTATTCTCCAAGTCCGGTCCTGACCCCCTGTTCACGTTCAATGGCAGTGGAAGAAGCTTTTACAAAGGACATAATGGCAATTCTCGTATCATCTTTCATATAGTCCAGCATTTTATTGCCCATCTGGGTTCCTGCCTCTATGTTATCCGTGCTGACACAGCACTCTGCCAGATCCTCATCCAGCATGGAATCCAACAGAACCAGTTTGATGCCGGCTTCCTTTATTTTCCATACCGAATCCGTCATCTCCGAATATCTGATGGGTGACAATGCGATCACATCGGGATTTAGTTTAATTGCTTCATCAATGTATTTTTCCTGCGTTACATAATCGTTTTCAATTTGAGGAGCAAGGATAACGATATCAGCCTGATACTCCCTGGCGGCACTTTTTGCGCCGGATATCATTGACATCCAAAAATCATTTGTTTCATCCATGACTTTAGGAATAAAAACAATCTTCACCTTTTTATTCTCCCTGAATACCCCCAACCGAATCAGAGAGAAGACAAAACAGGAAGCAGCCAGCAGAAGCAGCACTAAAACAATTCCATTTTTATGCTTTTTCATCTGTATCCTCCTTGCGCTCCGGCAGCAGGAAGGGGATTTCAATGGTAATTGCCGTTCCTATTTCCCTTTCGCTGTCCACCTGAATTCCATATTCCTCACCGTAATACAGCTTTAAGCGGTTCTGTATATTTCCCAGCCCTACTCCATTGTGTTTCCCCCCGGTTTTATTTTTGTTCCGGAAAAGGTTCTGCAGAGTCTCTGTTTCCATCCCTATCCCATCATCCATCACCTTAAGGATAACTTTATTTTCCAGACGATACCCTGTAATCCAAATATGGCCGCGCCCTTCTTTATACTTAAGTCCATGATACAGCGCATTCTCTACAAGGGGCTGCATAACCAGTTTTATGATGTGGCATTCCAGTATATCCGGATTTACCTGGATATCAAAGGTTACCTTATCCCTATAACGCATCTGCTGAATTAAGAGATAATTTTTTGTGTATTCCAATTCCTGGCTGATTGTGACAAACACATCGGAATTCCCGATGGCCTGCCGGAAGAACCGGGCCAATATGGAAGTCATTTTTATGGCCTGCTGCGCATCATCGGTTTCAATCATCCAGATGATAGAGTCCAGAGTATTATATAGAAAGTGAGGATTGATCTGTGACTGCAGAGCCTTCAGTTCGCTTTTCCGCTTTTCCACCTGTTCCGCCATATTCCTCTTCATCAATTCATCAATATGTTCCGTCATCCGGTTGAAGGACCGGTTTAAGCTGGCGATCTCATTATCTCCTCCTGCATCAATGTATACCGGCTGAAATCTTCCCTCCTGTACTTTCTTCATACCTGCCTGAAGCTGTTTGATGGGCTTTGTTATGCTGTCGGACAGGAATATGGCAATTACGCCTGCCAGGATGATCAGCGCCAGTGCCATGCCAATGTACATGGCTCTCATGGCCTGTTCTCTTTTTACCAGCTCAGAGGTATACACAACCCCCACAATGGTCCAGCCGGTTTTACCTGAGTGAAAGGTGGTATAAATCTTATTCTCCCCGTTCTCATCTTTATAGGAGATTCCTGTTTTCTGATTCAGAACTTCTTTCAGCAGCTCATTTTTTACCCCGCTTAAGATCAGCTGCTGCTGGGGATGGTATACGATTTCCCCTTTCTGATCCACAATATATACATATCCTTTATTTCCCAGATGGATTGATTCACACAGGTCATTGATCACATCATAATTTAAATCAAGAATGAACAGTCCTTCCACCTGTTGGGTCTTGGGATTCTGGATTCCCCTGCTGAGAGTCACCACCCATTTGTAATCTCCCTTCACCAGATTCTGGACATGGGAAGAGGAAATGACAATTTCACTTCCTGCCTCTTTTGCTTCCCGGTACCATTCCTTCTTTTCCAACTGTGCTCTGGTATTCATCGCACGGTTTCCGCCGTTGATAAAATACCTGCCATTGTTTCCAAGGATCGCAATATTGTAAATATCCTTTCTCACCTGAAGAATGGTCTGGAATTCTTCCTTCAGATGAGGCCACACTCCGGTTTCATCATCACCAAACAGATATTCCCGCATGTCCCGGTTGCTGACAACCACATGAGAGATATTTTCCATATGATCCACATAATTTTCGATGCTTAAGTTTACCTGTTCAATCAACCGGCGGCTGTTCTCTTCGGAGTTTTCCATCAGGTTCTCTTTGGTATATTTTATGGAAAAAAACATGAATGCAGTCACAATCAGCAGAACCAGACAGGAGAAATAAATGATCATGCTGGTGCGAATGCTTTTAAACCTTATTTTCCTAATCATTTTTACCCTTCTGTCCGGTTACGGATTTTGCATATTCTCTGGGTGTATTCCCTACAGTCTTTTTAAAAATTGAACTAAAATAATTGGAATCACTGTACCCACAGCATTCCGCAATCTCATAGGTTTTCATGGTTGTGTTTTTCAGCAGTTCCTTTGCCGCTTCCATCCTGGTCTTTGTCAGGGCCTCCACAAAGGTCATTCCGGTGTAATTTTTAAATGCGGAGCTGAAATAGCTGACACTGATCGCCAGCTTACCGCATACCTCCTGAAGGGAAAGACTGCATTCGGAATAATGCTCCGAGATATAATTAAGGGCCATTGCCGCCCGTTCTTCTCCATAGCTGCTGCGGTTCCTGTTCATAAGATCTGCCGCGGAATCAAAAAAATCCAGCAGCTTTTCTTCCATTTCAGAGATATAACTGCAACCGTAAAGGCCGGAAAAAAGCTCCTGCCCTTTTAGGAAAAGCTCCGCATCCTCCATGTTCAGACGTTCCAAAGAATTCATCACCGCCAGAATAAGGCTTTGACAGAAAATCACAACCTTGGTCCGTGAAAGCCATTTCCCGCTGCATTCGTCCCGGATCGAGGATACTTCCCGGCGTATCTCTTCCTTTAAATTGCTCTGGACGGCTAGAATCAATCTCTTTTCCCTGTCATTTTTTTCAAATCCGGCATCTGGCTGGAACCGGCATTTCTGGTATTGATCCCATTCATAAACATGGGATTCCTTTTCCAGATAAAGGTATTCTTTCATCCCCAGGGCTTTTTCATAAGAAAGATTCAAGCCGTTTAAATTCATGACAGCAATCCCTATCAGACAAAACACTTCGATCCCTAATTTGCTGTTGATGTCCTGTACCATCATCCGGCATAAGCGGGCCATATTATTATCCTGATCGTTGCTGCGGCTCCGCTTAATATACGCAATCATGGTTCCGTCATTTCCTTGAAAGGCCAGAACATCCTCCGGGTATTTTGCCCTGGTAAATTCCGTCATGTGCTCCAGCTCCATCCGGCTGACCGGCTCTCTTGGAAAGAAAATTGCAGCACAGTAGCTGTCTCCACGGAAATTGATTTTAAATTCCCTCAGCTTTTCCCCTATGGCCTCCTCCGGTATCTTTCCCTGGGCCAGCTGAAGCAGGAACTGGTTTTCCAGCAATGGATAGCTGTCTTCGTACCGGATACGCACCTGCTGATTATTCCTCTCATCCTCCAGAATCTTATGGATCTCCATCAAGTTTTCCATAAGCTCTGCGGATGTGACAGGCTTTAATATATAGGAAAACACATGATATTCCAGCGCTTTTTTTGCATATTCAAATTCTTCATATCCCGTAATAATTGCTACCTTGGTATTTTTGGCATGTTCATATACATACTTTGCAAGTTCCAGTCCATCCACATGGGGCATGCAGATATCAGTGAGAATCAGGCTGACCGGCTCCTGTTCAATAAATGCTATGGCCTCCCTGCCGTTCTCGCAGATACCCGCTAATTCGTACCCTAGTTCCTCCCACGGGATTTTTCTGGAAATCCGTTCCCGGATTAATATTTCGTCATCCACCAGCAATACTTTATACATGTTTTTCCCCCGTCAAACAATCCTTCCGATGGAGTCTCCCTTTGACAACATGGTCTGGAGTATTTCCACCTGCGGTTCCCGTCTGCTGCCGTTCTTTAACCGTTCCATCATAATCTCGGCTGCCCTTACAGCAATCTGTTCCATGGGCTGTGTGATCATCCAAAGCTTAGGCTTTACCACTTGAGCCAGCATCATATTGTCAAACCCGATTACGGAGATTTCCTTTGGAAAAGAAACATTCTGTTCATTCAAGGCAATCACAGCTCCAAGTGTAATCTCATAATTGCTTAAAAACACTGCTGTAGGCCGTTCTTTCATGCCTAACATTTTTTTCATGGCTTCATATCCATGTCCTACAGTTAATTCTCCCTTCAAAATGCAGGCTTCTCCCCCAGTTACCTCCATGGCCCGGCAAAAACCATAAAGCCTCTTTCTGGCCGTGTAATAATGCTCATCCCCGCAGATCATACCGATCCGGCGGTGTCCATATGCCAGAAGCTTCTCCACCGCCAGCTTTGATGCCGTTTCATTGTCAACAATCACGCTGTCAAATTCCTGATCATCGAAAATCCGGTCAATCAGTACAATAGGAATCCCCCGTTCCCTGGCAAGCTTTAAATAACCGGAATTTTCAGACGTAGGAAAAGTGATAATTCCATCCACCTGTTTGCTCAGAAGAAACTGTATCTCTTCTGCCTCTAATTCCGGATTTCCGCGGCAGTCACAAAGAAACATCCCGTATCCGTGCTGACGGAGGATGTCTTCCATCCGGGATATAATGGTTCCTGCAAAAATATTTTTCAAATCATGGAGCAAAACCCCTACGATTCTGGTCTGCCTTGTTTTTAAGCCCCGGGCAACTTCATTGACTTCATAATGGAGTTCCTCTATGGCCCTGCCGATTGCCGCCCTGTTTTCCGGCAGAACATTGCCGCCATTTAAATATTTGGAAATTGTAGCCAATGACAGCCCCGTCAGCTTCTGAATGTCTCTTATTGTTGCGCCCATAGTTTCCTTTCCTGACCGCGAAACGTTTCGCTCTTATTCCTTTTCATTATACATTAACTGCGGCCAAAAGAACAGTATCAAATTTACATGCACCCCATGGCTCACAAAAAGAAAGAGAAGCTTCCTTTCCGGCTGCTCCTCTTTCTTTTCCCTATTTTACAATATAGCCATCCTCATCCCACAGGGCATGCCAGTCTGATGCTCCTTCCCAGAGGAACACCTGTCCTTTTACCAACCGGTTATTGCGCTCAAGGGTTGCAATTGTTTTCATCTCATCCTCTGTAAGCGGATCTTCTGTCATGGCTCTTAAGTTGCTGACATACTCTGCTTCGTAGATGGAAAATGGAATGGGAATCTGACCTCTCTGTCTGGCCCATTTCAGTGCAATGAGGGCCGGATGGCATCCGTGAGCCTCTGCGATTTTCTTCATTTCAGGCTGCTGTAAGTCTGCAATATCTTCCTGGCACATATCCCGCTCCGGGCGTTGGGGAGAACCAAGGGGCATGAAGCCTACAGGCTGGATTTTATGTGCTACAAGATAATCAAAAAGCTCCTGCTGCTGGAAGCAGGGATGGAGTTCCATTTCACAGGCAACGGGCATGATTTTCATCAGCGGTAAAACTGCTTCCAGTTTTGGTATGGTCATATTGGAAATTCCAATGTTACGGATAAGTCCTTTTTCTACAAGCGCCTCACACTGTCTGTATGTACGGATGAATTCCTCTGTGCTGAAGGGTCTGGAATCAGGATTGCGGGAATCAGCATCACAATGAGGGGCATGATAGTTTGGAAATGGCCAATGGATAAAAAACAGGTCCATATAGCCGCACTGCAAGTCCAAAATACTCTTTTTACAGGACTCCTCTACCCGTTCATGCATATCATTCCACACTTTTGTCATGATAAACAGTTCTTTTCTGTCCACCACGCCTTCCTCAAACGCCTCCTGGAATACCTTTCCAATCTGGTCCTCATTGCCGTAGCAGGCGGCACAGTCAAACATCCGGTATCCGCAGCGGATTGCTCCTGCCACCGCAGAGGACACCTGTTCCGGGGTAAAACGGTCAGAACCAAAGGTTCCCATTCCAACACAGGGAATCTGCTCTCCTGTATATAGTGTTACTTTGGGCACATTTGCCTGATTGATAAATTCTCCCATCTGTTTCTTCTCCTCTTCATTTTTTCTTATTCATTATAAAATTGTTATGGTATAACTTAACTCTTCTAAAAGCCCTGGCTCTGCAATCAATACATTTCTCTTATGCTCCAACACATCGTCCTCATCGCTGCAGGTGGAAAGACCAGACCATGGCTCCATAGCAATAAAAGGTCCGTTGTTGTTTGAGGACCACAGAATCAGATATGGAAACTGTGGAAACTCCAATTGGACTCCTTTTTGCTCCTGCCTGTGGATGTACTGGATTTTCCGGGATTTTAACTGATCAAAGATCATTGCATCCTTTTTAAACAGATCATGATTTAAGCGTAATGTATCACTGCCTTCCAGCATGAGAGTTCGTTTTCCCATATCGATCAGTCCTGTCTCTGTCACAGGAGCAGGAACCGTACAATTTTCCTCCTGTTCAAAAACAATCTTATAGTCGGAATAATCCTCCCCGCTGTCCAGGGGACAATTAAATGCAGGATGACCTCCTATAAAAAACGGCATATTCGCAGTATCCCTGTTCAAAATCCCATAGGTTACCTGTATCTGCTTTTCCTTCAGCGTATAAGTGATGGACAGACGAAACTGATAGGGAAAATGAGAAAGCATAGATTCATTTTCCACAATGGAGAAACAAATTTTGTCTTTGTACATGAATTCCAGTTTAAATTCTTCCTTCCGTACAATGCCATGTCTTGGCATGTGAACCGGCTTTCCATCTTCCGTCACTGCCTGTTCTTCTCTCAGACTTCCGCAGATGGGAAACAGCACAGGCGCCTGGCCGCTCCAATACCTGGGGTCTCCCTGCCATAAATATTCCCGTCCACTCTTGTCCCTGATTGAGGTCAATCCTCCGCCCTTAGTCGTAAATTCCACGCATAAATCGTCATTCTCCAATAGATAGTTCATTGCATCCTCCGATCCTGCATACTTCAATCTCCGGCAGAAGCCGTTCCATATCCTCAAGTCTGTAATATCCGGTTTCTTCCCTTAATGCTGCGGCTGCTGAAATAGCGCTGGCTTTTCTTAAGATTTCTTCCACAGGCAGACCCTGGCTCAGCCCCAGGGCAAAACCGGCAATCATGGAATCCCCGCACCCCACCGTATTAACCGCATGAATCTTTGGCACTGTGGCCCGGTAAACTCCCGTATCACAAACAACGAAGGATCCGTCTTTTCCAAGAGAAACTGCCACAATTTCCACGCCACGCCTATGGATCTCACCGGCCGCCCGGATCATCTCATCCAGACTGTCACAGGACTTTCCGGTCAGCATCCGGATTTCATCCAAATTGGGCTTAATCATGGTTGGCCGGGCCTCTATCCCCATCTCAAGAAGCGATCCGCTGGTATCCAGTATCACCTTTTTTCCAAGGTCTTTTCCAATCTTTATCAGGCGCTGGTATGCAGTTCCATCAAGACCTTTCGGAACGCTTCCAGACATAGCCACCACCTCTGCCTGTTTGGCCAATTCTTCAAACTGCCCGGTAAAACGCCAGAAATCTTCCATTGTAACTGTAAAACCCGGCTCCAGAAATTCAGTCTGGATTTTATTTTTCTCATCCCAGATATTAATGCAGGAACGGCTTTCCTCCTTTAAATGACAGAATGCACTTTTAATCCCAAATGGCTTTAACGAATCCTCAATATAGCTTCCCGCATGGCCGCCGATAAAACCGGTAGCAACCACTTGGGCACCGGAAATGGCAGCCGGCTTGGAAACATTCAGTCCTTTTCCGCCCGGAGTATAAGTACATTCCTTTACCCGGTTTACCTCTCCTATGCAAAACCCATCCACTACATAGCGTTTATCAATAGCTGCATTCAGTGTCACCGTCAGTATCATGGCTGCCTCCTATTCTTCATTTACCAGCAGAACTTTTCCCTTGACCTGGCCTGGTATCTTGAACATCTGAAAGGCCTCCTGTGCCTGGCTCATGGGAACCTTTTTATAGATAAAACCCGGATCGAACTTAAGCTGTCCAGTCGCAAAGTAGTGTGCAGTCAGGCTCCACTCTTTTCCAGGGAACGGGGAACTGTAAGACATCCAGGAACCGGTCAGATGAAATTCCTTCCGGTTCATATTTTCCCACATGGCCGGAGTAAACGCAAGCTCCTCATGGGGAGTGCCCACAAAGCATACATGAGCTTTATTCGCCGCCAGTTCAAAGGCCATGTGCATGGTGGGTATCTGTCCGGCCGTCTCAAATACGTAGGAAAAGCCTTTCCCCTCAGTAATAGCCATGGCCTTTTCCATATGGCCATCTTCAGTGGTGTTGACGGTTTCATCGGCTCCCAGCCGTTTTGCAAGCTCCAGACGCTCATGACTGATATCAAATACCACAACTTTTCTGGAACCAAATATTTTAGCCCACTGCATCGTAAACATGCCTATGGTTCCGCCGCCTAAAACAGCAACATACTCACCTCCCCTGTACTCATTCTGGAAAATCCCATGAAGGGCAACCGTGGATGGTTCAAACATGGCGCCCTGCTCATAGGAAATGCTCTTATCAAACACAACCGCGTTCTGCTCCGGTAATACTACATAATCCGCATTGCTCCCCTGCTGTCTGGAACCGATAAAACTATAATGCTTGCAGAGGGAAAAGTTTCCATTCTGACAATCATCACATTTCATACAGGGAAGCAACGGTGCACCGGATACTCTGTCACCGACTTTGATTTTCTTAACGCCCTCTCCTACTTCCACTACATCACCGGAAAATTCATGTCCCAGCACGATGGGATAATAGTGAACTCCATGATGCAGGACTCTGGGTATGTCAGAACCACATATACCGGACGCTTTCACTCTCACCTTTACCAGTCCCGGTCCTGCCACCGGTTCCTCATAATCCTGATATGTTACATTTTCATTTGCACAAACGACTGCCGCTTTCATTTTCAGCCTCCTACTTTTCCATAATTGTTTGTAATGAGTCGTATATCTCCAGATAATTCCGGTAATTCCGGTCATATACCTCCCGATTGTCCTGATTTGGCACATGGTAGCGCTTATTTTTAACGGTTATCTTTACCGCATCTTCAAAACTCCCATAGATTCCTACGCCTACTCCAGCCAGGATGGCAGCACCAAGGGTAGTGGCGGTATCGGATGATGGAACTGCAATGGGCTTTCCCGTCACATCCGACTTGATTTGCGTCCATAAAAGGGAATTTGCAGAACCTCCCATTGCCCTTAGTACGCTCACTTTAGCACCTGCATGCTCGGCAACCTCCAGATTATGCTTTAAGGACATGGCAACGCCTTCCATGGCTGCACGGATTAAATGACCTTTTGTCTTGCTGAAATCCAGGCCATAATAAACACCCTTTGCCTTTGGGTTCCAGATAGGGGAACGCTCACCTGCCATATAGGGCAGAAAAATCAATCCATCGCTTCCCGGAGCAGTTTCCTGCGCCAGATCATTAAGCAATTCCAATGAGCTTCTGCCGCAGCGCCTGCCTTCTTCTCTTTCATAATCAGCCAATTCCCGCTCCAGCCAGCGCATCACTCCGCCACCGCCTGTTGTACCTCCCTGAAGCAGCCACATGCCGGGAATCACATGGTAACCAAGAATCAGCCGCATATCTGCCTTATATTGATCCATACAAATGCTCATTCCGCCTGCCTGCCCGCCCTGTTCCTGAGTTTCTCCTGAGTGGATCACACCGGCGCCCAGGGTTCCGCAGGCTGCATCAAGACCCCCGGCCACGACAGGAGTCCCGGCAGCGAGACCGGATTGTGCCGCTGCATGGTCCGTCACTGTTCCGATCACTTCATGGCAGGAATAGATCTCAGGCAGGAGCCCTTCCGGGATGCCAAACGCTTCACACATTTCCCGATTCCAGGTGCCTGTATGCATATCAAAGCAATGCAGTCCGTATCCCTGAGAGACATCCTGTGTCATCTTTCCAGTCAGCTTACATGCGATGTAGCTGTTAGACTGGAGAATTTTATATGTACGCTCATACACCTGAGGAAGATTTCTCTGATACCAGATGATTTTAGGTGTGGTATAGGATGGCTGAAGAGAATTGCCGGAAATTTCAAAGATCCTTTTTTCTCCCACCCTGTCATTTAATTCCTTGCAGATATCGTCTGCTCTGGTATCCATCCAGATTGGCGTATCAGCCAGAACATTTCCTTCCCGGTCGACCGCTACTGCCGCCCAGCTCTGCCCGTCGATTCCGATTCCGGCAATTTGCCCTGCCGGGATTTTGGATTGTTCCAATACCCCTTTTATCCCACGGCAAATCCCTGTCCACCAGTCCTCCGGGTTCTGCTCCGCCCAGCCTGGCTTTGGATAAGAAACCTCATATTCTTCGCTGGCAGAGGAAATGACGTTTCCTCCCTGGTCAAAAAGAGCCACCTTGCAGGCGCTCGTACCGATATCGATTCCCAATAAATATGGTCCCATATCATTCTCCGTCCTGTTTCTATTTTGCCTTATGGTCGCATCCGCAAACCAGGATGCGGTTTTTTACAAGTTCCTTTACGGCTTCCATTCCAACGCCTCCCAGTTTTTTGGGATCAAACATATCCGGATTTTCTGCAATCAGCTTCTTTCCTGCATCTGTGTAGGCAACTCGCAGTTCTGTTGCAAAATTCACCTTACACATGCCTCTCTGCACACACTCCCGGATATCCTCGTCTCTTAAGCCAGACGCACCATGAAGTACCAGTGGGATTGAAACCAGCGACTTAACCTCCGAAACTCTCTCTTTGTCAAGGACAGGCGTATCTGCATAGAATCCATGGGCCGTTCCAATGGCTATTGCCAATGAATCCACCCCCGTGCGTTCAACGAACTCCCTGGCCTCTGCCGGGTCGGTATTCGTATCTCCCTCGGCTTCCAGATCATCTTCCTTTCCGCCTACCTTACCCAGCTCTGCTTCCACCGTAACACCGCATGCTTTTGCAACTTCTGTCACCTTTTTCGTAAGGGCGATATTCTGTTCAAAGTCCTCATGGGAGCCATCGATCATGACCGATGTATAACCTGCTTGGATGGCCCGCACTGCAAGCTCAAAGCTGCTTCCATGATCCAGATGGAGGCATACCGGAATACCGGCCTTTTCTGCCTCCGCAGCTACCAGGGCCTGATATGTTTTTAAGGTTCCATACTTTACAGTAGACGGTGTGGTCTGAAGCATCACCGGAGCCTGCAGCTCCTTGGCTGCGGCAATGACTGCCTTTACCATCTCCATATTTTCCACATTAAATGCCCCTACTGCGTATCCACCCTTCTGTGCATCCAGCAGCATCTGTTTCGACGTAACTAATGCCATAGTACTTCCTCCTAAAATCGTGATGGTTTTTTGTTCTGACTTTAATTATAAAGATATTTCCCCAAATGATTAGTGCCTTATGAGACAACCCAAGACCGATAATGTCGTGTTTTCGAACATCTTGACTTAGGCCTCCTCTCTTGGTAAACTGGTGATAGCACTGGGAAACAGGAGGTATGCAATGAGAACGGTATATACTGATCTGAATATTAAGATTACAATCAATGATACAACATTCCTTGTCCTGAACATTGTGTTCGAGCGATTTCTCCGTTCCATGCCCAGGCACAGCCACGGGAACAACAGCTACGAGATCCATTACATTCCCTATGGTCACGGAACTGTCTATATTGATGACCAGGTTTATGACATTACCCCTAATACCCTTTACATGACCGGTCCCCATGTGGAGCATGAACAGATCCCCATTAAAAATGATCCAATGACAGAGTATTGCATCTATTTTAAGCTTCGGAATTCCGGTTCCGGAAATCTGGGAACGGAAACCGTGGCATATAAATTCCAGCATACCCATTTCTGGTTCGGTCAGGATACCCAGGAGCTATATCCGCTGATGCAGCAGATTTTCTTTGAACTGGAGCACCGGTATACCGGTTACATGATTCAGGTAGAAACCCTGCTTCAGCAGTGTGTGGTGAAAATTGTCCGCAACTATGAAAACAGGCGGCAATCGAAGGTACATTTTTCTCCGTCCAATCTGGTGGACAGCAAATATATCATTGTTGAGGAAAGTTTTCTTTATGAATATGAGACCCTTACTTTAGAAAGCCTGGCCGCACGCCTTGGCTTAAGCATCCGGCAGACAGAACGATTTTTAAAAGAATACTATGGAAAGACATTTCTTCAGAAAAAAACTGAGGCAAAGATGTCCATGGCAAAAATTTATCTGAACGACGCCGGCTTAAACATTTCAGAGATTGCCGACCGGCTCAATTATTCATCTGTTCAGCATTTCTCTTATGCATTTAAGCAGTATTACGGAATTTCAGCTAGCATTTATCGGAAAAATTGTCAATAATAATAGCGGTTCTCTATGTCTTTAATGAACTGCCCCCAATCAGTTGGACCAAAAATCTAACTTATTGGAGGCCACATCATAATTAACATAGCAGAACCGCTTTTTTATTTTACTTTCGCTAAGACAGAATCACCAGCTAAATTTTATATTTTAAAGGAATAATAATAAGACTTTTCCTTTTCCATCAGCCGCCGGATATCCACCTTAAAGATATCACTGATGCAGCGATGAACTCTGTGGTCCGATGCTTCCTCATAGGCGACCACCTTTCCATTTTCCATCACAGCCAGACGGTCTGAGTAATTAAGAGCCAGATTAAGATCATGCAAAACCAGCACAATGGTTTTTCCAAGCTTCCTGTTTAAACTGTTTATAAGCTCCATAATTTCATAGGAGACATTAATATCAAGATATGTTGTGGGTTCATCCAGAATAATAACCGGCGTATCCTGAGCCAGTACCATGGCAAGAAAGACACGCTGGCGCTCTCCTCCGGAAAGCTGGCACATATTTTTATTTCTCAGAGACTGGCAGTATGTCATTTCCATGGCATATTCCGTCAGCCGTTTATCCTCGGCAGAAGAGAAACTGATTGGAGACTGATGTGGATATCTTCCTGACATTACCGCATCTTCCACTGCCATATCCGGTATGTGGCTGCTTTGAAGCAGCACAGATACACTCCTGGCAAACTCCTTTCGTTTCATAACGCCGATCTCTTTATTCTCTAAAAATACCTTTCCCTGATCCGGATGCAACAGACGGGAAGAAAGCTTTATCACCGTACTTTTTCCACATCCATTGGGCCCGACGATGGTGGTTATCTTTCCTTTTTCAAACGTTAAATCCAGCCCATGGATCAGCGGCTGCCTGTTATAAGAATAAGTCACATCCTCAAGCCTGATCATAATTTCCATCATTCCTTCCGCCTGTTTTTTAGAATCAGATAAAGAAAAAACGGTCCTCCCATCAAGGACATCAAAATACCCACCGGCAGCTCATAGGGCAGGAATAAGGTTCTGGCAAGCAGATCACACAAAATTACGAAGACACCACCTGTCAGAGCGCTTGCGGGTATGACATACCGGTTGTCCTGACCGATCATTAATTTCACCCCATGAGGAACCAGAAGGCCCACAAAACCGATCATCCCGGCAAAGCTGACCGCCGCGCCTGCAAGTATGGCTGCAATGGCCAAATAGGCACATCGGCAGGCATTTACATTCATTCCCAGGGTTTTTGCACTGTCTGCCCCAAGATTTAAAATGTTTAAACCCTTGGAGCAAAGCAGTGCCAGAATAAAGCCTGCAGCTATAAAAACCGAAGGATAGACAAGTACATTTGAAGTAACAGAGGAAAGTCCTCCCACCAGAAAATTTCCTGCCCCTACGTAGGCATCGGGATATAAAATCATAATCGTATTCATTCCTGCGCTGAAAATACTGTTTACCGCAAAGCCTGTCAAAACCAACAGAACCCTTGACAATCTTCCGGTCATGGTAATGGCAAGAACCAGCATACAGGCAAGGAGGGCACCGGAAAACGCCGACAAAGGCAGGAGGAGCGGGTCTGCCGGAAGAAATGCAGATGCCAGCAAAACAAAAAGTCCGGCTCCTGCATTCACTCCTATGATATTAGGACTTGCCAGAGGATTGTTTAACACGGACTGAATGATCGCACCGGATACTGCAAGCGCGCTTCCTGCAAGCAAGGCTGCTGTGACCCTTGGCAGGCGGACTGTAAGAAGAATCCGATATAAAAAATCATCAGGCTCTCCTGCAAACAGGGTAGCTACGAGAACAGTTGGCCGGATGTTACTGGTTCCCAGGCATAATCCCAGCAAAACCGAAACTGCAAGCCCCGCAGATGATAAGAGGATAAGCAGCCTCGCCTTATTATTTCTTCCCATATAGAATCTCCGTAAGGTATTGATAGCTTTCCGCCCATTTTTCATTGGGTTTATAAAGGAATTTTCCCTTTGGCAAAAGAATATAACGGTTATTTTTAACGGCGGAAAGGCCATTCCATGCCGGATTCTTTTCAATGCTTTCCTTTAAATTCTTCATGGCAAGGGTATCGTCATTTCCCATGGGGATCACAAAAATATAATCCGGATCTTCTTTTACGATGCTCTCCATGTTAAACTCCTTTAACAGGCTCTGATTCTCGTCAGCTATGTTTTTACAACCCAGATCATTTAACATGTTTCCTGTCATGGTCTTGGAATTTTGCGCCACCGCTCCGCCGGAATATGTAATGAGAAGTAAAACAGTGGGAGGCTCCTCAGCTTTTGCCCTGTCGAGGATTTCTTCAATCTCTGTTTTTACAGCCAGCCCATTTTTTTCATACAGCTCTTCTCTTCCGGTTATTTCCGTACAGGTCTTAAGCATGGACAGGTAGTCATCAAAATATGTGACTTTAAAATAGGCAGCCGTAATACCTACTTGTTTTAAAACCTCTTTAAGCGCTGCATGCTCCTTGGTTTCTGATGACAATAGAACCAGATCCGGGTTTAAGGCTATGATTTTTTCTACATTGGGATTGTTATATTTCCCCACGGATACAGTTTCCTCCGAAAGCTCCAGTCCTCTTTCATCAAATGCATCATCCGTAACACCGGCCAGACTGCCTCCGGCTGACAGCCAGACTTCTGCAAAGCTCCCCATTAACGCCACCACACGCTCCGTTTTCCTGACCGTCACCTCCTGCCCAAGGGCATCGGTAAAGCAGTATCCCTCCGGCATGTCGGCAGCCGGTTCCCCTGTCTTTTTGCCGCACCCGGCAAGCATATTTACTATCATAAAAAGCATCACTGCATACGCCATGGATTTTTTCTTCAATTTATTAAGGCACCTTCTTTGCATAATTGTTTTCCGTAAGCGCAATAGCTGTCTTCTGCCATATAATCGCCGTCATGATAATATCCTGCCCTCGCACGGCAGCCTCCGCACTCTTCTTCGTAAATACAGTCACGGCATGTCCCCTTGTAATTCCGGGTGCGCAGGGTTTTAAACAGGCTGCTGTTTTTCCATATTTCATCAAACGGTTCTTTGCGGACATCTCCTGCTTCCTCAACCATATAGGCACAGGGGCGGACCTTTCCAACAGGGCTTACCACGCAGTAGGAAAGTCCGGCCAGGCAGCCTCTGGTAAAACGGGTATCAACCTCCATCTCCTTTGCCACTCTTGTAAATTGAGGGGCACAGGTGGGTTTGATATCAATGGGAACTTCCTTCTGCTTCTTCATGATAATCTGCAGAAGCCTTTCGTACTCTATGACTTTCAGCGAGGTTTCTTCTAAATATTTCCCTCTGCCAACCGGAATCAGAAAAAACAGGTAATTGGCTACAGCGCCTGATTTCACGCTGAAGTCAATAATATCTTCCACTTCCTCCTGATTCCAGTCCATGACCGTAGTATGTATCTGAAAGGGCAGGCCGGCTTTTTTACAATTTTCGATTCCCTCTAAAGTCAGCCGGTATGCATTTTCATCTCCCCTGAATCTGTTATGTTTTTGTTCATCCAGGCTGTCAAGGCTGATCCCCATGACTGCAGCTTTGCATTTCTTTAAATTCTTAGCCGCTTCCTCCGTAATCAGCATACCGTTGGTGCCAAAAACAGGCCGAAGGCCCGCACCGGCAGCATAGGATACCAGGGTATAGATATCCGGGCGCATTAACGGTTCCCCTCCGCTGAATATCATAATGCGAAAACCAGCCCTGGCGATTTCATCGATCAGCCTTTTGGCTTCTTCCGTTGTTAATTCATCTGCCTTTTTACTGCCGGCATCCTGGTAACAATGTTTGCACTTAAGATTACACTGGTTTGTTGTCATCCACGAAACGATCATATGCTTTCTCCTTGTACTATTCTATAAACCATTTAATTCATCATAATTCCATCAGCTCTTTTTCATTCCATAATTTTTTGATTTTTACCGATTAAATTCTTTTAACCATTCATGGGAAACAGGTGTTATAATATAGTTTTTAATAAATAGTATCAATAACGGTTCCTCATGTGTTGTAATTACAACAACAAAATGGGAAATCATATGTTATGATAAACATATCGAATAACCCAGAATTTTATCGCATACAGAAAGGAAGAAAAATGGCACATTATATAAATATTACTGACACCATTTACGATATAACCGAAAAATTCCCCGAAACAATCGGACTGTTTGTTGCAAATGGTTTTGAGCAATTAAACAATCCAATCATGCGCAACACCCTTGGTAAGACGGTCACTCTGGAAATGGCCTTATCCATGAGAAAGCTAAATCAGGAGCTTTTCATAGAAAAACTGGAAGAGACCATTAAGCAAAACCTTCCGGACCTCACTTCCGGACTTACCCCTACGAGAAAAGAAGAAGGCGGTGATATCCGCATTGAAGGGGTACTCCCCTGCCCCATCCGCCTTCCTCTTTTGGAAAAGTTTGAAGCCTGGATGGCTTCCCAAAAGGATTCCATGGACTATAAGGTGGACTACAATTTAAAATCTGCCAACCTTGGACTTGATGATGTAAAGGAACGGATCATCGCCGCAGACGGCAACGCTGATGCCTTATCCGATCTCTATCTTTCGGCTGGCTTTGACTTGTTTTTTGATAAAAACCTGATGGGACGTTACCGGGATTCCGGTACCTTTGAAGATATTTCTGATATGAAGCAAATAAATCCTGATTTTGACAATGACGCCATTTCTTTAAAGGATCCAAAAAACCAATATGCCATCATCGGCATTGTTCCTGCGGTTATTATGGTGAATACCGCTGTTTTAGGAGACCGTCCGTTTCCTGAAAGCTGGGCGGATTTAATGAAACCTGAATTTGAAAACAGCGTCAGCATGCCAATGAAGGACTTGGACATGTTCAACGCATTTTTGCTGCATATCCACCGGTATTATGGAGATGAAGGCATTGAAAAAATGGGAAAGGCTCTTTTGCGCAGCATGCATCCGGCCCAGATGGTAAAATCCCATATATCAAAGGATGGAAACAAGGTTCCTGCCGTTACGATTTCCCCTTACTTTTTTGCCAGTATGGCAGATGAGAAAAGCCCCCTCCGGCCCGTATGGCCAAAGGATGGCGCGATCATCAGCCCGATTTTCCTTTTGGCAAGTACAAAGAACAAGGAGAAGGTCAAACCATTTGTGGACTTCCTGTATTCCAAAGAAATAGGTGAAATCCTTTCCTCTAACGGGAAATTTCCTTCTACCAATCCGCTGGTGGACAACCACTTAAGACCAGATCAGAAATTCATGTGGCTTGGCTGGGATTATATTCACAGCCATGATATCGGAGCGCTTATCAATACTACTGAACAGCTGTTTTATCAGGCAGCGGAAAAGGAGGCTTTATGAATCTGATTATTGTATCAGGCCCACCTTCCTCCGGGAAGACGTCTGTGATATTAAAAACCATCGCCTCTTATCAGAGCAGAAATATAAAGGTAGGTGTTGTCAAATTTGACTGTCTTTATACGGATGACGATGCTGCCTATGAAAAAGCCGGTATACCGGTTAAAAAGGGACTTTCCGGTGCCTTATGCCCTGATCATTTCTTTGCTTCCAATATTGAAGAGGTGGTAAATTGGGGCAAAGAGGAAAATCTGGATTTGCTCATCACAGAATCCGCCGGTCTTTGCAACCGCTGTTCCCCCTATTTAAAGGAAATCAAGGGAGTATGCGTCATTGACAATCTTTCCGGCATCAATACTCCGAAAAAGATCGGCCCCATGTTAAAATCCGCTGATTTTGTGGTGATTACAAAGGGGGATATTGTGTCCCAGGCGGAACGTGAGGTTTTCGCCTCCTGTGTAAGCTCCGTAAATCCCCGTGCCGTCACCATGCATGTAAACGGCTTAACCGGGCAGGGAGCCTACGAGCTTGGAAGCCTTCTCTATGATGAAAACCAGAACATTGAATCTGTCCAGGGCATGCAGCTTCGCTTCCCTATGCCTTCTGCTCTCTGCTCCTATTGTCTTGGAGAAACAAGGATCGGAGAAGCATTTCAGATGGGAAACGTTAAAAAAATCAATTTGGGGGCAGATAAGACATGATAGAATTAAGCTTAGACCAGCTTCTTAAAGAATATCCCTTTGTAAGCGCATACTTTGAACAAAACAGGCTGGATATTGCAGGGTATGGAGATAAGACCTTCCGGGAATATTTAGAGCATTTTACAGAAGAGGAATTAGAGGACCAGGCCATTGACAAGGAAAAACTCCTGTCCAATCTTCCTGTTTACTTAGAACAGATGAGTGCGTTTCTGGGGCTTGAAAAAAGCAACCGGGTCCTTTCCATGACAATCCTTGCGGGAAATGACAAATCCGGCAATCCGGAAGGCTTTACAGAACTAACGGTGGAAACCTCTCAGATTATATCCATCGTAGGGCCTACAGGGTCCGGCAAAAGCCGCCTTTTGGCAGATATCGAATGGGCGGCCCAAAAGGATACGCCTACAGGCCGCAGCATTTTGATTAATGGAAAGAAACCGGATAATAAATGGCGTTTCTCCTCCAACAACCGGCTGGTGGCACAGTTATCCCAGAATATGAATTTTGTTATGGACCTTACGGTAGAAGAATTTTTAAGGATGCATGCCGTAAGCCGGCTGGTGGAGAACCCCCAGACTGTTATTGAACAGATCATCCTGGCCGCCAATCATCTGGCAGGTGAAAAATTTGACTTAACCACTCCTGTCACCAGTTTAAGCGGAGGACAGTCCAGAGCCTTGATGATCGCAGATACTGCTATTTTAAGCTCTTCTCCCATTGTTCTTATCGATGAAATCGAAAATGCCGGAATTGACCGTAAAAAGGCTCTTGAGCTATTAATCTCCTCCGATAAGATCGTGTTAATGGCAACTCACGATCCTCTTCTTGCACTTATGGCAGACAAGCGGATCATCATTAAAAACGGCGGTATCAGCAAAGTCCTGGATACCAGCGGGGAAGAAAAACTCTTGTTAGAGGAGCTTGAAAAGATGGATTCCCTGATACAGACTGCACGTCAGGAGCTGCGTAAGGGAAGTACCTTGTTTTCGAAAACCCTGGACATGGGAGTATAATACTATTTAGAGAAAAAAGAATCCTGTTTGACAGCGGAAGTGTTAAGACTTCCGCCGGCAAACAGGATTTTTACTTAACCGATCGTAACACTTATTTACAGGAATAAATCCTCACTTCAAAGATCCCCGCTTCCCTGCTTCCATATGTAGAAATGGGACTGATCCGGATGGCGTCTCCTACCGTTCCGTCAATGAAAAGCTGCTGTAGCCTCTGTCCATGGGACTGGGCGGCCATATGCTCCACAACTTTCCCTTCCAGAAGGATATCCACTTCATATTCTTTTAAAAGCTCCGACGGCGGCCCGGACTTCTGTCTGGATAGCACGTCCTGATTTATGGAAGGAGTAATCTCCCTGCTTAAATTGGAATCCAGTACCAGACGTATTTCCCGGATAGGCGTCTTCCCTGGCAGGGATAGAAGCAGGGAAGGGCGGTCTTCTATGGTGGCACGCCAGCAGTTTGACTCTTCATCCACCGTTCTTGCCACTCCGTTTACCGCCTTTTCCGGCTCACATCCCGGAATATGGTGGGTCGCTGTCACCACTGCCTGCCTGGCGAAATCATCAGGATCCTGGTTGGCAGCAAAGGGAATATAGCAGTCATCCTTTAAAAGCTCCTGCTGCAGTTCCCCCACATAATCAAGGATTTCCCGAGGCCCCAGATTCCTTTTTACTGCCATGGAAGCGGCCGTACCTACCGCCTGACCAACGACCGCACAAGTTCCCATAACCCTTGTGGAGGAAAATGCCACATGAGAACAGCTGATTGCCCTGCCTCCTAAAAACAGGTTGCTGATGTTCTTTGAATACAGGCACCGGTAGGGTATGGAGTATATGCCGTTAACCTGGTTCCAGACCGTAGGATCATCGTTCTCATTTAGAAAGCCTTCAACTGTATGAATATCCATGGGCCATCCCCCAAAGGCTATGGCATCCTCAAACCGGGTGCTCTGAAGACAATCCTTTTCCGTCAGCACATAATCTCCTATGAGCCGGCGGCTTTCCCTTTTTCCAGGAAGAAAGCCCACCCATTCCAGTTCCATACGCTCCGCACCGTGTTCTCCGCCGTTTTTAATATGATCCCATACACCAAATACAGCCTTTAACAGATCGTCACGAAGCTCTTCCCCTTGGGAAATCACATCCCGTTCTCCGCCTCCCAGCTCGATCCACCAATACCCGGAGGTGACATCACTGTGATCCCGCAGCCTAAGCTGCTCCTCGGTATAGGTATTGGCCCAGAAAGGCTTTATAAAAGGCACCTCATGACCCATGTCACGAGCCTTGAACATAAGGGAGTTTCCCATGGTATAGGGATCTTCTTTTTCCGGAGCCAGGGACTCTCCATATTGGGAACTGCTTTCCCTTCCGATCCGGTACTCTGCTCCCGCCTTAGCTCCCAGAACGCCGTCACCCGTGGCATCTAAAAACAGAGTACCGAAAATGCGGAACGTTTTCTCCGTTGTCATCTGCAGGGCACATACCGCTTCGATCCTGTCACCATCGCACAAGACCTCCGTCATATGAGTATTTAAATAAAGGGTCAGGTTTTCCTGATAATGAACCTTTTCCCATAGAACGGAATCAAAAATCGGATACACCATCTCTGGATTTCTCCGCTTGTTTTCCAGAAGTATTTCTTCTATTATTCCTGTTTCACGGGCATTTGGAACCGCCATGTGATGGTCTGCCCCGCAGATATGCATCCGGATTTCGGAGCTGGCATTGCCGCCTAAAACAGGCCTGTCGTGGATCAAGGCCGTATTCACACCTCTTCTGGCGGCAGCAATGGCCGCGCAGATGCCGGACATACCGCCTCCAACTACGACAAAGTCATAATGATATGTGTTCACGGATTCACCCCCAATTCCATAAGGCGGCTCTGAATCTTTTTCACTTCTAAGTCTCTGGGCACTGTTTCAGAAGCGGCGCACATGGCTGCTGCAATCCCCACCGCCTGCCCCATATTGGCGCAGATCGGCATGACCCGGTAATTGGAATGGGCCATGTGGGTTCCTGAAATATTTCTTCCCGCCAGATACAGATTGTCGATTTCCAATGGTACGAAACAGCCGTAAGGGATGGTATATCCTTTTGTCTGAGGAAAATGCTTTTGACTGCCGGTTTCGTCCAGGCCATTGCCGGTTAAATTATGTACGTCAAAATTAAAGCAGGCCTTTGCCACCACCCAGTTGTCAAATACCCTGGCCTCCAGGATATCCTGCGGACGAATGGTCTCAACTCCCTTAAAATGCCTGGTTTCCCGGATTCCTACCAGGGATGCGGAGCTGATGATATAACAGTTTTCAAAGCCCGGTACATATCTTCTAAGGAAAGCAACGATTTGATCCATCTGCTCTCTGCATACAAGGGTTGCCTTCGTCAGATCCTCGGCATTTGTACCGTCCACTCCGGTACAGTTGGTCATATTGCAGGTGACTACTCCCGGAAGCGTTGTCTTGTAAAGGAGCACATGTCCCGCAGGCTCTGGCAGATGCTTCTTTCCCAGCTCCTGTAAATCCCCGTCGGGAAGGTCAAAGCTTTCTTCAAAGCCGCCGGGAAAAACACCTCTCTCCTCATCAACGCCTGCCACCTTAAACATGATCGTAGCCGGCTGCATGAGTCCGTCGCCTTCTCTGCCCTTAAAATAGGGAGCCCCGGCCTTTGCCGCTATGTCGCCATCACCTGTAGCATCAATGACGATCTTCGCGAGAACAGCCTCCCTGCCAGACTTGCTTTCCAGGATCACTCCCTTGATCACATTCCCCTCCATAATAACATCACTGGCAAAGGTATACAGCCTGAGACTAACCTCAGCCTCCATAAGCATGCGGAGAAAAACTGTCTTTAAACGCTCAGGATTAATGATCTGCCGTCCTTCCCCGGAAAACTCTGCCGAACGGCTCAGGATTTCCTCGTAAAATCCCCCTTCCGTGCTTCCCGTCCAGTGGCTCATAAGTCCTGCCGTGGCGATTCCTCCCACATCTCCAGCCTGCTCCACCAGCATGGTCACAGCGCCTTCTCTTGCCGCTGCAACCGCTGCCCCGATTCCTGCCGGCCCTCCTCCCAGCACCAGCACATCCACCTCACGTATTACAGGTATCTCTCTCTTATTTTCCATTATATATTTCATATTCTCAACCTTATCCTTTCACTGCACCAGCCACCAGGCCCTTAACAAGAAACTTCTGCCCCAGTAAAAATACGAGAAAAGCCGGAATCAGGGCAGAGGCCGCTGCTGCCATGACCAGATTATACTCCGTCACACTTTCTTCAATAAAATTCGTAAGTGCAATAGGAATTGTATACAATCGCCAATCGCTTAAAAATACCAATGGCTCCAGATAGCTGTTCCAGTTCCACAGGAACACCACCATTGCAAGAGAGGCCATATTAGGCTTCGCAATAGGCACCATGATCTTTAACCATATGAGAAACTCGTGGGCCCCATCTACCCTTGCCGACTCTCTCAGTTCATCCGGAATCTGCATAAAATACTGGCGCATGAGAAATGTGCCTGTAATGGTAATCAGCCCCGGAAGAATCAGGGTTAAATGGGTTCCGGTGAGCCCCATTTTATTAAACATGACAAACTTGGGGATCAGGGTCACCTGACTGGGGATCATCATGGTGGCCAGATAGATCAGAAAGAGGATATTTCGTCCTCTGAACTTAATTTTAGCAAAGGCATACCCTGCCAGAGTGCTGGTAAGCACGGATCCCGTCAGATTGATGACGGCGATCTTTATGGAGTTCCAGTATGCCAGGCCGAAATGGTAATCCCTGACTGCCAGGCCTCCCACATTCCACACTTTCTTGTAATTATCAGGATAAAAATATTTTGGTATCCATTCAATCGGAAGCTTCATGACATCCAGAGGAAGCTTCATTGATGCCGAAAGCATCCATAAAAACGGGGTGACCATGGAGACAGCCAGAGCCCCTATGACTACGGTAAACAGGACCCTAAGGATGATCCGTTGATATTTCTTCATTCCAGGCGCCACCTTTCTTCTTTATTGCCCATGTCCTTTGGGCATACAGGTATACCCGCAGGGTGTTTTCTTAATAACTGACCCATTTTTTCTGCCCCGCCCATTGGAACATGGTTATGCCAAAGAGGATCAAGAACAATATCCACGACATAGCGGAAGCATATCCCATCTTGTAGAAGGTAAAGGCCGAAGTGTAAATATAGTAAACCAACACATTGGTGGCCGTTCCGGGGCCGCCTCTTGTCATGATCTGAATAGGCGCAAACACCTGGAACGAGGTGATGAACGTAGTAATGATCAGGAAAAAGGTAGTAGGTGATAAAAACGGGATCGTGAGTTTAAAGAATTTCTGAACCTCTCCTGCTCCGTCAATATCCGCCGCCTCATAAACATCCTGAGGAAGTCCCTGAAGTGCCGATGTATAGATCATATTGGCATACCCCACTCCTGACCATACGGTCATAAGCATCAGCGCGGGCAAAGCCCAGGTTGTATCTCCAAGCCACTGGGGAGGATTCTCCACTCCAAATAACTTCACCAACTGGGTAAATGGCCCCCAGGGGGAATACATCATCACCCAAACAATGGCAACCGCTACGATATTGGATATGTAGGGCATAAAAAGCGCCAGCCTCATGGGAAGTCTGGCAACGCAGTATTTATCAATGATGACCGCTAACACCAGTGCCAGAAAAACGGTCACCGGTACCACTCCAACCGCAAAAATGATGGTGTTAATCAGGGAACTGGTAAACCATCCATCCTGCCACATGTCAATAAAATTTTTAAGTCCGATAAAATCCCAGTTGCCGATCCCTTTGGTATAATCCCAGTTCGTAAAGCTGATGATCAGAGAAAAGATCATGGGAAATAAGGTGAAAAGGCATACACCGATAATATTGGGCAGAATGAAAGCATAGCCGGTTAAATCCACCTTTAGCTGTCTGCTAAGCCTGATTTTCTTCATGTTCAGTGGTTCCCTCCTTTCTTCTTTTTATTATCCCGGGGCTGCATAATGGAACCAGCAGCCCCGGGAATTTTTCTCTGATTATTTCTGCAAAAGCTCATCAGCTCTGGCTTTGGCCTTATTCATGCCTTCCTCCGCTGTCTGCTTTCCGATAAATATCCCTTCCAGTTCTTCCACCGCGATTTTCTTTACCTCTGCAATATGGTTGGTGATGGAAGGTACCGCGTAATTGTCTGCCGGTGTGATAAGGATCTTCTGGGTGGTTTCTGCATCTAAATAATCCTCGGCTCCCATGACAAACGCCTCTGTTACCTCAAGGGCATTATAAGTATTGGAAGCCGGCACCCGGCCACCTTCCACTACGGGAAGCATTCCTTCATTAGCGTACCATTTTGCAAATTCCCATGCTGCCTCAATGTTCTGGGACTTTGGATTGATGCACAGATGATCGCCATAGCCTCCCTGGGTATAATTTCTCTGTCCTTTTTCCACCACAGGATAAGGAGCGAATGCCGTCTTAAAGTCATGGGGATAGCTGGCCTGATCCTTAACGCTTCTTACAATCCACGGTCCCACCGTCATGGCAGATTTTCCGGTCAGGAACATGCTTTCCTGAGACAGCTTTTGGGTCACAGAATCCGTATGAGTAGGAGATGTTTTATCCACATTCATCATGTTATTGATCAGTTCAACGGATTTAAGTACCACAGGATCATCAAAGCTGGTTTCCTTGTCATTTTTATACATAGGATCTCCGCCGGTTGTCTGGGCCACCAGGTAAGTGAAAAGATAGGTCAGATCCTGCTGGGAATTCCAAAACATGCCGTAAACCTTATCCTGGCCTTCTCCATGAGTAAGCTTTTTGGCGATCTCGCGGAATTCGTCAAATGTCCATTCCGTAGGAATCTCAATCCCGGCTGCTTCAAACATGTCTTCATTTAAAACAATTCCATACTGATCCAGCTTTGTAGGAATGGAATAAGGCTTTCCGTTTATGTAATACGCCTCTGCCAGGGTCCCGAAATATTTTGTCAGTTGGAAATCATCACGGGCAATCAGTTCTGAAAGATCCAGTGCCATGTTTCCTTCCGCACGCTTTGTCAGAACATCGGTGCTGTATGTCATATAAAGGTCCACACCGTCTCCTGAGAGAAGATTTGTTTCCAGCTTTAAATTTCCCGTATCATCATTTACAAACCGTTCGTACTCTACCTGTATCCCTTTGTCCTTGTAGAGCTGGTTAAAATTATCACAAACAGCCTGAGGACCAGCTTCCGCAGGAACGCCTCCCCACATCCGCAAAACTACAGGTTCTCCATTTCCTGCTTTTGGCGCTTCTGTTTTTGATTCATCTGTTTTAGCTGTCTCCCCAGACGCAGTTACCTGTTCTGTTTTCTGGCCGCTCTGGCAGCCGGCCATCACTGACATTGCCATTAGAGATGCCATGCCGAGTGCCCCTATCTTTTTCCACTTTCTCATTATACCTTCCTCCAATAGTTTTGATTTCTTTTATACTATAGCAAAAACAGCAGACAAGTGATATCCCTCTGTCTGCTGTCTTTCTTTCAATTCTTTCGATTTCCGGCTTCACTGGTTTTTTATTTTGCCAATACTTTAAAATCCTGCTGTTTTTCTTTCATATTCTGCTATTTTCCTCCGCTTTCTTTAACCAAGCCTGGCGATATTCCAAAGGAGACTGTCCCACGCTCTTTTTAAACTGGGTGCTGAAATAATTGGGATTAAAGATTCCAACCTCATCTGCAATCTCATTTATCTTTAAATCGCTGCTTTCCAGTAAGTATCTGGCATGCTCCATTCTCACCCGGTATACATATTCCAAAAAGCTAATCCCTTCCTCCTTTTTAAATACGTGGGAAAAATAACTGCCGCTCATGTTCACCATAGCCGCAATTTCTGCAACCTGCAGTTCTTCCTTCATATGACTTCGGACAAAACTCTTTGCTTCGGCAACCTCTTTTCTCAATATTCTGCCGCTGTTTGATTCATACTCCTTTTTATACTGTTCCAGCAATTCCAGTACGGATTGCCTGATTTTTTCAAGATATGTATAATCATTGATGGATGCCTCCATGTTTATTCCGTTCTTATCCAGGAACAGATCTATATCGGCTCTGCTGCGGGCAAAGGAGGCTGCCAGGGTTCCATAGGCCTTTCTTAAAAGATAACGGATTTCCTCAGGCTCCCACCGGTTCTTTTCTTTCAGGAATTCAAATAAGTCCTCCAGAAACTTCCTCATCCCGAAAAAGTCGTGTTCCGCCGCCAGACGTTCTAAAACAGAGCTGTGAAACTCAGCCGGAAGAACCGCCTCTTCCTTAACGCTCCTCTCGTATGGATGAAGCTTTCCAGGTTCCGAAAAAAAGCGCATATTTAATGTACCCCGGTTCTGAGCAATGGCCTCCTTTAACCCTTTGATCCCCGTACATTCCCTGCTCAATGCTCCGCTTACCTCCAGACCGTAATACTGTCTGGCGCAGCTTAAAAAGATGCCGAACTCCTTCTCCATTGCTGTAAAAAAGGCCTTATGATCCTGATTTTCTTCCAGGTTTACTGCCACGGCAAAATCATATTCCCCATATTGGAACACTTCTGCACGGTGATGGCGGTTGAACAACTCACTAAGGATATTTTCCATGGTAAATATCAGGAGCTCTAAATCCATAAAATCCCCCTTTTTTCTCACCACCTTAAAATCATCGATGGTAATGGAGAGAATATGGAACGGATGGTCAAAATTTACGGAAAGAGGCAGTCTCATCAGTTCCTCTAAATATTTCTTCAAAAAGGTTTCAGAGTTTAAAATCCTTTTAAACAGTCCCTTCTTTATGACTTCCAGATTCCGTTCCGCCAGTGCAGTGGTTTCCTGGGCTGTATCGGTCCCTTTCCCTGAGGAGGTGGCTTCATCCATGATTTTCAGCAGTTCCTCCGGCTTCACCGTCAATTTAAAAACATAATCAAACGCCCCCATTTTCATGGCATTTCTTACATTGTCAAAATCATTATAGCTGCTTAAGACAACAAACTGGATGTGAGGATGTTTTTCCCTGCACTCAGAGATCAGCTCAAAGCCATCCACCGGGCTCATCTTTAAATCCGTAAGAACGATATCCGGCTGGTACTGTCTGATCTTTTGAAGTGCCTCTTCCCCATCCGATGCATCACAGACAATCTGGTATCCATAGTTTTCCCATTTGATCAATGACTGGATTCCCAGGCGCACCAAAACCTCATCATCTACAATCATCACCCTTTTCATCCCCTGATTTCTCCTCTCTGATTACCGGAAGTGTGAACAATACCACCGTCCCTCTTGTTTTAAGACTTTCTATGGTCAGCCCATACTCATTGCCGAAGGTAATTCGGATATACTCATCCACATTCTTGATTCCGATGCCTGTCAGCTTGCTTTCCTTTATCCGGCCTTCTCTGGAGGCCTCAAATTGCCTGATAACATTAGGGGAAATACCTACACCGTCATCCTCCACATATATGTTAAGGCTGTCCTCCTCTGCAGATCCGTAAATCCTGATCAGGATTTCTTCCCTTTCCTTGTCATATCCATGAATGATAGCATTTTCTACAATGGGCTGAAGGATAAATTTAGCTGTTTTCAAATTCATGATGTCTTCCTCAAGTTCCATTTCCAGCCTGCAGTGATTTCCGTAGCGGCAGTTTTGGATATAAAGATAATTCCTGATATTCTCCACCTCTTCCGCCACCGTTACCAGGCAGTTTTCCCTGCTCATGCTGTATTTTAATATATGGGCCAAAGCATCAATTCCATCTACGATATTATCCGCTCCTCTTATGATCGCCATCCAGCGGATAGTAGACAGGGTATTGAATAGAAAATGGGGATTTAACTGTGCCCGCAAAGACTCATACCGGTATTTTTCCTTTATCTCGTGCTCATTTTTAAGCTCTTCAAACAAATGGCGGATGTTAATGGACATTTGCCGGAAGGAGCGGTTTAACTGGCCGATCTCATCGGACCGATTCATATCGATATCTTTTAAATCCATATCCAGCGTGTAATTTTCCATCTGGCCGCTGAGTTTTACAATGGGCTTAACCAGCATCCTGATGGAAAGATACAGAATTAAGACAAGCGCGCATATGACGATCAGGATGATCAGATTCATCCTGCTCCCGATCATTTCCACCTGATTGGTCACTTCCTGATAATTGGTGAAATGAAAGACTTTCATCTGCTGATCGTTAAATACCCACGGCTTTGGTATGGTGTAATAACTTATAAGAAAGTTTCCTCCTGCAGACTGATACCGCAGGCTCCCGCTTTTTTTCTTCTCCGTCTCCCGGAACAGATTCCTTATATCCTCTTCATGAATGAGCCCCTGGGTGTCATTCTGCATTAGCACAGTTCCTTCTCCCACACAGACATAAGCCATGTCACCGGCATAGGCGTATTCCATCAAAAGGTCGCTGAATTTTTTCTGGTCAATGCTGATGATAAGCGTTCCTATGACATTACCCGTTGTATAATCATTGAGCAGGGATTTTGCCAGAGAAATGTAGGTCTGATCTTTCTGTTCACCAATAATATAGGCCGGATTAAACATAGCCCATACAATATGCCCATTGTTCTCCCTGCTCTTTTTCACCCAATCCTGATCCAGGAGAAACTGGTAATCCTGGTAATTCATGCTCCAGTTGGAGTATATCCTGCTGTAATCATCAAACAGAATGATCTTCATATCCTGAACGAAATCAAATCCGCTGGCAATGCTCAGCTTATGTATCATCTGGTCAAAGTACTTTGTGTTGTCATATTCAGACGTATTGGAATCTGTAATACGCCTTTGCAGTTCTTCGTCATATACAAAGACGTTGGTCAGAGCGGCTATGTTCTGTAAATTATCGCAGATATTCCGTTCTCCCCTTGAAATGTTCTGAATAACTTTTTCACTCAGCTTTTCCTGGATAAAATGTTCCATGCTGACTCGTACGTAAATACAGGTCCCTGCCAAAGGCATGACCACACATAGCAGTAACAATAGAAACATCCGAACAGATAATTTAGAAGGCTTTTTCATTCCTTTTCCTCTTTCCGGTATCATTTATATGAAGCTCCATATATCCGTCGCGATTGCATTTTGAAATATGGTAATTTTTATTATAGCAAATATTTTATTTCCTGCAAAGATGGGCATTTTTTTAAATATGAAAACGTTTCGTCACCCCCACTTGGTATTTTCGCTTTAAACCCGGTATGTTTTAATTGATTTTATTTCAGATTTATATAAAAAGCAATTCTGTCTACGACCTCCTTTGAATAGCCAGTAATTCGCAATTTGTTATTAACTCAAAAGGCTGTGTGCTAAATAATCAGCACACAGCCCCTGCCGGAATTCTATTCCGCTTTACTTTTTCGAAACATTTTTTAAAACTTGAACAGCCTGTTTTACTTTTTCCTCTGATGTCTGCCAAAGGGCATATTCATCTCTTTCAGGAAGCCCCATGCTGCTTCCTGCTTTTCGATATGTCATCATGCTGTCCACCTCAATTTTACCGGACATATGAAAAGAGGTGATTCCGGTAAGCGGAATTAATTTATCCATTACTTCAGCATTAATTCCTCCTGCTGCCAGGATTTCGATTCTTCCTGCACTTTTCTCATAAAGCTCTTTTAATAATTCTCTGCCATCCCATGCATTTCCACATTGACCGCCAGTCAAAATGGTTTTTATTCCTAAAGAAACTGCCTGTTCCATCGTTTCCATTGGGTTTATGCAGGCATCAAATGCTCTGTGCAGTGCAGTGTCCATGTTTCCGGCTAATCTTTTCAGTTCGGACATTCTTTCCCCGTCCAGTCTGCCATCCGGCTTTAAGATTCCCATTACCACACCGTCAGCTCCCAACTCACGATACATCTGTACTTCTTCTTTTAATTGTTCAAATTCATAAGCATTATAACAATAATCACCGTATCTGGGACGCAGAAGGACACGGACTTTTATATCCGTATATTTTTTTACCAGCTTAAACAGCGCCATTCCTGGAGTCACACCGCCGATTACCAAATTGCTGCAAAGCTCAATCCTGTCTGCTCCTGCGTGATCCGCATTTACCGCAGACTGCACACAATCTGTACATACTTCTAATACCGGATGTTTCATAATCACCTCATACTCTCAGAATTTTTATTATATCAAAAACTCGCTCGCCTCTTCAACCGCTGTTATCACTCTTTGTTTTTAAATATGCCAGATTCTATCTGCATATTTCTGTTCAAGAGTATTATTAAATTCTCTTCCTCCGTCAATATTAGCGCTCTTGTAAACCGGAGGCTCATATCCTTTTGCTATCATATCTTGTACCGCTTCATAAATCATTTGCTGCAAAAGAAGGCATGTGCTGAGTGAGGAGGTTCCGCAAACTTTGTAGTCCAACCCTTCAACTTCCAGGGCTGCATCCCCAAATGTGGAATGGTTATCCAAAACCACATCTGCGAACTCATATAAAAGCTTACCGGAAGAATGTCTGGAAGTTGAGCTTTTTGATACTTCCAGTGCAGTTACTACGATCAGCTTGTTGCCTTTTTTCTTTATGTAATCAGCCATTTCTATTGCGAATGGGTTTCTGCCGGAGTTAGAGATCAGAATGAAAATATCATTCTCTCCTATGTTCACCTGCCGCATTAAAAACGGAGCATTTCCTTCCACACTCTCATACATTCCTTCCGCCTTGTCACGGATAAGCTTGCTTGGTATCAAGCCTCCGGCTCTTCCGCATACTTCAATTGCACCTGCATAGGAATGCCCGCTTCCAAATGCCTGCAGGATTCCTCCGTTTCTGATAGAATCAGAAACTAATATGGCCGCCTCATGAATGTGCTCCTGTTCTGCTGCCTCCAGTTGTTCCATAATCTTTTTTGATTTGTTAAAAAACTCTAATCCCATAATATCTCTCCTAACTGTATCATTTAATTTATCCACCATTCCCTGACCGGAACATTTCTGCCCATTGCCGGAAACGATATGTTGTCTGTTTATCCCAAAAATCCAATTGCAGCAAATAGGATGGATGCTGCCATAACAATCAAGATTGCCTTCGTAGAGGTCATCTTTTTCTTACCAAGTAAAACATAGATCGCGGCTACAACCAGAACCGGAACAAGGCTTGGCATGATCTGGTCTAAAATGTCCTGTCCTGCCAAAGTGACATCACCAGATATAAACGTTGCTGTAACATTCGCATTTACTACAGTCGGAATCAAAGCACCGACCACGGTAATACCAAGCAGTGTTGCCGCACTTGTCAATGCATCCAGTTTATCTTTTGCAGAAACAATTAATTTTGTTCCCTCTCTGTATCCAATTCCAACTGTGATATAACGGAATGCCATGATTGCAATGTTAACCAATATCCAGATAACGACACCTGTCACATTCCCCTGCTGTCCCATATATGCGGCTATGGAACCGCAAATCGTCGGTATCAGGACTCCAAATATGGTATCACCGACGCCTGCAAAAGGCCCCATCAGACCTGTTTTAATGCCATTTGCCGTTTCAACCCCATCTGTGCTGCTGTTTTTTCCTTCTGCCTCTGTTGCAATATCAATGCCCAGTATAAATCCGCCCATATGGGGAGTCGTGTTAAAAAACTGCACATGATTTCTCATTGCTGCTTTTAATTCATCATCTTTTTTATATAATTTACGCAGAACCGGGAGAATGGAATATAGATAGCCTATTGCCATCATCTTTTCATAGTTCCATGTAATCTGTGATGCCAGAATCCATCGTTTGCTTACACTGTTTATATCCTGGCTTGTAATCTTTTCCTGATTAGTCTTCATATTCTCCATCTAACAATCCCTCCTGAACTGCACCCTGATTTACTACAACAACGTTCTGGTTTTTCGCCGCCTCCTGCTTAAATGCGATGATTGCTAATGCAACTCCCATGATTGCTACACCAACCATAGGTACTTTCAAGTACGCTGCTGCAATGAATCCAATGAGCAGATAAGCAATGTAATTTTTAACAGGAAGATATCTAAGCAGGATTGCAATGCCCACAGCAGGAAGCAGTCCTCCTGCAACTGACAGACCGCTCATTAACCATTCCGGCATATACTCTGTAATGGCATTTACAAGGTTCTGCCCGAAAATTAACATCAGGAAAACCGGAATCGCTCTGGAAAGCCCCCACGAAAAAGCGCCCAGCCATGTATTCCTTGTAATCCCCTTAAAGTCCAATCTTTCTATTGCTGCCTCGACTCTTTTGGAAAAGAACACATTGGAAAATCTTGCAAGGACATCAAGCTGTACCATCAAAAGTCCTACAGGCACCGCCAGTCCCATACCAAACTCCATTCCCTTTCCCGATGTGATTGCAAATACGGTCCCAATCATGGCACCAGTTACATAATCTGGTATGGATGCCCCTCCATATGTACCTACTCCAAGGATCATCAGCTGAAGAGTCGCCCCTACTGCCAGCCCTGTTCCTATGTCGCCCATAACAATACCGGTAATTGTTCCAATGATAACCGGCTGGTTTGCAAATATAGAGGTGGATAAGCCCTCACAAATAAAAAAGAAAGCTAATAATGTCAATACTAGAATCTGCCACACTTGAATTCCCATTCTCTATGCCTCCTTGTTTAAAAAAGATGTGAATTTCTTCTTATCGTCATTCGGTACCATCTGGGCATATACCTGCACGCCGGATTTCTCTATATCCAGAATGTCCTTAATTTCTTCCTTCGTGCAGTATACGGATTTCGTTATTTGCTTCCGTCCGTCTTTCACTCCCATGTTTCCAATGTTTACTTCCTTTACTTTGACCCCTGCATCAAGTAACTCACGGATTGTATCCGTCCTCCTTACTATGAGGAATACTCTCTGTCCTGCGTACGCACCTTTGTTCAGCCTCCTCGCTGCATTCGCTACTGACAGGACGCTTAGCCTGATCCCTGACGGAACTGCTGCCTGCAGAGCATTTTTGCCAATTTCATCAATCAGGATATTGTTGTCTACTATCATAATTCTTGTAACGCCAAGAGTACGCGTCCAGAAGGTTGCCACCTGGCCGTGAATCAGACGTTCATCCAGCCTGAAATTCACAATCCCGTTATTTTCCACCGGCTCAGCAGATACAACTGCTTTCGTAGTCTGTTTTGCGGCAGATACCCCTTCTCCGGTAATTATTTCCCTTGACTGTTCAATCGCATTCTCCAGCGTATCACCTACATTCAATGCAATCAGCATGCCCAGACATAGTCCTGATACCAGCGCAACAGATGGATACTCATGTCTTATGGCAATTGCTGCATTATAAGGCGTCCCCCCCTTTATGTCAGTAATAATCGCCTGACACTGTTCTGCTCCTTTTTCCTCAAGAATCTTTCTGTAAGCACTCTCAACCGATTCTTTCGTCATTTCTTCTGTAAAAGTCACTACTGAAAACTGGGGTGCTGCTCCAGTAATCATTTCGCAGCTCTTTTTACAGGCCTCGGCATATTCGCCATGCGAAGCAATAATAAAATACATATCCCTTCCTCCTAACGTTTTCACTATCTTTTTATTGGCAATGTCACCCTCCCCATAATTCTACGGCTATTGATAGCCCTCGTACATCTCTAACTCCTTTCATGACTAAATTTAACAACTTATGATGCATAACAACTTGCAACTCATTATAAATAAAATCATTTCAAAAATCTTTGAATTTCGCTTTTTGGAAACTTTTTTAGCAACTTCACCTTAATAATTCAAACAAAATTTAGTTATTTCTAACAAAAAAACAGACTCTTCATGAAAGTCTGTCTTTTATCGGTTCATCTATTTTTCTCTTTTCTCTTTCCTGACTTTTCTGTAGCTGTCCACAATCAGATTCACGACGATACGTTCAACAATCAGATGATTCTGCACATCCGTGGTTAAGTGATATAAGACCGGGTACGTGATACAGGGGTCATATGCAGCCTCTTTGTTCGAAGTAATAAGTGCTATCCGGCCCTTGGTTTTTTTGATAAATAATTTGGATGAATTCAAAGCTTTCAGCCCATCCCGATAGATGTACTGTCCCGAATTAGAAAATATAATAATCAGAGTATCCTCATCCGCCTGATTAATAAATTGTTCCTGCTTTGTATCAAAGAGATTTGTTTTTATATATTTCCTCTCCTCGGCAAACATATACATAAAATCCATAGCAACCGTTTCCGAATAAACGGCTCCGAATGCAGCAACTTTATCATAATCATAAATTGCTTCTGCCAGTTTTTGAATCTGCTCCATACTAATTCCGGACAGAAAATTCTTAATATCACCAGAAAGGATATTCAAATATCGTTCAATTCCTTGTGCTTCAATAAACTCGTTCATCGACAATTTTTGTTCGTTTCCGGTATATCTGCTTCTTTTCTTCTCATTCCTCACATTATCCCTAAACTCTTTGTAATCCTCAAAACCAAGGCGCTTTATGAATTTAGAAAGTGTTGACTTGGAAATGTGGCATTTTGCCGCGACCTGGTCAATCGGTATAAATTCAACCTCGTATATCATATCCAGCAGATTTTTCGCGATATGTGCATCCGTAGAACCAAACTCACAGTCATTCAGTAAATTTAACAAACGATAAGCTACAATATACATCCATCATCATCCCCAATGCAAGAAATGTCTATATTTCTTTTATAGTAAGTATATTGTATATTCCAAATTTGTCAACTTCTTTATCCTCGGCTTTCACCGAATATTCTTCCGTGTCCCGGGAAGCTCTTTATTGGTTTTTACTTCCGGTTCCTTATCTGTAAAATAAACATCTACCGTATATCCCGGCTTTAATATTTTCCCTCATCATCGGGCAGGACCCAAACCCTAAAAGTTATAATTATTCAGTGTCCCGCTTGATGGCAGCACTTTTTTGTTTATTCATGTAATATCTCTTTTTATATTTCACACCGGCAAATTTGCTGATCTTACGAATGATGTTATAATTTACAAAGCCACCCACCGCTCCTATCAATGGGATTCCCTGAATGAATTTTGCGACTAATAATGACTCTGATAGGATTCCAGCTGTGGTTTTTATAAGTTCTTCCAAGTCAATTTCCGGAATAATTTTATAATCGATGTCCTCGCCTAATTTTTCAAGTTTTTGATAGAATTCTTTCTGCTGCTCCTGTTTCGCCATTGCAGTACAGATCAAAAGCAGGACATAAGCTTTTTCTTCCTCTGTTTCATAATGATATCCATAACTTAAAGCAATTTCATAAACAGATTTCATGACCAAGGATAAAAAAAGCGGGATATCTGGCAAGCCGATTCCCAATGCACCCAAAACTCCTCCTTCCAGTACAGAAATGGAAGAATTAAACATCTGGGACTGCTTGGAATGCCGGTCCAGGCGTTTCAGATATTTTCTTTTGGTTACTTTGTCAATGGCATAATTATTTAAATCATATTCCAACTGTATCTTATCTTTATCATAAGTTTTCTCTATATAAATATACCCTTTTTCAAAAACCAACCGGAAGCCTTTATAGAATGCCGTCTCCAGGGCCGTTTTCAATTTGTTTGGAATATAACTTTGAATTTTATCAGCAACAGGCTCTATGGAAGCTTTTAATAATGGATTTTCCTTTTTGTTAAGCAATTTATTTTCTTCTTTTTTTATCTGCTTCACCTGCTTATCGAATTGCCGTCTCATATATGTCAGCCTCCCCTTTCCGTGAGTCCTTGGTTTAAGATTACTTGATCAATCATTGATCATACAAAAAGAGCTATGTTACCATTTTTTCGGTGGTTCATAGCTCTCTTATTGCCATATTTAAAACTTCCTGGTCCCTCCTACTTTCGCAAGATCTCCCTTAATCGTTTCAAAATCCATTCCGGCAGCCGCATCTATGGAGGCTACAACCGCTCCCTCCACTAATGGGCAATCTACCATTTCCACCTTTTTGTCGTCCAGCATTTCGATTACCATCTCAGTGGTCATGACGGCACTGCCCATGTCCATGAGCACCAACACTCCGTCGTCGGTATAAACAGATTCAATCGCAGCCTGGATTTTCTCAAAGCTGGTGCCAAAGCTTCCGTCTTCTAGCCCGCCTGCCGGGGCAATCTGCGCATTGGATGCCATGATTTTTGTCAGCTCCACAACACTTTTTGCCAGCGAATCACTGTGAGATACGATGACTAATCCAACCATCAATGATACACCTCCCTTCAGCCTGCTACTTTAGAAATCACTTCCAGCATAAAAGAATAAGACGTAGCCCCCGGGTCCTGATGCCCCAGGCCCCGTTCACCCACATAACTGGCCCGGCCTTTGGTGGCAATCAGATCCTTTGTATGCTCCACTCCTGACCATGCTGCCTTGACTCCTGCGTTAAGAACTTCCCCAACTGTTTTCCCTTCCTGGGCAGCCTGATCCATAGCCTGATAGGACGGCACCATAGCATCCAGCATGGTCGCCTCCTCCACCACTGCCTTACCACGCTGTTCTACTGCTTCGATGGCAATCTTTATGGCCGTCAGAAAATCGGTGATGTCTACATCTTCCTTTCCAGCCATGGCCTGTCCAGCCTTCATGAAAGCAGATCCGTATAACGGACCAGATGCCCCGCCGACAGTCGAAACAAGCGTCATACCTACTGTCTTTAATATAGTCCCGATATCCTTGCCTTCCAGACCGGTTAGCTTTTCATTTACCGCAGCAAAACCACGGGCCAGGTTAATACCGTGATCACTGTCTCCAATCGGCTGGTCCAGTTCCGTAAGATAATCCTTTTGTTCTTCCATTTTTAAACTGATTGCTTTCAAGATTTCTAATACCTTTTTACTGTCTGCCATGGCAACCACCTTTCTGATCCATATTTACATTGATAAAGTCCCCGCAATAAGCGGGGACTGAAAAAACACAAAAAATATCCCTTTATTTCCAAGCAGGCGTATCTGCGACCGCATCTAAAAGCTGCTTCATTTCATCATCCAGACGAAGAAGGGAGATTGAAAAGCCCTGCATCTCGATGGAGGTCATATATTCTCCGACAAAGGTTTTATGTATCCGTATACCTTTTTCTGCCAGAACATCAGAAACCCGATTGTTAATGATATAAAGCTCCATCAGCGGTGTTCCGCCGGCACCATTAATCATAACTGCTACTTCGCTGCCTGCATAATCGATATCTTCAAGAATCTGGCTCAGCAGCATATCAACGATCTCATCCGCTTTTTTAACCGGCTCTCTATGGGTTCCCGGCTCTCCGTGGATGCCGATTCCGATTTCCATCTCATCATCGGAAAGAGTAAATCCCGGTTTCCCTGCTGCCGGTACCGTACAAGGTTCAATCGCTGCTCCCATCGTTCTTACATTATCAATTACTTTTTGCGCAGTTGCCTGCACTTTATCAAGATCTGCACCAGTCTCGGCCATAGCACCGGCTATTTTATGCACAAAGACTGTCCCTGCCACTCCTCTGCGGCCGATCGTATAAAGACTGTCCTTTACTGCCACATCATCATTCGTGACAACATGCTTCACGGTGATGCCTTCCATCTCCGCCATCTCTGCGGCCATCTCAAAGTTCATGACATCACCGGTATAATTCTTAACGATCATAAGTACACCAGCATCCGTAGCAACCGCTTTAATGCCCTCATAGATCTGATCCGGAGTCGGGGAGGTAAAGACCGGACCCGCAACTGCGGCATCCAGCATTCCGGTTCCGACGAAACCGCCATGAGCCGGTTCATGCCCGCTTCCGCCGCCGCTGATCAAAGCTACCTTACCCTCTTTCTTCTCGGCCCGCACAACAACATTACCGCAATCCAGCTTTTTCAAATGCCCGGGATAAGCCTTCACCATCCCTAAAATCATCTGTTCTTCCACCAATACCGTATCGTTGATAAATTTTTTCATAAGAACCCCCTTGTCCATTCGTTATATTATGAATTTATTCATCTTCACCCAAACAATTCATATCATTTAAGCCGCAAGTTGTATCCTCTTCTTCATCCTCTAAGCAGTTCATATCATTGATACCGCAGGTTTTATCCTCTTCTTCTCCAAGACAATTCATGTCATTCAAGCCGCAGGTTGTATCTTCATCTTCGGTTAATCCGTTCATATTGTTGATATCCATTTTCTTAATCTTCATAGAAAGTCCTCCTTCGACTAATCATTCACAGCAACACAGAGCTTCAAAAAGGCCCATTGTCATCTACACTCTTTCGTCGCTACGATATCTACTCCTGTTCCTGCCACATCAGGAAGGATCACATCGCCGATCCGGACAGGCGCTTTCACCGTGATGCCTTTGAGTGCTTTTACACATTCAAAGATTTTATCTTTGGGTATATCCTCTCTGGTTTTTACCGATACCATGTCGGATTTACCGCCTTCCACCTTCACGGTGGATGTGACGATCCTTGTGGGATTGGTAACTTCCTTTCGGCCATATACCTCACCTCGCTTACAGGTATTTCCTGTAATGTTCACGATTTCCCCGCCTTCCAGTTCCACGGTCAGAGGACAGCCCATAGGACAGCTGATACAGATAAGTTCTCTTTTTTCCATGACCTATGCCTCCTCTATCCTTATTGTAATCCTGTCAACATCCGGATGCAACAGTAACTTTTCTTTTTCCAGCTTTATTTCTTCCATTTCTCCTGGTGCCATCACCATCCGCTTCCGATGCAATACCCTCTCGTTATTAAAGTATACACCGATATAACAGTTTTTATAAACATTTCCAACCCGGAACCGGACAATTTGAGCTGCCTCCATACGTTCTGGGTCAATCGTGCTTGGAACCGTATAACGGACCCCATCAGTACCCTCAAGACTGATTTCCCGGCCGCCCGTTTTCTGCGTCCCGTTTTTCACATATGCTGAAGCATTCTTTCCGGCTGCAGCAGCTTCTTCCGAAACGAAATCCACCAGATCATGCACATGAAGCACGTTTCCGCAGGCAAAGACTCCTTCCACATTTGTTTCCAGACTTTCATTTACAATCGGGCCTGATGTGACCGGATTCAAAACCACTCCCATGGCACCGGAGAGTTCATTTTCCGGTATCAGTCCGACCGATAAAAGCAAGGTGTCACAGGAATATTCCTCTTCTGTTCCGGCAATTGGTTTCCCCCTGTCATCCACTGCCGCCAGAGTAATTCCCTCCAGCCGCTCCCTGCCTCTGATCTCGACTACCGTGTGGCTCAATTTAAGCGGAATTCCATAATCATCCAGGCACTGGACAATATTCCTTTTAAGCCCTCCGGAATATGGCATGATTTCAGCCACCACCTTAACCCTGGCTCCTTCCAGAGTCAGTCGTCTGGCCATAATCAATCCGATATCACCGGATCCAAGAATCACTACCTCTCGCCCGGGCATGTAGCCTTCCATATTAACAAGACGCTGTGCTGTACCGGCTGAAAAAATACCGGCCGGCCGGTATCCAGGTATATTGAGCGCCCCCCTGGAGCGTTCTCTGCATCCCATGGCCAGGATGATCGCCTTGGCCTGGATATCAAACAGTCCCTCCTCCCTGTTCATTGCCGTAACCACCTTGTCAGAGCTGATTTCCATAACCATTGTATTTAGAACATATTCAATCTTATGTTTTTCTACTTGTTCCGTGAAACGAGCCGCATATTCCGGTCCTGTCAATTCTTCCTTAAATGTATGCAGTCCAAAACCGTTATGAATGCACTGATTTAATATCCCCCCGAGCTCCTTATCCCTTTCCAGGATCAATATGCTTTCAGAGCCGTTATCCCGGGCCGCAATCGCCGCAGCAAGGCCAGCAGGTCCGCCGCCAATTATCACAATATCATATTCTTTCATCCGTAGCGCGCCCCCTTTTTATATTCTGTCCTTGTTATATCCGACTAACAGCTGTGAATTCCCGCCGGATTTCGTTATTTCAGTCATGGGAATACCCAGTTCCCGGTGAAGAATCTCCATTGTTTTAGGCATGCAAAAACCTGCCTGACAGCGTCCTGCTCCTGCCCTGGTCCGGCGTTTGATACCATCTAAGGTTCGGGCACCCAAGGGCCGGTGAATGGCGTCTAAAAGCTCCCCTTCCGTTACCATTTCGCAGCGGCAGATAATATTTCCATATGCCGGTTCTTTCTCAATCAGAGCAGCTTTCTCCTCTTTTGACAAAGTATCTAAATCAATGTTTCCTTTGCGGGTTCCATTAAAATCAGGATTTACGCTTAAATCCAGCTTTTCCCGTAAAATTTCTGCTGCCATTTTGCCGATTGCCGGACTGCTGGTAAGACCAGGTGATTCAATACCTGCACAGTCCACAAATCCCGGTGCATCATCAAGCTCCCGGATAATAAATTCATGATGGTCTTCATGGGCCCTTAAGCCCGCAAAAGAGGTGATCACTTGTCTAAACGGCAGATTCTTCACGTTCAGACAAGCCTTTGAAAGTTCATCAAGGCCCTCTCTGGTGGTCGCTGTGCCTTCCTTATTCTCTATATCAACAGCGGTTGGGCCGATGATAAGATTTCCATGAACCGTAGGAGTTACCAGTACCCCCTTGCCATATTTACTCGGCAGTGCAAAAATTGTCCGTTTTACATGCTTTCCTGCGTTTTTGTCCAATAGAAAGTAATCGCCCCGCCGGGGAGTGATATGGATCTTTGATTCACTGACCATATTATGAAAGCGGTCTGCATAAACACCGGCCGCGTTCACCACATACCGGGTCTCATACACCCCCTTGCTTGTTTCCAGCTTCCAGCCACCTTCGATCTGCGTTATACTTTCTACCTCAGTATCAAATTTAAAGTCAATGCCATTGGTATAAGCATTTTCTGCCAATGCAATATTCAAATGAAAGGGACATACAATCCCCGCTGTCGGAGCAGATAAAACTGCAATCACCTCATCTGCCAGGTTTGGCTCCATTTCCCTGATTCTTTCCTGGTCTGTAATGATTTCCAGATCCTTTACGCCATTTTTAACGCCCCGGTCATAAAGGGTCTGCAGATTCGGCAGCGATGCTTCATCCAGGCATACAACCAAAGACCCGCACTGCTCAAAAGGAATATCAAGTTCCTTAGAAAGCTCTGGCATCATTTGATTTCCTTCTACATTCAGCCTGGCCATCAAGGATCCTTCTGCCGCATCATAGCCGGCATGGATGATGGCACTGTTGGCCTTGGTGGTTCCACAGCACACATCTTCTTCTTTTTCCAGAACGCAGGCATTCACCTTATATCGGGAAAGTTCGCGTGCGACGGCACTGCCAGATACACCCGCTCCAATAATAATTACGTCATACATACTTTTGTGTCCTCCCTTTCATATATTACCAGAAGCGGCACAAACAAGACGTGTTTCCACGCCTATTTGCGCCGCTCCATTCTCCCGCAATCCATATATGATATTATCGATCAGGATGGTTATATGATTATCTCAATATTATGCCCAGGGAATTGCCTGATACAGCAGTACCGCAGCAACCGCACCAATGACCGGGCCGACAATCACAACTGGTGCATATCCCCAGTTAGAATCGCCTTTGCCCTTAATCGGAAGAACACTGTGGGCAATACGCGGACCAAGGTCACGAGCCGGATTAATCGCATATCCAGTCAGTCCGCCAAGGGACATACCAACAGAAACGATAATACCAAATACCAGGAGCTTATCCAGACCGGTAGCAATGCCGCTGACCTGTGAAATACCCTTGATACTAAATACTAATACGAATGTACCGATTGCTTCACTTAAAATATTGCGTCCCATATTGGGAATAGAAGGTCCTGTTGAAAATACACCCAGTTTGGTAGCAGCAGATTCCGTTGCATCAAATTGATCCTTGAACAGAAGATAAACAAGAACCGCACCGCAAAATGCACCGGCAAACTGAGCCACTATGTAACCGGGAACCAGACCCCAGGCCATGCTTCCATCCACAGCTAAGGCAATTGTTAATGCAGGATTAAAATGAGCACCGGAAGCTGCACCGAAGATAAAGGCCGGAATTAAAACAGCAAGACCCCATGCAAAGGTAATTTGGATTGAACCAGCACCTTTCATACCAGACTTGTTTAATGTTACGTTTGCTACAACGCCATCGCCTAAAAGAATCAGAATCATGGTTCCGATAAATTCTGCTATATATGGCAACATAATGTATCCCCCTTGTTCATTTTTGAACATCTGTCAATAGTTACAAAAATAGTATTAGTCTTCGGCTTAATCTTCTTTTGACCATCCAAAGGAATACTTAACGGCTTTGTTCCAGCCATTTATCATTGTTTTCCTCTTATCCTCTGAGATTTTCGGAGTAAAGGTTTTATCAATTGCCCAGTTATTAATGACTTCTTCTTTATTTGCCCAGTAGCCAACTGCAAGCCCTGCCAGATATGCAGCTCCCATCGCGGTCGTCTCGACACACTGTGGGCGGTTAACCGGTGCATCAATGATATCTGCCTGCGTCTGCATCAGATAATTGTTGGCACTTGCGCCACCATCTACCTTAAGAGCAGCCAGCTGAATGCCGGAGTCGGCACGCATCGCCTGCAGAACATCATTTACCTGATAGCAGAGGGAATCCAGAGTTGCCCTGATAATATGATATTTGTTTACACCACGGGTAATTCCTACTAAAGTACCTCTGGCATACTGATCCCAATGAGGTGCACCAAGACCTGTAAACGCCGGAACCACATAACAGCCGTTGGTATCCTTAACCTTATTCGCCATATACTCGGAATCCTGTGCAGAATCGATCAGCTTTAATTCATCCCGCAGCCATTGAATCGCAGCACCCGCCACAAAGATTGAACCTTCCAGTGCATAATTTACTTTGCCGTCCAATCCCCAGGCAATCGTTGTTACGAGACCATTCTTAGAGAATACCGGCTTCTCACCAGTGTTCATCAGCATAAAGCATCCGGTTCCATATGTATTCTTAGCCTCACCGGCATTAAAGCAAGTCTGGCCAAATAATGCGGCCTGCTGATCGCCTGCCGCGCCGCCGATCGGGATGATGCCGCCGAAAAACTGCGGATCACTTTCCCCATATACACAGCTTGATGGCTTAGCTTCCGGAAGCATAGATTTCGGGATATTAAGTTCTGCCAGAATTTCATCATCCCACGTTAACGTATTGATGTTAAACATCATGGTGCGGGAAGCATTGGAGTAATCCGTTACATGAACCTTACCCTTCGTCAGCTTCCAGATCAGCCAGGTCTCTACCGTACCAAACAGTAATTCACCCTTTTCTGCACGTTCCCTTACACCATCAACGTTATCAAGGATCCATTTTAACTTTGTCGCTGAAAAATAAGCATCAATTACCAAACCTGTTTTCGCCCGGAAGGTGTCAACCAGGCCTTTTTCTTTCAAAGAGTCACAGTATTCGGCGGTTCTCCGGCACTGCCATACAATCGCATGATATACGGGCTCCCCAGTCTCCTTATCCCATACAATTGTTGTTTCGCGCTGATTTGTGATACCGATTGCTGCGATATCCTCTGCGCGTGCACCGATCATTGAAATAGCCTCAACTGCAACTCCCAGCTGTGTTGACCAGATTTCATTTGCATCATGCTCTACCCAGCCTGGCTTTGGAAAATACTGTGTGAATTCTTTTTGTGCCACACTGCACATCTCACCCTTTTCGTTAAAAAGGATACATCTGTTACTTGTCGTACCCGCGTCCAATGCCATTACATACTTCGCCATAAAAACCCTCCTTCTTAGTCGTTGATCCCATTCTTCAGTGTCATTTATACTCAACTGCTTTCCTGCAAAAACAGCTCAGTTCCTTTTTACATTTTCCATACCATCGGATTGGTTGTGGATACGGATATCGCACCTGCTGCAAGGGCTTCCATCACATCCTCTTTGTCCGATATCAGTCCTCCGGCTATCACCGGCACTTTGACCAGACTGCATACCCTCTTAATCACCTTTGGCATCAGACCGGGTAATATTTCAATGATATCCGGCCTGGCTACATTCATCAGCCTATCTATATTTTCAAAAGCCATAGAATCCAGGACAAATATTCTTAATGTTGTAAATAATGATAATTCTTTGGCCCTCTTAATCAGTGCCGGCTTCGTTGAGATAATGCCGTCCGCTTTCGTATTATTCTTAATGAAATCAACTGCAATTTCTCTTCCGCTTAAACCTGTAATCAGGTCAATATGTACCATAGCTACTTTATCCGCATCTTTGATCTGCTTAACAATCGAACTTAAATTGCAGATATCCCCGAACAGGATAAATACTACCCGGATCTCCTCCATGCTACAGCAGTCGGCAAGACCTTTCATATCCTTTACCGCCGCGATAACCGGATTGCTCTCAAACAAGTCGTAATATTTCTGGTCCATTGGAGCTCCTCTCTTTTTTGCATCGATATCCTTTTGACATCTGGCCGCAAAAGCCTGCCAGTAATCATCCGAAACGGAAAAAAGAGCATAGTTTAGAAGCAACATTTCTGTTGTTCTGCTATGCTCTCATCATCTCCGCATGATTATTACCTTGAACTCAATATAGCACATTGTATATACTCTTTCAATAGTTCAAATTTTTTTCTACAAAATCAAACAGTTTATCGGCATCTTAAACTACATTTTTGTGCAATTTGTATATTATTTTAAATTTTTTATTTTATTTTTAGTTATTATTTTAACAATGTGACAATTTCCTCTATTGCTTTGTTCCCCATATGGATTTCTTTATCATTGAATATGATCATCGGCACACGCTCAATATTATACTTGGCAACCAAATCCGTATAGAGTGCCGCATCGATCATTTCCGCCTCGATATCCGGATTTAAAATGGCAATCTGCTGACAGGCCGCCACTACCCCTGGACAATGATGGCATGACAAGGATACACATATCTTTATATTGGTTTTTGACTTGAGCTTTAAAATCTTTTTACGCAGGCCGCCCGATACCTTCTGCCCCGGACCTGCAAGATTATATATAGCCAAAATAAAAGAATTGATTTCTTTCCCACCCGGAATACCGTGAAAAGCACAGCGGCCATAGCTTCCCGCCTTGTAAAGACCGGTGACCGGCAGAAAAGTCGTATCCAGCTCCGGAACCTGATCTCCCTCCTCCGGGGAGTAGAGCTCCAGGCCTAGCTTTTCACTGAGAGAGACAATCGTTTTCAAAAATGAAGCCATCTGCAGATCTTTCTCCCGTGATATATCCACCACCGCTTTGATCGTCACAGGGTCTTTCATTTTTTTTAATATATCAGACAGCTGCTCTTTCAGCTCCTGATCAATCAAATCACTTTCTGCCGATATTGTTGTAATATCAAGCATAACAGGCACCTCCTCATATGTTGTTAGTTTCTATACCTCAAACAATGAGATACAATCATAAATATTCTTCTGCAAGCTTATTTTATCGAAAAAAATGCTGACTATCAATAGTAATTTTTTAATTTGTCTCACAACAAATATTATTGGAGAAAAAAGACGCCGCATTTTTCACAAAATGAGCGTCTTTCTATCATTATATCAGCGGGAGCTTATCCAAAGCCCTCTTCATCCTCTCAAGTCCTTCCATCAGCTTTCCCCGGGGACACCCCAGATTCATCCGGAGGTAATTCTCATCCCCATAAGCCTTTCCAGGCATGATTCCGACCTTTCCCTCATGTACAAGCGCATTCTGTATGGCACCGCTGTCGGCGCACACTCTGCTCATATCAATCCAGGCCAGATAAGTGGCCTCCGGCATATGAAATCTTACCCCGGTATCTTTCAGTTCCTCTTCCACGAAATTGGACAATTCTTTCATATTTCCCCTGATATAGGTACACAGCTGGTCTGCGTAATCCATACATTCCCCGTAGCCTGTCATCATGGCGTGCATCCCCATTAGGCTTACGGAGTTGAGAAAATCCCTGTTGCGCATCCGGGAAATAAACCGATTACGGACCCTCTCATCCGGAAGTGCACAGTAAGAGCCTATAAGGCCGGGCGTGTTAAAGGTCTTGCTGGCAGAGCTGACCAGATACAGCTGGTCGTATTGATTCCCATATTTAAGAACCGGGCAATGCTTCCGGTCTGTTAAAACCACATCCGAGTGTATTTCATCAGAAATGATTGCAACCTGATGCTTTCTGCACAGCTCCACCATCCGGTCCATTTCAACCGTAGTCCAGACCCTGCCCGTAGGGTTGTGAGGGGAACAAAGCAGGAAAATCCGGCACTCCATAACCAGGTTCTCAAACCGGTCAAAGTCGATTTCATACCTGCCGTTTTCCGGCGTAAGACTAAGAGGGACCATTTCCCGGTTATTGTCCTTAATTACGTGATAAAAGGCATCATACATGGGTTCAAACACCAGCACCCTGTCATGCTCACGGCTCAGCAGACGAAAAAGCACTGCAATGGAATACAGCACTGACGGGCTGTAAACCACCCAATCCGGGCTGACCAATACCTTATGGCGGTCAGCAAAGTATCCTGCCACAGCACCTTTAAAATCTTCATGGTTCCACCGGCTGTAGCCATAGATCCCATGTTCCACCACCTCCATAAGTTTTTTCCTGATTGGCCAGGGCGCCATGAAATCCGTATCGGAAATGGAAAAGGGAAGCAAATCCTCTTCTCCGAACCGGTCCTTTATATAATCCCACTGGGTACAATATGTTCCCCGTCTGTCAATCAATTGATCAAAATCATACTTCATATGCTTCCGCCTCAAATCCGATCTGCCTGCAGACCTCTTTATCCAGCTTCATCAGCAGACACTCCAGCAAATCCACCATCTGCTCCATATCCCGGTAGCATGCAATGGAATAGGGAGAATGCCCATAGCGTGTTGGAATGCCAAGCACCACGGCAGGATGCCCCGTTCCGTCCTGATGAAGCACACCGCCGTCCGTTCCTCCGTTTAAGAACATATCATCCTGTACATGGATATCCAGCTCCTTTGCAGAACGGCGTACCAGCTCCACCATGGCGCGGTTGCTTACAACATTTTTGTCATAGTGAACGATCATGGGCCCCTTTCCTATCTGCCGGTTATTGGTGTGGTCACGCACAAACTCGCTGCCATTGCAGGCTGCATCCAATACAATACAGATATCCGGAAGCACTACTCTTGCCGCTGTTTTTGCTCCTCTCGTACCCACTTCCTCGGAACTGGTAAATGCATAGCTGATACGGTTCGGATGAACGTTCCCAGCCATCCGTTTCATCAGCTCGCCCATCACCCAGCAGCCCGCCCGGTCATCAAGGGCTCTGGCGGCAAAACGGCCATTTTCATATTCCCGGAAAACGGAAGAGAAAGTAACCATGTCTCCAGGCTGCACTCCAAGATCCAGGACCTCCTCTAAACTGTCCTGCCCCAGATCCACATAAAGGCCTGCTGCCTCTTTCTTATCTTCATCATATACTCCGTTTAATATCCCTTTATACTCCCTGCTGCCAGCAGTTGTGACCGTCACCTCCTGCATGAATCTGGAAAAGGTCCGCACATTTCCCACGGGCAGCACCATCACCATCCCCTGGCTGGAAATGGACCGCACCAGAAACCCCACTTCGTCCATATGTGCAGCCAAAAGGATCGACGGGCCTTCTCCCTTCTGGGTAAAAATGATGCTGCCAAGTCCGTCATAAGCCAACTCCTGGGCATAGGGCATGCAATTTTTCCGCAGTACATCCCTGATCCGGTGTTCATTGGATGCCACTGCCCCAGCCTCGCATAATTCTTTTAAAAATTCTTTATCCATATAACCAGACTCCTTATCCCACAACAGTCAGTTCCCTGGGCGAGGATGTGAGCAGGCGAAAACCCTCTTCCGTAACCAGCACATCATCCTCAATGCGCACACCGCCAAGCCCTTCTAAATAGATTCCAGGTTCCACAGTCATGACCATACCGGGCACCAGAACCCTTTCATCTCCAGGTGCGAAATCAGGCAGTTCGTGGCAGGCAATCCCCAGACCATGTCCCAGATTGTGGGAAAATGCCGGGCCATATCCTGCTTTCTCAATCACGTCTCTGGCAGCCCGGTCGATATCACTGCATTTTTTCCCAGGACGAATGGCATGGATCGCCGTCTCCTGTGCCTTTTTTACGGTCTCATATACCTGGCGCATATTAGGATCAACCATCTGCACTGCAACGGTTCGGGTAATATCAGAACAGTATTCGCCCACCCGGACGCCGAAATCCATGGTAACAAAATCTCCGGCTTCAATGACCTTTTGCCCTGCCTTGACGTGGGGCATAGCGCCATTGATTCCGCTGGCAACGATCACATCAAAGGACTCTTTCTGTGCTCCCAGTTCTTTCATATAATAAATCAGGCGGTTCTCCACCTGTTTTTCGGTCATTCCTGCTTTGATCTGACCGAGGATATAGGAATATCCCCGGTCAGCAATCTCACAGGCCCTGCTAATACAGGAAATCTCATCTTCCGTCTTCACCATGCGAATGGAATCCGGTGATACGGGCACAAGCTCTGTCATCAGTCCCGCTTTCAGTTTCTGGTACTGGGCAAAAGAAACGGCCTCCGCCTCAAAGCCCAGTTTTCTGACAGACTCTTCCTCCGCAATCCGGCTTATGTACTCCATGTACCCGCAGTTTTTATCCGCCAGCAAAACCCTGGCATTCATTTCCTTAAGGGCTCCAGCGATCCGCTCCTTTTGCTGGACATAGTACCGTCCATCCACAATGGAATAGCAGCCCTTTTTCGTAAGCAGCACATAGCCGCTGCCGCTGTATAGCCCCGCCGTGTAAAATTTATTTTCTCTGGATACCAGCAACAGTCCATCCAGACCGTTTCGTTCCATAAACTGCCTTCCACTTTTCAGATGGAATTCCATTCCGCCATCTCCTGTCCTATCAGTCGTTGGAATCTACCGTCAGCCTGCCTTTTAGTATCATGTTGTTGCGGATAAAAATCACCAGCAAAGCCGTCACCACAGCTCCCACCACAATTCCTGCGATATAACCCGGAATGTTCTGGCACAAAGGCCACGCCCAAACAGCGGACTCCGGGAACCACTGCACCGCACCGAACATAGTAGCCGAAAGGGAACCGCATATGGCACCGATCATATAAGAGGGAATAATTACCTTAGGCATTTCCAGGGCAAAGGGAATGGCTCCCTCAGAGATTCCCATCAGCGCCAGAAACATGGCAGTCTTCCCCTGAGGATAGAACTGCTTGTCAAACACATGGCGCTTTACTACCAGACGGTCGATCAAGGTCGCTAGTCCCAATCCAAAGGAAGGTACGACTATGGCAACCACACGTGCAGTGATGGGCAGTACTTTATCGGTTGTAAATCCAAGTGCCACAAACCCGGCCGCTTTGTTGATGGGGCCTCCCAGGTCAATGGCCGTAGCAGCAGATAAAGCAATGGTATATCCATAAGACCCGGCCTTACCGGCTGCTGAAAGTCCCGATTTGATCAGGCTATTTAACATTCCACCAAGAGGCGTTACAACCAGATGCATGCCCAGCATGACAAACACAGCCGCCAGCATGGGAATCAGGAAAGTGGATTTGAATGCCAGCATATTGTGGCTCACTTTAATCTTCTGGTTTAAAAACTTTACAAAATACCCGGCTGCAATGGCGATGATCAGCGCTCCTAAAAATGTAGAAGCTACGGGCGAAGAAGCCGTCCAGGTTCCATCCACAAGGCTCACAACTGCAGTTGGTTTCGTAGCCATCAAACCTCCGATAAAACCAGCCGGAAACGCCAGCTTGCCGCCGATGGAATTAGCCATAAAAGCTGCAAACATAGGAATCGCAAATCCGAACAGCGTTCCGCCAAAATTTGCGCATAATTCGGAAAATTTCAAAAGAAATAAGTTAAATCCATCATAAGCTCCGCTGTTCATGGCATCCAAAATGCCTATGGACGGGTCCACGCTCAGGATTACATATGGAATAAGCTGTGAAAATGCCAGAATCAGTCCGCCCATGATCAGGAATGGAATCATGTTGCTGATACCGGTCATTACGTGACGTGACAATGTATCCCAAATCCTCTTTTTCTCCTGAATCTCCGGTTTCTGCTGTACAGGCTTATTGGAGCTGCCTGCATTTTTGTTTTCTGCCTGTCCAGTCAATGCACTCCTCTTTGTAATTGCCATCTTCTTTTATCCCCCTTATCTTTCGTTTTTTCAATCTTCCATGCTTTCAATTTCCTGAATAATCCCCTTGGCATTTTTAATTGCGTCCTGAAGGCCGATTTCGTAAATATCATATGCGTCAAAGCGCTCATTGTTCTGGGGTGCGATGGCAACGGCATGAATAATAATGTCTGCCTCAGCGATTTCTGCCGGGGTCAGCTCATTTTGAATTCCGTCCGCCCCCTGAGTCTCCACTTTCACGTCGTATCCCATCTCCTTTGCCGCATCCTCTAAGGCCTGAGCTGCCATAAAGGTATGGGCCAGTCCCATGGTACATGCGCATAATGCTACTAATTTTTTCTTTGCCATTATTTTTCCTCTTTTCTCTTAATTTTTATATACTTTTCAGCCGGGCGCCCCCAGCAACACCAACTTCTGAAAGAATTCATCAGTTAACAGACACTGCCTGATGAATGATCTCATAAATCTCCCCGGCGGAATCAGACTCCATGATCCTGTTCCGGAATTCCTGCTTCATCAGCATTCTGGAAAGGGATGCCAGAATCTGGATGTGTTCATTTCCATAATTTTCCTTTGGAACAATCAGGGCAATCATAATGTGAACCGGCTTTTCGTCAAAGGATTCCCACTCCAGTTCATTTTTCGACTTCATTACAATGATTCCCGTCTGAATAACGGATTCACAACGGGTATGAGGAATTGCAAACCCGTCCTCCATGCCGGTAGGGCCCTGGGACTCCCGTTCCAAAAAGCCCTGATAAGTTCCTTCTACATCCCGGCACAGCCCTAAGCTTACCGCCTGCTCTGCGATGGAACGAAGCGCTTCATCCTTACTCCCAAATTCCATTCCGGTAAAAATATATTCCTTTTTGATTACTTCCTTCGTCATCATCACACCTCTCTCCCGCACATAATATTTTGAAATGTATAAAAATCATCCGCCTGTATGAGGCGGCGCACCAGTTCCTCTGAGTGGACCACTTTATACAGTGTTCTGAAAATCCGGGCATACTGATTTCCAGACTGGTTAAAACAGGCTAAGAATACCATCTGAACCATCTCACTACCCCATTGGACGGGATTATCCAAAATCCCGATGGCAATACAGGAAGAGAATTCTCCCTGCATCAGCACATGAGGCACGGCCACCAGGTTTCCAACCTCTGTGGAACTGATCCTTTCACGCTTTTCTATGGCATTTATCATCTGGCTTCCAATGCCTTTCTTTCGTTCCAGCATGGCACCTAGTTCTTTAATGGCCTGGAACCGGTTCTCCGCGCTGATATATCCAAAGCAGTCCGGGTCAAAATACCGCATTAGCTCCTTTTCAATACAGATCTTCTGCCAGATCTGCTCCTGAATTCGGGAAATCGCTTTCTCACCCAGCAGATCATGGGAAACGATTACAGGAACAGTTCCGTCATACTCCTCCACAGGAACCGCTGAAATAATTACATCCGGCTTCCGGTCCAAAGCCAGCTTTAAATATCGGACCGGATAAACGCTGCATATAAATATGTTCTGAACTTCACTCTGAATCTTCTCCAGAATCATCTGAGATGTGCCGATTCCGTAATTACATAGGATCACCGCCTTAATCCGCTCTCCGGCCTGGGGCTCATAAACTCCTAAATAAACGGTCAGATAACCGATCTCATCCTCATTAATGGAAACGTTAAACCGCTCCTCAAAGCGCTGTGCCATCAGGATGGCATAATTCATTTCCAGAGGATAGCTGTTTTTAATCTGTCCGATAATGGGATTTGGCGAGTAGTTTCCGGCTCTGGCCCTCTGCATCAGGGCTTTTAAGTGCATGCTTAAAACATTCATCACTTTCTCATCCTGATTATAGGAAATCCCTGTAAGTTCGGAAATCTCCGCCAGAAAATCACTGACGAACCGGCGCATTTCCTCACAGTCTGCTGTATCCGCAAGGTTTAAGTTATATCCCATAAAACCGGAGCACACCATGACATAGAAACATTCCTCCTCTGCAACTGCAATATGGAATTCCTTACCCAGAGCCTCCATAATAGAACGTATCATCTGATAGTTATGGCCGGTAATGGAGGCTCCAAGCTTCATTCCGTTCACTTGACGCCCTTTTCTGTTCCGCGAAAGGGCGATGATGATTCTTGCAATCAGATTGTTTAAATCCATATCTGCCACTATCATTCCGTATTCCTGAATGTATCCGAACACCAGCTCATCTGTCCGGTCAAGCTCTTCCTCAGAAATGTTGTAAATTCCTGTATTCACAAGCTTTGCATTGCAGTAATCCAGGCCGATGTCCCCCAAAAGAGTGCGGATATCTGTTTCCTCACCCGTAATGGAGAGTCCATAATAAGGCTTTCCGGCAAGAGTCAGCCTGTATCTGCTTAAAAATTCCTTTACATCGGCGGTCATCTTATTTAAGGTGGACGAACTTAAAAACATGATATCGCTGAGTTTCTCAATGGTGATCTCATCCCGGTCGATGATTTCCAGAATCATCTCATGAATCCGTTTATCTCCATCTTTCTGACGGTATTCCTTTTTGGTAAGAAGAGGCTTTAATGCCGCCTTGTTTCCCTCTAAAGCATACCCCTGTCCCCTTTTACGGGAAATGGACACGTCAAACGTTTTCAGTTCCTCACTTAGAACCGAGAGATACCGCATTACCGTTCTGGAAGAGATTCCAAGCCGTTTCGCCAACTCTTCCCCATCAATGGCATTCTCCTGATGCATCAGGCAATTCAAAAGCTGTATCTGCTTTTGTGTCAAATCCTGTATCATACAATCACTTTCCTTCTGGTCTCATTATCCTCCTAAGCAGTATAACTTTCCATTCATTCCTTGTCATTAGAAAGTGACAGGCGGTGGGAAGAAAAAGGAGGAGCCGAATCAGACTCCTCTTAGACTGTCCCAGGTTTAAAGCAGACCCAGTGACTCTATCGTTTTCTTTTAAATGTACCTGGCTATTTTATGCTTACCCCTTTAAGCTTTTCCGGAGGTTGACTGATTTACACTGCGCCGGAATCATGCCTTCCGGAACTGGTACTCTCTTGATTTTCTATCAATCAATTTCCCTTTCTTTGTAATAACACGTATCTTAAATTTATTTACGCATATATTATAAAAATTGGTAAAATCCTTAAGAGGCCACGAATGCGCATATGTAATTTAGGTACAATCACGCATATTGGACGAATGCTGCAAATCCATAATGCAGTGGTTGATGAGGTTTTTCTTATTAATAATAATATCGGATATTTAGACATTCTCTACGCCAATTATGAACAAAATGAAACCATATCAGAATCCTTAAGACTTAATGTAACCATTAGCACTGTCATACTAAATTCATACGGCTATCATATATTATTATCCGACATTGAAGAGGGCATGTTGGTGGATTCCTTATTTTCATCGATTAATGCAGGACTCACTCCACCACAGGCTGATGCAACTTTAGTTGTTGCAAGGACTTACGATCAGCCGCCACTGAACTTTATTATAGACCGAATCGCAAAAGTAGATATCGATAACTCTTTTCTCTTTACTGGCGATCCTAATAATGCAGATAATCAAATAAGATTTAATATCAGCAATATAACTACGATTCGAGACAAAGACAGTAACCCTGTTCCTCTTCGTTCACTTCATCCAGGTTTATTAGTGGACGTGATCGTGGCTCACACCAATTTTCAAAATTCGGTTATTCCAAATGAAGCCGATGCTCTGCATGTTCAAATATTATAACTATTACTTAATGTTTTGAATTTAGGAAGAGAATAGAAATATAAAAGAAAGCATCCACTCCAAAAGTGGATGCTCCCAGGTTTATAGGATAAATATCCTTACAGACACCGCCCAACCTGTTGGCAGACAGGGTGGGTGTTTTTATTTCCGCTTATTTCTCTTATCGAGAAAGGCAAGAAACGCTGCATCACATATTCATTATATGATACTAATTCCCAGAACCTTACTTCGCCCCTGCATGATGTTTTTCGAGTGTAGAAATTAATCCATGGTCTCTAACTTTTCTTTCCTTTCACAAACTCTTCACAGATTTATCAAACTCCCGTCACAATTTACAGGTATATTAATAACTGTAAAGAGGCCAATAACCCTTTAAAATAAAACTTTTTTTCATACAGCCGGCAGGATTCCCCCGATCTTGCCGGCTCCTCCCTTTTATCAGACAAAACACCTCTGCTCCTGATCTACTAATCTTAATTACATTTTAATCCACTGTTCCAATCCGAACACATTGACCTTTGGTAATCAACTTAAAAACAAACACTGGAAATTACTATCTCATTTATTCCTGGTCTTTCACAGATTCCTGAAGCAGTTCCTTTATCTGCGGTATTGTTTTGCCGTTCTGACGCATTTCCCTTATTTCCTCAATGCGGGTGATTGCTTCTACACGTTTGAATCTCCTGGTCAGATTCGTTTCTGCCTGTTCAAAAGGCAGCATTCCCTCTTCTGTATAGAACTTTAGGGTACTGTATCTGGTATTGGTCAGTCGTACCAATTCTCCGATTGATACATATTCTGATTCCATTATTTTTTCAATTGTTCGCTGTCTTGACATATCCAGCTCCTTACAGATTGTAACGTCGTAATCTTACTCCATGAATTGGCATTCTGCCGCTGATTGCTTCAGGGATTAGTTCATATTTAATATTATCAATTTTAACAACCGGGACTGCCCCTTCTCGAAGTACCTCATATACATGCCCCTGTGAAGATATTCGATCCAATACATTCTTCAATCGCATCTGTGCGTTTGGAAAATATTCTTCCGTATCGATAAAGATCGATTGTTTTCTTTCAAAGAATGGGAATATGAAATTAAAGCCTTTTCCTGTCTCAGTAGCAGCTGCCTGGCTTTTCATACGTAAAAAACCAGCCACTACAGCCCCCCATAAAGAACGTACCCCAATGGGATAAAGTGCTTTTGCCAAGGTACTTTCATTGCGAATGCCTGTCATCCGCGCTGTGATTATATTCTGTTCATAGACAGAAAAGACCTGAAAGAAGCAAAGGGACTCTAATAACAGCCATACCAAAATAATGCTTTCCTCTGAGATGGGTCCTTCTTCAAAAAACTCAGCTCTTAATAAATCTAACTGGCATTCATACTCCCTTGAATCGCTTACATAGGTTTTTAGCTTAATATTTTTATCGTAATATAAATCACAGCCTAACAAATTAGGAACCTTAGAAAGCAGCTGTTTACTTTGTAATCGTTCCGCGTAAGTTCGTTCCAATGCTTTTTTATCTGCTTTTTTCATGGCATCTTTCATTCCTTCTTCATTAAAGTTCCATTTACCCGTCCCAGGGTTGTAGTTTTCCTCCAAAAATACAGCAGCAGCTAATACTTTTAATACATTCTGCTTAGCAGTTTCTCTATACTCGCTCTCATTACCGTTAAAGCCAATTAGTGCAAAACGTTCTGATAATGTTAAATCCATAATATTCCTCCTTTAACTGTATTAATAATTTGGTTTACTTACCACTTACTACTTACTACTTACTACTTATGATTTATATTATCACTTTGTGAATAAAATTACAATAGCTTGCGGTGTTAATTCCAGATAGTTATTTGAATTTTCGGATCAGATACTTTTACTCGTTAAATGTTTGCCCTCCAGGAACACTAAAAAAGCAGCCCCTACATAAACAGGTGCTGCTTTTATTGAAACTTATCGTAAAATCTATAGAAAAATATCATTTAGTTTTTCCCAGTCACGCTTTCTGTCATCTGAAATACCTTCCACATAGGCCTTTTGTCTTCCTATTTCATCGATGATGAAATCCCGGATAATCGGAATCTGCATGCATTTTTCTCTTTCGTCGCTCCTTTTTTTAATTTCCAGCAGCACGTCAATCCCATTTCGCAGTTCTGCTGTCATATCCTGCATTTTGAAGGCGTCTCAGCTGTGCACCGGCATATTCCCCAAAGGAATTTTTATTTCTCTATTACTTATCTGATCTCCATGACAAATTCCCAGCTGATTCCTCCATCTTCTGAATGGTAAAGAACCTCTTGTCCCCCATCAGCCCCCTGTCCTATCACCATTTTCAAAATCTCATCTTCTTCATATGGCATTTGGGGGAAATCAAACGGAGAATCCTGATTCGGATCTTTTTCCATAACGGAATACGGAAGCTGTACTGGCTCTGTCGTTTTTCCACCATCATCTGTCCGGTATAGCTCTGCCTCATCGCCGCCATTATGTGAAAGACAGAAAAATCCCAGCTTTTCGTTAATAAAGGCAATGCCTGCGGCCACCCCGGCCTGACCTAAAAACGGATCTTGATTCACAACCTTCCAGCTTTTTCCGCCATCATCACTGTACTCCAGGGTGTAATAGCGGCTGCCAAGAGCGGCATCTACTACATTCAGACGGAACCGGTCACCATTTAAAAATTGAAATTCTTCATCTGGATTGATTGCGGCAGGCTTCTCTTCAGACAATGCTTCTCTGTCAGATTGCTCTTCCTCTTCTGATGCCGCCAGATAGCGTATTGGCGTAATTTCATTTTCTTTGCCCGGTACAAATACAGAAACTGTATACCCTCGAATATTGGATCCGGTCTCAGCATTCGCCGGCCTGCCCTCATTTAAATCCACCCAATTGATTCCCGTAGAATCATTTCCCCAATCCCGCACTCCATAATAAATGATTCCGTATTCTTCTTCCCCCCATTGTTGTACGGCCTCTTCCAGATCTACTTGTTTTAGTATCTCAACCATCGGCTGCAATTTCTTAAGGTCTTTGCCCTGCTCCGATACTGATCCATCCAAATAAACAGTCGCACGTTTTGACTTGCTCCCATCATAGTTGATTAAATAGGTCTTTAAATTTCCTCTGTCATCATTTCCATATAAATAGGTTTCCAACGAAGTTATGGTTCCATCTGGTTTGAAATGAAGATTAAAACTGGTAGCGACATATAAAACTTCCGGCATTTGAAGCTTCTGCCCTAAATCCGCTATCATATTATCGATTCCACCTGAAAAAACATTATCATGAACAATCTCTACAGTCCTTTTATGGGTTCTTTCATATAAAAACCATGATAATTTTCCATTAAAATTACTGGCGCTAAGTACAATTTTCTCTCCGTAAAACAATGTAGTTCCAATATAAAATAACAGAAGCACTGACATATAACTTCTATATAACCATCGGCCTTTTTTCTTCTTTCGTAATTCGGTTTCTTTCACAATATTAGTTTGTTCTTCTGTCCTTCTCCCCTTTTTAATAGCCGCTATAATCGCTATCAAAAGCATCATACAGAAAAATATCATACAGCCTGCTAATATCGGTATATTCCTTCTCTTTCCTCCAAACTGGCACAATCGGTATAAGCGTTGCAAAAACACAAGATATACCGCTGCTGTCAGAGGATTTATCAATAAAAGCCAAAATGCTTTCCAACTCATTCTTCCTTTATTCTCTTGCATGGGATACAGCCTCCAAATTCCTACTCCATACTTTTCTGTTGTTCCTGAATCAAACGGATATTGAAACGTTCTGTTTCATTCAGCACATCTTCCTCAAAATCTTTTGGATCAATCATTCCTTCATACCAGCTGCATTGATTAAAATACCTCTGCAATTCTTCATCAGCAAACCGCCTGCCATGTCTTGCATAAATCTCGTTTCTTGCAATCCGCAGCTGACTGGCTGAAAGATTCCATAAATCCGGCTCCTGCAAAAGGCTATCGCTGCTGTTAGGAAATACAAATTCAGAGCCGTCATATTTTGCAGTATCAGACTGAATCCGGAAAGTATCCTGTATTTGACTGATTTCACGATGCATTTTATTGTATTCTTCCATTATGGAACTGTCTTCCATATAAAACGTCACATCTGTGGGCAGTGACATTACATATACATAGGGACCATCATATCCCCATATATCATAGTCTGGCAGATTAACATAGCTGCAGTCCGAGTACGTCTGAATATAGAATAAAACCCCATCCCCCATCAAATCATAAGATTTTTTCTGATGGTAGCTGCACCCTCCTTTAAACTCATTTCTGACAGCCAGGCGATTCCATTCTTTTGGCAAATCCAGCTTAAAGCCTGGCGCCTGGGAGTTAGAAGCCTGAACAGTCTGCTCCTGCTCCGTTTCCGACATCTCTGTTTCCATCGGCTCTTCTTCTGCCTTCTCGGTAGCATTTGTTTGCTGTATGAGTTCTTCGGCTTTCGTCTCTTCATATACTCTCGTTTTACTTGTTCCCCAATGATGTGAACCCATTAACATAAGGATTCCAAACAGCACCGTGTAAATGCCAAGTACTCCGGTTAAAACAATCCGGCACACAAGTCCGGTCTTATCTTTCAGGAAGCCGGTAGATTCCACATAGGTACAAGCTCCATATCCCATCGCCTCCCTGACTGCTATATTTTCAGGGCTGTAGGAAAGCAGATTACCGCATATATTTTTTGCCTTCTCCATTTCACCTGCTTGTTCATAAACATTCATCTGAATAGGCATGAGCGGTATGCAATGATATGCGTCTGGATAACGATCACAATATACATTTACATAGGCTTCCACCTGCCCAAATTTCTGATCTGTATATGCCTTCCTGATTTCAGATAACAGAAGCATCGCCTCTCCTATCCTTTTTAATTGGGGATGATTTTTAACAAGCTGCTTCTGGTGTGAATATTCTGTTTCGGCATCTTCTTGCCTTCCCAGCCCTATGAAGCATACGTAGCATAGATTGCTGTGAGCCAGCTGCATCAGTTTCTTTTCCTGAACGCCCTTCCAGCCAAAATCAGCCAGCTTCAGCGCCTGCTCATATTTTCCAGCCCTGGCAAGTCCGGCGGCAGCATTATGTACTTGTTTTTTATAGTAGGACTGCAGCCTATAGGGACCATAGGCTGCCTCCATTAAAAAAGCTGCCGCCGCAGTAAGGGGCCGGTTCTCTTTTGTAAGTACCTCCATATGCTTTTTTGCCCAATAAGCTTCCAAGGCACCGCCTAAGCTTAAAATCACCAGAGTTACTATAAAAACAATTCCTATGTAGTCTAATGAATTCAGAAAGACCCACTTGTAGAAATATTCCTGGAAAATGTAAAAACCTGATCCGAAGGCGAATAATAATATCAGACATCGGTTCCAGTATCGTCTCCTGTCATGAATCAAAAACCACCGCTTCCCCGCCTCAAATGCTGCCTGATTCTCTGCGTCATCCGTAAATTCCAGTAATCTTTCTTTTGTATAGTTTCTCTTTTTACCATTATTTTTAAAAAGCAGAAAAATGCCCAGTACCCCAAATATGGCAACGGCAAACACGTAAAGGTACACCCGAATATTTGCCATCTCTCCCTGACTATAGTGAATTGAAGACAAGCCCACAGAACTTAACAGTTCCCATTGCCAATTATCTGTGTTGTCAAAGCCAAACAACAAAAGATGGATCGGCGTGCTGTCTGATGTTTTTTCCCTGATATTTCCCTCTATTGTCTGTCTCGTCTGATGCTCTTGCAATTTTCCGGTATAGCTGACCGTAACATGAACATCTTTTTCCGCAGCAAAGATATCAACATCCTCGCTATTTGCCCCAACATTGATTACAAAGCTCTGCTTTGCTGGCATAATTTCTATATCCAAATAATGCAGCCGCTTTCCTTCCATCAAAGCGATCCACAATACAAAGCAGCCGATCAAAATGCACAACCCATAATACAAGTAACGCATTTTGCTTAACTTTACTCCGCCTTTTTTATTCACTCTTCCTCCCCCGCAAAAACATATAGAATAATTTAATGATAGCATAAAAATGAATGAAAGGAATAACGAAATCATAAATATTTCCAAACGAATTATATTAACAGCAAGCAGATCACCGAAGGATTGATCCCCGAATCCCTGCAACATACAAAAAACAAGGTACAGATTATTACTCCTGTACCTTGTTTTCTACTATTGGCTCATAATCATAAGTGTAGATGCCTGGTATAAAATTTGCGGCCAGCATCATAATTCACTTTCATAATGCAGCTGTCCGCATGCAGCACTAATTTCAGAGCCAAATTGCGTTCTAATCGTTACGCTTATACCGGCCTTCTTTAGAATGCCGCCAAATTGTCTGATAGCACTTGAAGATTGAAATTTAAAAGCTGTTTTGTCCGTGGAATTATAAGGGATTAGATCAATGTGATATAAATGTCCCCATGAACCGCGGCTTTTCAATAAACTTACAACTGCTTCTGCATGATCTTTGGTATCATTCATTCCTTCAAGCATAATATAAGCAATAAACACTCTCCGACCCGTATGAATGATATGTTCATCTAATGCTTTCATTACTTCATTCAATGGAAATCTTTTATTTATAGGCATTAAATCGCTTCGTTGTTTATCAAATGGTGAATGAAGGGAAAAGGTCAGATTCACTTGTGGAAATTCTCTGGTCAATCTTTGAATTCCCGGTATAATGCCAATTGTTGAAACAGTAATTCTTCGCTGCCCTAATCCAAATAAACTTTGATCCGTTAAAATTTTTACGGCGTCAAATAACTCCGGATTTGCAAGAGCTTCACCCATTCCCATAAACGATACGCTATTGAGTTTATGAGAATTAAAAAGGAAATAAAGTAATTGGTCAGTGATCTCATCAACCGTAAGATTACGTTTAAAACCAGCACTTCCCGTTGCACAAAAGCGACAGCCAAAACCGCAGCCGCATTGGGTAGATATGCAAAACGATTCCCATCCCTGCTTATATTTTAGTCCAACAGCTTCTATTTTTTCTCCATCAGATAATTCGAACAGCAATTTTTCAGCTTGTTTGGAATCTTGTATAAAAACAGGTTTTACACTTGATACACAATTTCCAAACTCATTTACCAAAGCCATCCTTAACGCTTTTGGCAGTATCTGCATATTATCAAAATTATCTATTCTTTGATGAAAAACAGCATTTATAATCTGTTCGTATCTATAATCAGGTAATTTCATATCTGATACTATTTGTTTCATTATTTTATATTTTGTTTTTGTCTGTTTCACGCAGGCTTCCTCCTCACTTTAAATCGTTAGGAAGCAAAGCCAGTATGATTAGCGACTTATCCTACTCCATGCAAGCGTCGCCCAAAACATCCGGCTTTGCATGGAGCCTATTGTGTGTTGCTATTATTAACTCTTTATACATATTAATTTCCTTTTCCACTTTATAATTTAATTGTTTTTGTTGCCACATTTTCACAAAATGTTCTGTCATGCTCAACAAACAAGATTGTCAGTTCATGCTCTGTTAATAATTTCTCAATCTGCATACGGGAAATGACATCAATAAAGTTTAATGGCTCATCCCAAATATATAAATGTGCCCGTTCACAAAGACTTTTAGCAAGTAATACCTTTTTCTTCTGTCCTCCGCTAAAATCCTCGATATGCTTTTCAAACTGTTCTCTTGAAAAATCAAGCTTTCTAAGCATTGATTTAAATAAGCTCTCGTCAATGCCGTTCTTATCCGCATACTCAGATAAATCACCATATAAATCTGATGTATCTTGTGAGACATAGGAAATGATTAAGTTGTTGTTCTTTCTTACAATTCCACTATGAGGGATGTCATCTCCATAAATCAATTTTAAGATGCTTGATTTTCCACTGCCGTTCTTTCCTTGAACAGCAATTTTTTCACCTTGCTCAATGGTGAAACTTATTCCTTCACAGACAATTTTATCATCATAATTAATTGTAACATCTGTTAACTCCACAAGCTTTTTATCATGGAACTTAGACGGTGCTAATTTTAAGCTTTCATTTGATTCAATATTTTTAAGAAGCTTTGACTTTTCCTCTATCATGTTTTGTTGTCTGGATTCTATATTTTTAGCACGCTTCATCATTTTTGCAGCTTTATGTCCAACGTATCCTTTATCTAATTTGCTTCCGGAATTAGTGGTTCCAAACTTACTGCTTTCAACATTATCTGACCAGGTGGAGGTCCGTTTCGCCGAGCTTGAAAGTCTGTTAATGTCCTTTTTTAATTTTTCATTTTCTGCAAGCTCAAAATTATCCTGTAATTCTTTATTTCTCCACCATGAAGAAAAGTTTCCCTTTTGTATTTCGATATTCGTTTTATTAATAGACAAGATATGATCTACACAATTATCTAAAAAAGACCTGTCATGGGAAATCAGGATAAATCCTTTCTTCTTTTTCAAGTAATCACTCAGTTTTTGCCTGGCTTCAGCATCCAAATGGTTGGTTGGCTCATCGATCAGTAAGAAGGATTTCTCCTTCAAAAACATGGCAGCCAACAGTGCTTTCGTCTGCTCACCTTTCGATAGTGTATAAAACTGCCTATACAAAGTGTCATAATCCATATCTAATAATGATAATTCTTTAACTATCTCCCAATCCTCTGAATTTGGACTGATTTCCCTTATGATATCTATGGTGAAATTACTTTGTTCCTCCACTTCATAAGGAAAATATTCAAACGTCACATTCGCAGAAATGCTTCCGCTATATTCGTATTTGCCCAGCAAAAGATTTAGAAAGGTAGTCTTCCCTCTGCCATTTCTTCCGGTAAAGCCTAATTTCCAATCGGTATCAATCTGAAAACTTACATTTTCAAAAATATTATCATAACTACCTTCATAAGCAAAGGTTAGATTTGCTACATTTATTAAAGACATATTTTTGTCCTCCTCTGAATTTAATCATATAAATAACAAAGTCGGAACAATCAGGCGACCTTATTATTACTCCATATATGTGCCGCCTGCAGTATCCGACTCTATATGGATATTAACATGTGTTATCAAAGTGTCTGTATTTATCATAATTTATTAATCCTCCTTATAAAATTTTATAAAAAATAAGAGCTGCAAGAATTAATTATTCTTACAGCTCATAAATATACGCAGTTAAGCTAAAAATTATAGCACAACACAAGTGTATAAATTAAGAGAAAAAAGAATATCTTTCTTGCATGAGTACAACAAAACAAACAGGACAGCCCTGTTTCGCCTTGTATTAAGTGTACTGGAAAAATTAGCAAGAAAAATTAATCATTTTTTCACCTCGAATTATTTTTTATTATTGTACTATTATTTACTTGAAAAGTCAACAAAGAGTGGCTAAAGAAAATCTTTTTCTAATATGCTGACACCAAATTCATACTCAGACAGTATAACCAGCGGCTTTTATTGGCAAAATTTACGGTGTTCGATTCGATATCTCCTTCTCTATAAAGTCTTTGGAAATATTCATTGCATGTATGATCGGAGTGAATCGTCTGTACGGAATAGTTTCTTTGTCATATTTAATTTGAGCCTTCTCAGTTTTGCTTATGATTGACAGAACAGGCGGTAATGCTTTTATTAAATCAGTTTTAGTATACATTCCTATATTACTATCTTTTTCTATTAAAGCTTTTGAAATATACAAAGCCTTAATTCTATTCTTTAAAAGAGAATGCTGCGATGTACCTTCTGCAAATTTTAATTGCATTTTTTCACAATTTTTGATGGTAGTAAATATAAGCTGTAATGCAGCATCCAGCTCTTTTTGCGAATAATTTTCCATGTATTCACCTCGTGAGATCAGCGTCAGGCTGGAATTCAGCCAAGGTTTTCATGCTTTTCAATTTTGGGGGTTATACAGATCAGAAGTGTCAAAATTAGCAACAGTCCCACAAACACTTTCCCTATATAAGACAACATCGCTGTTGTTATGACAGAAATTTCAAACAACTGAGGCAGTATCCACAGCGCCCCAAATGCCCCTAACACCATTGTAACACAAATAAATACACGCAGCTTTGTAAATGGAATACAACTTTTAATAACCGAAAGCATAGATACCAGAATTAAAAGCATGTACATAATCGTCTGCCTTTGCTGTGTATCAAATGGTAAGGTAAGGCTGATAAAAATGATTCCGGCTGTAATAGTCAGCGCAAATGGTGCTGCATTTGCCAATGCTGTCCTTAAGAAAGAGCTGCGGACTCTCTTCGTATTCGATTCAAAAATTGTCAGAAACGATGGATACGCTTCAATAAAAGCGTCAATCAGCGTAATTTGAATTGGAATAAACGGAAAAGGCATATTAAACAGCAGGAAGAAAATAGACAGCAGCAAAGAATAGATCGTTTTAATAAAAAATACCCCTGCTGTTCTGGTCACATTATTAATCACTTTTCTTCCTTCCAACACCACCTGCGGCAGATTTGCAAAATCTGAATCCAACAATACGATCTGTGAAATCTGGCGGCTGGCATCACTGCCTTCGGCTATTGCGATAGAACAATCTGCTTCTCTAAGGGCTAAAAGATCATTCACACCATCGCCAGTCATCGCCACCTGATGTCCTGCGCGCTTCATAGCCATCACAAGCAACTGCTTTTGTTTCGGCGTCACCCGGGCGAATACAGTATACTTCATGCATATGCTGTCATAATCCATGTCCTCTCCAAAGGAGGACAGATCGACTGCATTTTCCCAATCCTTTAATCCTGCTTTCTTCGCGATGATAGACACTGTTTTGATATGATCACCGGAAATAACTTTTACGTCAACGCCTTCTTTGCGAAAATACTCCAGTGTTTTTGCAGTGCCTTTTCGAATATTATCTTCTAAAATAACGGCGCACAGCGGTTCAATCTCATCCGGCAGTTCTCTTTCATTTTGCCATTCACCATCGTAAATGCCTATTATAACAGCACGGCAGCCCTTTTCAATCTGGTGCTCTACAGCCGCAGGCAATACGTTCATAATCCGCTCAGCCGCACCGATGAATACTGTTCCGGCAGTGTTAAAGCTGACCGCGCCCCACTTCCGAAGGGAGGAAAATGGAATTTTATATGTCTGCTGGTACACAGAATTTGTTCCAAAATGTTCTTGAAGAGCCTGAAAGGTTGCGTTATTATCATCACTCGCAGCAAGATAAGACTGAATCAGCGGTGACAGTTTTTTATTCGGAAAATCCCTTAACGGAAGCACTTCCTTAACCTTCATCTTACCGTCTGTAATGGTTCCCGTTTTATCAAGGCACAGAACATCCACATGCGCCAGTGTCTCCAGAGAATAGATATTCTGAACCAGAATCTTCATATTTGCCAGACGGATAACGCCGTTTGCAAGCGAAACAGCAATCAGGAGCACCAATCCTTTGGGAAGCATCCCCAAAAGTGCCGCCGAAGAAGATACGACCGCATCCGAAACCAATACTTGCCTGAGCATGATTGCTTCAAGGAACAACAGAATCCCCAACGGCACAATAAGAAAGCTTGTAAAGCGGGTCACCTGTTTCATGGAACCGAGCAATTCAGACGAAACACTCTTAGTTTTTTTTGTTTCCTCCATGAGCTTCACGGCATAATTTTCACTGCCTACGTGCGTTGTTTTCGCATAACACTTTCCAGTAACGACAAAGCTTCCGGAATAAAGCTCGCTGCCCTCTGTCTTTAATATGGCATCACTTTCGCCGGTTAGCAGCGATTCATTAACTTCTGCCATACCGCCAAGCACAATCCCGTCATTACAGATTTGATGTCCGCTTTCCAGTACCATTACATCATCTATAACGATGTCCTCGGTTTCAACAACGATCTCTCTGCCATCTCTTATCAATTTTGCCTTTGGCCGGTTTAAGATCGACAGCTCGTCTATCAGTTTTTTCGCTTTTAGTTCCTGTGCAATCCCGATTATAACATTGATAATAATAATGACAATAAAAATCATATTGGAATAAGCACCGACAGCAAAAAGCAATGCCGCAATAATAAAATTGAGCAAATTGAATAATGTAAAAATGTTTTCTTTAAATATCTGCGCCTTGGTTTTTGTAATGGAACCTGGTTGTTTTCCCAAATCTCCCCGTTCTTTGCGTTCCTTTACTTCCTGCGCAGACAGACCTTGCATTGGTGCCTCCATATTTTCCTCCATTTATATCCAGTCTTATTTTCCGTTTATTAACCATATCATCGAACATTCACCACTTTCATCATCGGATGGACAGGCTGAACATCAGTCCTTTTATCTTCCACTTGCTATGCCAGTTCAGATAAGTTATATTATCTAAACATAAAGTCCAGTTAAATTGAAGTTAAACTCTTCATAAACTAAACAGTTACCCTGATATGGCAAAATTACATTTCATGCGATATAAGAAAGCAGCAAATATTTTTTAATTGTTTATGCAGGGTTAAAGACTAATAAAAAAAATTATGCTATACTTTTAAATATTGTTTACATGGCGGTGTTTTATATGAAAATAAAAGCAATATTTTATAAAAATATAACAATAAAAAAACGGCTTGTTATTTCCAATATTCTGATGATCATTGTACCAGTAGTAATCACTTCATTTATTGGAATTGTTTGTGCTGGCATTCTCTGGTTTGTCGTCACATCTGGCTCGGGTCTTGGTTTTAATGACAGCGAAGACTTTTATAAGGCCAGCCGGGGCATTTCCATGATCGTCGAGAAATCACTGAAAAAAGAAAAGAACGCAAACCTTGCGGAGGATCTGGCTGGGATCAGCAGGATACTGGACAGAAACTCCATAGCGTTATCTGTGGATTCTTCCGGTAAAACTCTCTATCAGTATGGGAGTGCAACCGATGCAGATAGAATTCTGATGGAAGCTGAAGCGATATTGGGAGGAAAAGGCTTTGTTTCCAACGGGAATCGTGAGCTATATGTTCAGCAAGTCGAAAATAATGGCGCCGTTTACCGCATCGCCATTTTTGCCAGCCCTTCAAAGCTATCCTATCGTATCCTGAAAGTTGTCCTTGTAATACAGGCGGTTATTCTTTTGATTGCCATACTCTTCTCTATCCTGCTTACTAACCGATTTCTTACGAAGTTTGTGTTCCAGAAAATCGAACAGCCGCTGAACATTCTTTCTGACGGCGTAAGACAGATCAGCGATGGAAATTTAGAGCACCGCATTGTATATGATTGTCAAGACGAGTTCGCACCTATTTGTGCCGATTTCAATGAAATGGCCGCCCGGCTCAAAGCCTCGGTAGAGCTGACTGACCAGCATGAGCAAAGCCGCAAGGAATTGCTGGCCGGTATCTCCCATGACCTGCGCAGTCCATTGACTTCTATACAGGCTTATGTGGAAGGGCTTCTGGATGGTATTGCCAAAACACCGGAAAACCAAAAAGGATATTTAGAAATCATCAAAAGCAAAGCAGAAGACATTGACCGTATGCTGTCCAAGATTTTCCTGTTCTCCAAGATGGAGCTTGGTGAATACCCAGATAACCCGGAGCTCCTACGGCTTGACGATGAAGTACGGCAGTTCCTACGGGCATTAGGGACAGAGTATGAGGAAAAGGGACTGGTTTTATCCGCCAATGCTCTTGTCCCGGCTGCGGTGTTGGCTGACCCGGACCAGCTTCGGCGTGTGATGACCAACATTATGGAGAACAGCGCCAAGTATAAAACGAAGGATAAAGGTACTCTGACCATCTCCCTGTGGGAAGAAAACGGCGGATACTGCCTTTCCCTTTGTGACGATGGACCAGGTGTTCCAAACGAAGCACTGTCCCACCTGTTCGAAGTGTTTTATCGCAGCGATCCTTCCCGGCAGGATCCTCATCGCGGAAGCGGTCTTGGTCTTGCGATCGCCGCCAATGCGATACAACGCATGAATGGAACGATTGACGCAAAAGCTGGCAAAAACGGTGGTTTGGAACTTGTAATTTGGCTGCCAAAAGCGGAGGAATAATATGGAGAAAATACTGATTATAGAAGATGATACAGCAATCGCAGCAATTGAGCGAGATTACCTTGAAATCCATAATTTTGAGGTGGAAATTGCGACGAATGGAAATATCGGTTTGGAAAAAGCATTACAGGGCTGCTACGATCTGATCCTGCTTGATCTTATGCTTCCCGGTATTGACGGTTTTACCATCTGCCGCAAGCTGCGGGAGACACTGGACATTCCTATCCTGATGGTCACGGCCCGTTGGGAGGATATTGATAAGATACGCGGACTCGGACTTGGCGCAGATGACTACATTGAGAAGCCTTTTTCTCCCAGTGTGCTGGTAGCACGGGTTAAGGCGCACCTGGCTCAATATGCCAGATTGAAGAAATCGGATAGGACCGCGCCGATACAGATTACCTTTGGCAATATCCGCATCAACACCGATACTCGCAGAGTCTATGTAAATGACATTGAAATCGAACTGAAAAACAAGGAATATGAGCTTTTACTGTTTATGGCACTCAACGAAGATGTGGTCTTTAACCGGGAAACGCTTTACGAGCGTATCTGGGGTATGGAGGCCATGGGCGATAATGCCACTGTCGCCGTCCACATCAACCGTCTGAGGGACAAAATAGAGGAAGATCCAGGCAACCCCCGGTATATCCAGACGGTGCGGGGTGCGGGGTATCGGCTTAAGGCGTAAATTTCACAAACAGGCACCTCTGGCACATTTCCGTGCCAAGGGCAGCCCATTTGTGAAATCTGTCATTTATGTTTATACGTATCCGCCCATCAGCTCCCGCAGCTGCTCAAGCAGTGCGCCGCTGCCGGCTATGTTGATATTGCCGACCTGCATGCAGATTCGTTCCAGACACTCTAACTCCTTTAATTTATACAGCGTTTTATTCTCATCCATTAGCTTTGCCGTATTCAGAAGTGACCGAGTGGAAGCCACTTCCTCTCTTCTGGTGATAACATTGGCCTGAGCTTTCCGCTCGGCGATCAGCACAGTATTCATAATCTCCCGGATCTCTCCCGGTAAGATAATATCCTTAATCCCTACAGTCAAAAATTCGATGCAGTATTCATCCTGCATTTCTTTCAGCTGTGTGCAGATAAAACAGGAGATTTCTTCTTTTTGCTCCAGAATCTCATCCAACCGATATTTGCCGATAAATTCTCTGACCACCAACTGCACGCAGGCATATATCTGAGTTTCTTGATTCTTAATGGTCTCAAGCATTCTTTTCACCTGAGTGACCCGGTAAGTACATAACAGATTGACTCTGATACCGATTCGGTCGGCTGTCAGGATTTCCTGGCCGTTGATCTCTAAGGATCTTGCTCTTAAATCAACTACCTGGCATACTACGTCTTTGGCATAAGTCCAATAAAAGTAGGTACCGGCCGCTAATTCGCCCACCATCTGATTGTCAAAATACAAAACACCTGTTTCGCCCGTTTTAATCTCAATTTTCTTATAATATTTTAACGGAATATGTGCCAGGCAGGATTTGGTGATCTCCGCCTTCATTTTCGGCTCTCTCATATCCAACAGTTCATAATCATATCGATTCCAATTGTTCCAATACAAATATACCGGATCGGTCAGCACCTGCTGAACCACACCATTTAATCGCAGAATGCCGATGTGTCCCTCGGGGATCTTGATATGTAAAACTTTATCAGCAAATGTTTGATCCTGCAATAATACCTCTACAGGCAATGTGCCAAAACCGACGGAACCTTCCATTTTTTCTATTACAACTTGATAACCGAGCATTCCCGGGTACCAGTATTTTCCGCAGTATAAGGTTTTGATAAAAATACCATCCTTCATTAAAAAACCGCACTGGTTCTGATTAATTATATATTTCATAGCTTTCACCTCTTATTTATTATTCACGCTTGTTATAGATGTTGTTTGGGAATGTAGCCTGATATCTGCCACAGAGATGCTGCGGACCGATCGGCTTCAGCCTGGTTTCTGATCTGGTTCCCGGCCGCCCGGAAAGCCGTCTTCTGACTTTCCTTCTGGCCGGGCATGAGAACCGAAAACTGTACTGCAGCGAATGATCAGTGCGAGGCTGCTTCTCTGTTGCCATAACCGCATTACGGGACCGATACCGGCGTCCCCGGGTTACCGGAGCTAGTCGGTTATCTGGTTCCGCTGGCAGGCAGATACCATGTTTACATTTCATAAAGTGGGACACTTAGCAGGTGTCTTTTGATTTCTCTACCATTGAGATACGGTTCCATAACCGGCAGGATTTGAACCTGCAACAATCAATTTGAGCGATCTTGTGGATTTTCCTTCCACCTCGCATTTATATAATTCCTGCGGCATACCGAACTGTATCACAGCCGGCACCATCCAGCTCTAAATGCTGGTATATAGCAGGTAATTACCCTTTTACCACTGCGACGGTCTTTAGCTGAGAGACAATCTCAACCAAATCGGTCTGATTTTCCATCACAGTCTGAATATCTTTGTAAGCAAATCGGCTTTCTTCTGCCACATCTGCCTTTTTCGTTTTACCCAGGACAATCCCCTGTTCTTTCAGATCATTTAAGACCTCTTCACAGCTAAAGGCAGCCATTGCGCCCTTACGGGAATAAGCCCGGCCAGCACCGTGGGAAGATGTACAAAAACTCTCTTCATTTCCCTTTCCTTTGACCACATAGCTGTAGGATCCCATTGCACCAGGAATTACTGCCAGTTCCCCATTTCGGACTCTGGTGGCACCTTTGCGGTGTACCCAGACATTTTTATCATAGTGATTTTCCAAAGCTGCATAGTTATGATGGCAGTTAATCTCGTGACCAAACAAAACCTCCTGGTTTAAATACTTCTGAATTTTAGAGGCAACAATATTTTTCACGTGTTCCATCATCCGGGCCCGATTTTCAAAGGCATAGTCCATAGCCAGATTCATCCATGTAATGTATTCCTGCCCTTCCTTTGAATCAACCGGCAGAAACGCAAGCCGATATTCATCGGGCACCTGTGAATACCATGTCGTATTCAAGGCTCTGGCTTTCTTATGGTAAGCATCACAGATGCTCTTGCCAAAATGGCGGCTGCCGGAATGTAACATAATTCCTAAGTAGCCATCCTGATCTTCCTGCAGTTCAATAAAATGATTTCCACCGCCCAGGGTGCCTACCTGGTAATAAGCAGATTCAATCAAAGGAAACAGATCCGGGTTGCTTTGGTATTGTTCCACCCGAGTAAGAGCTTGATCCAGTACCTGGGATAGCTGTTTTTCTTTATGGGATTTAAAACCCACAGGAACATTTCGCATAATATCTGCGATGATAGTCTGCACCAACGTGCCGTTACCTGTCATTACTTCTTTAAGCGTGGCAGCCTTAATATTGGTAGAGACAAAGTTCATTCCGCAGCCGATATCCACGCCAACTGCGTTGGGAATAATGACGCCGCTGGTGGCTAGCACGCCACCGATGGGCATTCCCATGCCGGTATGCGTATCCGGCATCAGGCATACCCACTTATGTACAAATGGCAGATCGGCCAGGTGATACGCCTGCTCCAAACAGCTTTCTTCTATCTGATCTATATTTTCCAGCCAGACCTTGATCGGCTTTCTTGTTCTTTCATTATAAATAACAAACATTTTTTCATTCCCCCGTTTCCATTTTTTACCATGGCTATATCATAACACCGTATTTTATATTTATCATTTAAAAAAAGTTGCGAACTTAACCATTGTCCTTATATAATAGACTCAATGAATATATTGAAGCAGGAGTACAAAACCATGGCGGAATTCAACGAACTGATCAAACATTTTAATAAAGTACGTACTTATGTACGGGATTTCTATGTCTATGGTTTCAAATCGCGGATGGATTATCCGGAATCCGGCCGGCGAACTTACGACAATGAGCGGCGACGGATTGAAAGTTGGTTTGCTGATTATATTCAGTACGACTATGATTCCAGCCATAAAAAATCGGTTGCCATCACTATGGACAGCAACCGGATCGACAGTAATCCGTTATTTAATGTATGGAAAACCAAAAGCTTTACAAATAATGATATTATGCTGCACTTTTTTTTGCTGGATATGATGCAGGATGGGGAATCCCGCAATGTGGATACCATAAACGATGAATTGATGGAACGTTATCAGGTTCTGTTTGAAGTACAGACGGTTCGTAAGAAACTAATGGAATATGAGCAGAACGGGCTGTTTATGGTTAAAAAAGAAGGCCGGCAGCATTTATATACGGCATACCCGGATTGGCTGACCAACCATCCGGATTTATATAATGGCCTCAAAGAAGCAGCTTCTTATTTTCAGACCGCCGCCCCATTTGGTTTTGTCGGAAGTACCATCCTGGATTCACTCCGGTGCCAGAATGATCATTTTCGGTTTCGCCACGATTATCTGGCACATACCCTGGAGGATGAGGTGCTGCTGCCAATGCTTACTGCCATTAAAGAAAAACAGCAAATTTCAATACAGATCAAGCATATCAGAAGCGGGCATATAAATAAGTTTGAGTGTGTTCCGCTAAAAATCCGGGTCAGTACCCAGACCGGCCGCCGCTACGTGTGTGTCCGTAGGCTGGCAAACGGGCGTCTATCGACTTACCGGCTGGACAGCGTTCAGAGTGTTTCACCGCTTAAATCAGAACCGGATTATGACCGATATTTAACCGGCTATGAGAAGAACAGCCGCTATACCTGGGGTGTTTCCTTTGGATGCCGCCGGGAGCCAGAACGAGTTTGCATGCAGATAAGCCTGGATGAAATGACGGAAGGCTATTTGATCAACAGGCTTAATCGGGAAGGCCGCCAGGGCCAGCTGAAACGAATCCAGCCAGATATCTACGAATATACGATTGAGTGTTGGGACAGTGCTGAGATGATTCCCTGGATTAGAACTTTTACCGGACGCATTCTTAATTTTACCTGTTCAAATAAGCAGGTAGAACTACGTTTCTGGCATGATATGAAGCGAATGCAAAAGATGTATGCTGAGGAAACCAGCGAAACCATGTCTTTAGGAGGACAGTAACATGGAACTCTTTTCAGAAATATATAATTGTTATTATCAGGTTGTTGCCAGAATATTGGAGGAAGCATCCCAGGCACCGATCAGTCCGGCCGAAATGACTAGAATTGCCGAGAAATATGGTTACGATGAAAGCGTGCTTACGATCATTCCTCATCTGCTTGATGGCGACTGGGCTTTGCTTACACCGGACGACAGTGGTAAGAATTTTGCTTCCCGATTGTCGCAGCCAGTCCGCTTTCCACTTACCTCGCTTCAAAAATCCTGGCTGAAGACACTGCTAGAAGATGAACGGATCGGCCTGTTTTTCACTGACGAACAGTTGGAACTGCTCCAGCGGCTATTGAAAGATACCGCCCCACTGTATGTTCCATCCGCTTTTCAATACTTTGATCACTATCAGGATCGGGATGTGATTAACTCCTCGTTTCGGCGGCACTTTCAGCTGATTCTGAAAGCAATAGAACAACACCAGACACTTAAAATCTCCTATTACTCGGTTAAGGGACGACTGATGGAGTTTACCTATCTACCCTGCAGGATTGAATATTCCGCCAAAGACGGCAAGTTCCGGCTCTGCGCCCTTTATCGCCGACGAATTGGCTGGCGCATGGATATTTTACATATCGGACGAATATTAAAGATAGAAGAAACAGGATATTATATCGAAGAGCCGGTTGATATGGACCGATTTACAGAAGATGCTCTCTGTGAGGAACCGATTGTTATGGAAATTTCAGATGAGCGAAATGCTCTGGAAAGAACCATGCTTCATTTTTCCTGTTATCAGAAAAAGGTTGAAAGAGTAGATGAAACAGGTAAGTATCGCTGTTCCATCTATTATGATAAAACCAGGGAAACCGAACTGTTAATTCAGGTGCTGGCCTTTGGCCCAGTGGTACGGGTACTAGGACCGGCTTCGTTTCTGAATCAGATCAAGGAGCGGGTTAGTCGGCAGCAAAAACTGATCTTATCCTTTTAGGGGAACCTTTTAGTTAGTATTGAACTTCCCAAATCAATAACTGATAATCAGTTCCCTTGTCTTCAATCCGCTTAATCCGCCCTTGCAATGTGTCTGTTACAATTTCTTTCTAATGTTTTTCATGATAAATCCGCTTTCAGGTAAAGTGGGTATTCTTGAAAGGCTGTAGTTTAAGTCTTGTTCTGGAACTTCAAAGTCAACTTTGTTAACAAGAAAGTTTAAACTCGCTTTCATCATTTCAATCGTAATACCTTCACCAGGACAGCGATGCCCCTTTCCTGGATCACCACCGCCTTGAGGGATAAAACTAAATGTCCGGTCCTTTTGTTCTTTAAAGCGCTCCGGCCGAAATTCATCAGGATTACTCCATATTTTAGAATCATGATTCATCCCATAAACATCAAGCAGTACAAGTACTCCCTTTTTAAATTCATACTGATTCCATACAAAGTCCTTGTGTACCCTTGCTCCTAAAAATGGGGTAAACGGATAGTATCGGCGAACTTCCTGTACAAACATTTCAAAATAATTGTTATCACCACGCATCAGTTCTTCATGACACTCAGGATGTTCATACATTGCTAAAGCTGTAAAAGTAATGTATGTTGAAATAGCGACAATTGGTCTTATTACGTTAATAAGCTCTTTTGCCGCCATCTGCAACTCCATTTGGCTGCCATCAGGCTCTCTGTGAAAAGCCATTAAATGAAGTGCGGAATCATCTTTAACTATCAGCTTCTCTTGTCTCACATCGTCTATGATTCCTCTTATCCATTCCTCGGTTCTGTTCCGTGCCGTCTTTCCTTTCCAGTATCTGGGTCCAACTCCGCCCAGTCCATCAACCATTGCGCAAAAATCATCTGCCCTGCTTTCTACATCAGATTCCGGCAATGGAACTCCGGTCCAGTAACACGCTATCTTGCAAATAACATTTTTAGCTTCGTGAAATAGTACAACTTCTTCCATATCCGCCCATTTATGAACGGAAGCTTCCATTTCTTTCTCAAAAAACTCCGCAAGTTCCTTTTGATGAACCTCAGTCATTAACGACATAAATAATAGTTTTCGCTGAATATGTGCTTTATTATCCATCCCCTGAATGGCATTAACTCCAAACAGTGTTTTTTGTATTCTCTTTGGCATTGCACCTTTTCGTTGAAATAGCTCTTCATTATAAAAAATCTTACATGCTTCTTCTCCACTAATGCAAATTGCTTTTTCTCCCATGATATGGGTTTCAAAAATATTGCATTTATAAAGATCCATTCTATTTTTGATAAAAAGATATCCTTCTTCCAATAATTTAAGTGTGTGATCTAAGCCTTTATCCTGTACAATTCTCTCTTTAACTTCCATTCCTTCTCCACCTTCAGTTTCTATTATTATTTTTTAACATTGCAGATACTTTGGGGTTTATTATCGCTCTATTATCGATAAATATTCATAGAAAACAGGCCTTAATGCACGGTTTTTTGCAATGAAAGCAAATGGTCACTGATAAAGAGTTCTCAGTTTAAATGAAATAAAGAGTAAACATCATTAAATCATCAACATTGTATTTTCAGTTTTATCTAAACCCACTTATGCTATAGACTCCATGGCCTCTGGAAGAAATGATTTTTTAAAAGGCGGCTGCCATTTAACAACAAAGGGTTGTCAAATGGCAGCCGCCCAATATAGGATTTCTTCTGTCCAAGAACTAAAGTTCCTGCTATTTTGTACCTGTTATCTCGCATTCTTTCGGAGAACGGACATTTGATATCATCGTCTTCTCACAAGCACCATATTTTTTATAATTGCTGCGCCCTTCCAGAATTGTTAATCCATGATTACAATCACTTGACTCATTTTCCGTAGAAATAAAAACATCATTTTCCCAGAAACATACAGGGCAAATGAAACCAACAGCCTCTTTTGTAGGAACAGGATATGTATAATAATCGCAGCATGGGCATTTATATTTCGATGCCAAAACCTTTTTCAATTTCTCTGTTTCCTCCAGTTACATTTTTTTCACCATGCCAGCAGACTTTGGAGCCGAATATTCAAATCCAAATTTTTTATATAGTTCATCTGCCGGAACATCAGCAATCAGACTAACATAAGAATTTTTCGGAATGTTATTCTCCAGGTATGTATTTATTTCTGACATAATCAGTTTACCTAGTCCATTTCCCTGGTATGAGGGGGCAACAGCAATATCTACAATATGATAAAAGCATCCTTTATCCCCTATAACTCTTCCCATGCCAATTAGTTTATCAGAGTCCCTTAAAGTAACAATAAAGATAGAATTTTTCAATCCTGCTTCTGATGCCGCTTCATCTTTTGGACTCAATCCAGAAATTATTCGTAAATTATTATATTCCTGTGCATTTGGAATTTCATACGAAACAGCAATATCCATATTCATATTTCCTTTCCCTCTTTTTTATATTGAAAATCAACTTTCTATTTTATCACTCAAAATATAACCGATATTAAATGGTACGGCTTAATTGTGAAATGAAAATTTAGGTAACCTCGCATACGTAGAAGAAAGTGAACCCGTATTATGCTAATTCTATTCAGGAATTTTATATATGCTTGAATCCCAACGGGCGGATGATGCTGCGGGGCTGTGATATACCACCAACACCAAATTTATCTATCATCTCGGCAGCGCATGGGCTCCATGGTAATGGCCCGATGGAAGGAGTGCATTCGCTTTTTTCACTTCTGTTTCATCACCAAACGTAACACCCAACTGTACCGTTTGCTCCTTGATGTCATTGCTTGCCGCTTCAACAACAGAACAAGATTCTCCTGCTATTGGTAATTATACTACTTTTCTGCTCTCCTTTTAAGTCTTATATCAATATAATAAAGGATTCCCGCTAAAAATGGGAATATAGCCATCAATGCAAACATCATCTCGTATCCTGCAAAAGTAGATATGATACCTGCCAAAACTGCACCGGCTCCGATTCCACCATCAAAACCCGTAAAAAATGTAGCATTTGCGGCACCAGTTCTTTCCTTAGGGACTTTAATAATTGCCATTGTCTGTAAACTGGATTGAGCTGCACCTATGCCGGTTCCATAGATCACCGCACAAATCAGGATAGTAATTAAGCTGTTGCTTACCGAAAGCAGCAGTAATGCGATCGGTATAAGAAGTACCCCCGACCAGACACCCATGCCAAAGCCCCTGCGGTCAACCAGCTTTCCAAAGAATGGACGGGTAATCAGCATACTTATAGCATATACAGTAAAAAACGCTCCTGTTCCTGAAATGGATTTTTGCAATCCATACAGCGCTAAAAAGGTAATGATGGCCCCCCATGTAATCATAATTAAAAATATAACAACAGATGGTAGCGCAGCTTCTTTCGCATACAAAGATGGTCTTGGAACCATTGAACTTTGTACAGCAGGACGGTTATTAAAATTCATGACAAAAACCAAAGAAATAGCAATTATTAAAAATACAGCTGCCAGCATAATATTATTCTTCATTCCAAGCGACAAGGAAATCGCCGGAGCAAGAGCCATAGCAATACTGCTCGCAAGGCTAAAATATCCCATACCCTCAGAAAAACGTTCTTTTTGTATGTTATCAGAAGCTGCCGTGCTGCACGCTGTATTGGCAATTCCCCAAACCATTCCGTGTGCGCATCTGATGACTATGATAATTTCGATCAAAGGAAAAAACCAATACGCCGTTGTTGTTAATAGCATACCGATTAATCCCATAACAAAAATCCATTTTCGCCCGTATTTATCCAATGCAATGCCGGCAAAGGGACGAATAAGTAATGTGGCAATTGTCATGATTCCTTGCAGCCATCCCAAAACACTGTCATTCGCCCCAAGTGATTTCAAATAAGGCGGTAATGCGGAAGGAAATAATTGAAATGAAAAAAACATAAAGAAGTTTACTAATGTTATGATAACTAAATTTCTTGTCCAGAGCTTTGTTTTATTCATTTTCGTACTCTTTCTCTGACAATAGCATATTCTCAGAAATAATATTATTCAAGACCTTCTGCATGAGGGATAGGAGCTGTGAAATTTCAGTTTGAGATAAATCTCTTGTGGATACGTCAATAATTTTCTGAAATATGCTCTGAACAAAAGGAGATTTTTCCCGTCCCTTATCTGTCAGATACAAATGTTCTAACCGGCCATCCTCTTTGTCTTTTTGTCTTATGACATACCCCTTTTCCGTTAAGTTTTTCACTGCTTTTGCGGTAGTAGATTTGCTTATGTGCAAATGTTCACTTAATTCTTTTTGTGACAGACCTTCTCTCAAAGAAATAACAAGGAAAAAGTCATATTGTCCATTTTTTATATCTAAATCATTTAAAGTACTACTAAGCAGAATTTGTATATTGCGATAGATTGCGGCATTTACCTGCCCTATGGTAACGTTATTTTCCATATTAATCACCTCTTTCAATATAGTTTCAAAGGAAACTATCTCTAGCTTAACATAAATTAGTTTCCTTTGCAACTAATTTTAAACTGGTTGCTGTTGCATTAACTCATGCCGCATTCTATACCGAAAATATAACCAGGCTTTATCGACTGACAGCGGTAGATTTACAAAAAAAGGTACTCCAAGCGTTTGTAAAACGTTTGAAGTACCTTTTTCCATATCTTATTCTGCTGCCGGAACCACCGGTATGTCCGTATCAGGAACAATAGTCTCAGAACCTCCACCCCCAGGTCCGATCTCAGAATTCTCTTGCACTTCCGTGGCCTGCGGCTGTGTCTCAGGAGGCGTCTGGGACTCGGTTTCCGCAGGAGGCACCGTGGTATTCCGATTAATGACTGCAGGTTTCCCTTTATAAGTACTATTATGAAGCGGCTCTTCCTTTATCACAGTATCTCCCTTTTTATACACCCGGTAGCTTTTATAAACGCCGCCGGTGGAGCCCTTATCGACTACCTTTTCCGTTCCATAGGGCAATGAAGGATTTTCTTCGTATACAGGCTCCATCGGCTCCAAATCACGAACCTTCTCGGAGCGGATTGTCACTTTTACCCCATCCTCCAGGACAGGAAGCCCCACCAGAGAGATCTTTAAGCTTTTCCCGTCCAGTGCAGCCCGGACCGCCATGGTATGACCGCTGGTATTTATAAATTTTAGATCCGGACCTGCGTAGCCGTCAAAGCTGACCATAGCATCCTGTCCCTTTTCCACATAGGACGGTGCAAAGCTGTGGGCATTGCGCTCCGTGGTTTTAAAGCCGACTTCAATGATGGCATGATACAGAGTGGTGGATACCTGGCACACGCCTCCTCCCGGTTCTTCAATCAGAACTCCGTTCCGGTATGCACCGGCGGGCTGATATCCTTTTTCCTTTGTACGGTTCCCTGTGGTATTGTTAAAGGAAAATTCTTCTCCCGGCTTAAGAATTAGTCCATTGAGAGAATCTACTGCCAGACGGATGTTTTGATTTCTGTTTTTATTTTCCGTCGTCGTCGTGGTAAAGGTTCCAACGACCTCATACTGCTCTTTTGCCTGGGCCTGAGTCATTTCAGGAGATGTTTCCTTAAAATCAGCCATGATTTCAGCCTGGTAATTCTCTGATTTTACCGCTTCCATCAGCTGTTCCACCAGCTTTTCCCGATCCAGAACCCGGCCGTTCTGTTCTTTTGTATACACGAAAGCTCCGCTTGTCTTATTGAAAGACTCCAGCTCGGAATTGACTGCACTTTTATTCCAGCGTTCTGCAAGCGAAGCCGCCTGACTGATAAATGGCTCTCTTAATGCCTCATAATCAATTTCATACTGCTGTGTCTGATCCGGGGGCGTTCCCTCCAATTGCTTTATAATCGCCTGAAGCTGTGGTTCTATGAGATTGTCCAATAAAACCGAATCCTTCCCGTCACTGACAATCAGCTCCCACTGATAACGCTCATTCAGGGTTTCTTCAGCCTCCATTACCGTAAGCCCGGTCAAGTCTGTCTGTCCCACCCTGGCTGCGGTAAGGATTTTATCCTTAAGGTCCGCGGCAGTTCCCTTTTCTGTCTCTCCCACTAACTGCGGGCTGTTGGAACCGGCCCTGGAATACAGATATCCTCCTGCTGACAGGGCTGCTAAGAGCATCACGCCCACTGCTATATTTCTGTTTCTTTTAATTTTTCTTCTTCTTTCCCTGTACTTACCCATAGATTCAATTCCGCTCTCCTTTCATCGTCTGCTCTTTGATGCTTTTCATAATATCCTCGGAAAGCTGTCCCCTTGCATAGCCAAATGCAATTCCAACCCGCGTATAGAACCATCAGGGCATCGTCCCCACACTCTTATCAATGGAAAACCCTAATTCTATATCTCTTTTGCAATGCGAAGGTTTTTGATTCTGTACTTTAATCAGTTACAGTTTATAACTGTAAATATATCATTTACACTACTTTGTGTCAAGGGTTCTGGGAAGATTTCATAACAAAAATTGTCTTCATAAAAAGCATTTTGTCTTAACGAAGGATATCAATTCCGGTAGTAATATAAAGATAGCATAAAGAAAACATTTGATCACTTAACTGCCATTAAATCCTATGTTTAATCAACCGATATAAGATTGTCATGCAAAATACCTAAGAGGTTTATACTTCTGAAAATTACTGTTAGGAGGTTTTAAATGTTTAAATTTACAAGCTCAACATTGATCGGACTTGTATTTGGTGCATCTTTGATAGTCGGATCCGTATTTGTATCTGGTCATGCAGAATTATTTTGGAACGTACCCTCGGCATTTATTATTTTCGGTGGAACCATAGGAGCCACTATAATGGCATTTCCTCCTCAAAGGCTTAAAACCATAGGGACTGTAACTAAAAAGGCATTTTCAAATTCACATTTTGATTTAAAAAAGGATATTACTTCTTTAGTCAGATGTGCTGAAATATCCCGGAAGGATGGGCTTCTGGCTCTTGATAATCATATTGATGATTTAACTGATGATGCATTCTTGAAGATGGGAATTCAACATATCATTGATGGTGCGGATGAAGATCAGTTGAGAAATTTATTGGAAGGTTCTACTTATTTCATGAAACAGCGGCATCAAAAGGGTGCCGCAATGCTGGATATGATAGCGGCTACGGCTCCTGCACTGGGGCTTCTTGGAACCTATGTAGGCCTTATCCCCATGCTGAATAATCTGGATGATGCAAGTACGCTGGGCCCCATGATGGCGCTGGAACTGGTTTCTTCTTTTTACGGAGCTTTTGTCGCCTACGTCATCTTTGCTCCTCTGGCTAAGAGGCTGAAATTTATGAATAAAGAAGAGGAAACAAGAAGAGAGCTGTTGATTGAGGGACTGGCTGGAATACAGCAGGGGAAAAATCCAAGGCTGATCAGAGAAGAATTGCAGGCATTTGCAAATATAGCCCTGGATACGGAAGGGGAAGATGCTGAAAAAACGAAATCTCGTTTTAAATCAAGGAGGTGACTGATTCGTTATGGGCAGATTCCATAGGATTGAAGAGGAATATGAGGAGGAAGAGGCAAGTTGGCAAGACAGCTACAGTGATTTGATGACTGATTTACTTGCTATTTTCGTAATTTTGTTTGCATTTGCCATGATGAATCAGGCACTTACGATTCAGGAAAACAAAAGAGAAAAAGAAGCGGCTGCAATCCAGCAGCAAAACAATTTCGTATCGAATGCAGAAGAGTTCAACAAGCTCTATGAATACATTAAAACATATATAGAGGAAGAACAGCTTACCAATGAATTAAGCGTTACAAAGCTGGGGAACGATCGGATTTTGTTGCGTGTTGCGGCTTCCGTATTTTTTGATTCGGGAAGAGCCGAAATCGATGACGCTGCAGAACCTGTGCTTCAGAAAATTTCTGAAATTTTGGTAACATACCAGGACTCCTTTAAAATGGTCAGGATAGAAGGCCATACGGATAACCGTCCAATCAATACTTATCTCTATGCCAGTAACTGGGAGCTTTCAACAAGCCGTGCCGTTAACGTTCTTAGGTGGCTTCTGGATACCTCCGGAATTGAAGCGAAAAAATTTTCTGCCATAGGCTACAGCGAATATTATCCTGTCGAAGATAACTCTACCAATGAAGGCAAAAGAAAGAACAGGCGGGTGGACTTTTTTATAGAGGGAACAGACGATTAAGCTAAGATTTGATATATCCATTGTGTAGGACGCTGCGTAAAATGAAAAGAAAGCCATTTCCCAACTTCCTAAAAGCAGGAACCGGAAACGGCTTTCTTTTCTTTTAAATTATGTTTTATTTATACAGACATGGCGCTACTTCTGCTGAGTCCATATTCGAGGCGTCGTACCATAGACAGCCTGTGTCTATATCGTTAACCGGTTGTCCAGTTGCCGCCTTTGCTGCCAGCATAACCGCCTGATAACCGATTTGTACCGGATTCTGGGTAATGGAGCCTGCCAAAATCCCGGCCTTTACGGCATCAAGCTGAATGGAGCCGGAATCAAAACCTACACCGATCACTTTATCCGGTCCCAGCTTCTGAAGGCTTTCATTGGCAGTCACCAAATTCTTTGCCGTAAACTCATTGGAAGCATAAATGGCAATCAGATCGTTTTTATTTAACAACGTACTGGCCACGATTACGCAGGCTGCATCATCCACGGTTGCTGGAATTCCCACGTCAATAATCACCTTTGCCCCGTCAGCCTTTACGTTGTACTTGTCATGTCCTTCCACCGCACAGTTGCTTTCTCCGATCAGGGTGCGCATTTTATCGATAAAGCCTCCGGTTCTCTCTCCGATAGACTGGGAGGTGGCATCCTGAGAAACCACACCGATTCTTACTACCTGGGCAGGATCTGTTACCTGTACCTTGATGATGTCGTACATCTTTTCAGCTGCCAGTCCTCCTGCCACATAATTATCCGTTGCAGCATTGGCTACAATGGCGCCTTTTGGCGCATCCGGAACACCGGAGTCAAAGCCTACGATAGGGATGCCTGCCGCCTGGGCATTGGAAATGGCATCCATAGAAGACTGGGTATCAAGGGCCGCCAGACAGATGGCGCTGGGTTGTTTATTAACCGCATTGTTTAACTGCTCAATCTGCTCAGCTACGGCGCTTTCACTGGCCGGTCCTACAAAATTAGTAGATTTTAAACCTAATTCCTTTGCCGCTTGCTCTGAACCCATCTTAACTGCCTTCCAAAAATCATGCTGAAATCCCTTTGCCACGATCTCCACCGATATACTGCTGTAGTCAATTGTACCGCTCTCCGCTGCATTCGGACTTTCGGTCTTTGAAGCCTCTTCCTTCGTAGCCGGAGCCTCTGTAGAAGCAGGTGCCGGAGCCTTTGTCTCTCCGGAACATCCAATCAGAACTGCAGAAGTCATTGCCGCGCATAGGAATGCACCAAGTAAACGATTTTGTTTCATTTGAAAACCTCCCTAAATATTTTTTTATAATTTCCCGCTTTTAACGGAAGATTATTTAATAATAAATGGAATCTCTTTAAGCCTTTCCCTGCTTTCTCCGGTTCAGCACATCCACAAAAACTGCTATCACAAGGACAAATCCGGTAATTAAAAGCTGGTAATGAGGCTGCACCCCTATAAAAGGAAGACCGGTTTTTAAAACAGCCATGATAAATACGCCAATCAGGGTTCCCGCAATAGAGCCTACGCCGCCCGCCAGACTGGTTCCGCCGATAACAACTCCTGCAATGGCATCCAGTTCAAAACCGTTACCCGTACCAGGCATCAGAGTAGAATATACGGCCGCATAGGATACCCCTGCCAGGCCGGCAAATAATCCACTGATGACAAAGGCAAGAGTTTCATATTTCATCACATCCACACCGGACAGCCGCGTGGCCTCTTTATTGCTTCCCAAAGACAGAATGTAGCGGCCCGGTCGTGTCTTATTCAGAAGAACAGCCATAGCCACAGCCAGAATGATAAGCAAAATAAAGCCTGTTGGTATTCCTGCCTGGGGAAGCCCCGGCGCCTTCAGCTTAAAAAGGCTTCGAAAAGCTCCTCCGGAAGCCGTTGCCTGCGGGAAGGTTACGGTAGCTGTATTGGTGACAATAGAGCCTAAGCCTCTGGTAATCATCATTGTTCCCAATGTGGCGATAAATGCCGGGAGTTTCATAACCGATACCATAATTCCGTTAGCCAGTCCGAATAATCCTCCCAGAAGAACAGCCAGAACCACGCACACTGGCATAGGCAATCCGGCCTTGGTAAACAGGGTTCCTGTTATAAGAGAGCAGCAGATACAGGATGTTCCTATGGATAAATCAATACCTCCGGTAATGATGACAAAGGTCACGCCAATTGCCATGAATCCAATATAATAAGAAGAATCCAGGATACTGATAACGGTGCTGTATTTTGCGAAATTTTCCCCAAAAAACCAGAAAAACAGGAATAACACTACTAATGCGATAATTGCGACTAATTTTTGAGTACCGATTGCCTGAAGCAGGCTTCCATGTTCTTTTTTTGCCTGATTGTTTTTGTCTTCCATTTTCATAATTCCTCCTAGTCAATTTCTTATGGTAGCAGCATGCATGATCTTTTCCTGGGTCGCCTCATCAATGGTTATTTCTCCCGTCTTGCGCCCCTCACACATTACCAGAATACGGTCACTCATCCGAAGAACCTCGGTCAGCTCTGAGGAAATCATGATAATTGATTTTCCCTGTTTGACCAGCTCATTCATCAGCGTGTAGATTTCACTTTTCGCACCTACATCGATCCCTCTGGTTGGCTCATCAAAAATCAGGATTTCACAGTCCCTGGTAAGCCATTTGGCAATAACCACTTTCTGCTGGTTCCCTCCGGATAGATTTCTCACCTGCTGATGCACAGAAGGAGTCTTGGTCTTTAAGGCTTTCACGTACTTCTCCGCGGTCCTTACCTCCGCCTTGTTGTCAAGAAACAGCCCTCTGGTAAACTGCTTTACAGAAGACATGGTGGTATTTACCACCACCGACTTTTCCACAATAACGCCATACCGTTTCCGGTCCTCAGATAAATAACCGATTCCAGCCTTTACCGCATCTTTAGGAGAACGGATATCCGCCTTTTTTCCATTGACGAAAATTTCTCCGCTATCCTTTTTATCCGCTCCGAAAATAGCCCTGGCAGCCTCCGTGCGCCCAGCTCCCATAAGCCCGGAAAAGCCCAGAATCTCACCCTTATGAAGTTCGAAGCTCAAATCCTTTACGGTTCTTCCTACATTTAAGTTCTCCACCTTAAGAACCACAGGAGCATCCTCCGGCACGCTGCTTATTGTCTTAGGCGCCTCATAAACGGTCCGCCCCACCATCATGCGAATGATATCATCCTTCGTACACTCCTCAGTAACCAGAGTTCCCACATATTCGCCGTCACGCATGACGGTAACACGGTCCGTGATCTGATTGATCTCATCCATCCGGTGGGATATGTATATAATTCCGATTCCTTTGTCACGCAGGCCCCGGATGATTTTGAACAGCTCACTGATTTCAGACTCCGTCAGGGCCGCCGTCGGTTCATCGAATACAATTACCTTGGCCTCTGTGGAAATAGCCTTTGCTATTTCACACATTTGCTGCCGCCCTACCGTCAGGCGCCCCATATTTTCCTTTGGATCTATTTTTATATTCAGCTTACGAAAGAGCTCTGCTGCATCCTCTGCCATCCTTTTGTCATCAACAAGCCTTCCGCTCATCCTCTCTCTTCCGATAAAGATGTTCTGGGCGACGGTCAGATGATTCATCATATTTAACTCCTGATGAACGATTACGATTCCTGCGTCCTGGGCTTCCTTCGGGTTTTTAAACTGAACTTCCTGTCCTTCAAAAACAATGATTCCCTCGTCCCTGCTGTAAATGCCGGTCAATATTTTCATCAACGTGGATTTTCCTGCGCCGTTTTCACCCATAAGAGCATGGACCTCTCCCCGCTTCAGCTCCAGACCGGCTCTGTTCAGCGCGTAAACCCCTGCAAAGGACTTATCAATATCCTTCATGGTCAAAATAACCTCTCCCACTGATCTCCCTCCGTTCCTCTCCGTCTCTTTAATCTTGCATCAGTATATCAGGATAAGAGTTTTAAAAAAATTGAAAAACCTCCCAAAATAGGTTAAAATATTACTTTTTCAAGTATTTTAACCCTTTTTGGAAGGTTCTTTTCCTTCTACATTCTATTGGCTGTTGATTTCTTCTTTTTTCGTTGCCCTGCTTCCCAGAAAAGGAAACAGCAGCTTTTCATTTTCTTCGGTATAAATATCCTTTACAGTAACCAGCTTGGAGCCAGAGTTTAAAAACAGATCGGTTTTACTTCCTTCTATGCGTTTAACTGCCTCTTCAATCCCCAGATACCCCATATTAAACGGATTCTGAATGGCCAGAGCCTGATATACACCGGATTCCAGAAGCTGAATCTGAGATACGGAGCTATCAATTCCAAAGGTTTTCACCTTACCTTTAAGCCCCAGATCCCGTACTGCGCTGGCGGCACCGAGGGATGAATACTCATTGAATCCGGCGATAATATTGATTTCAGGACGCCTTTTTAAAAGCTGTAAGGTTACATCATAGGCCTCCTGATAGATAGAATCACAGAATACCACTTCTTCAATGGCTTCAGCCTCTTTCCCCAGGCCGGCCCGTATTCCCTTCTCCCGGTCTATGGCAGTAGAGCTGCCTTTTACATGCCCTACCAGACCGATTTTGGGATTCTCCGGAAGAAGTTCCTTCATATACTCCCCCAGCCTTCTTCCAATTTCCACATTGTCCGTGGCAACAAGAGGAATCGACAAACTTTCATTGATATTGGAATCAATGAGAATAACCTTGACCCCCTGATTTACTGCCTGTCTGATGCTGGAGGTAGTTCCCTCATAGGAACAGGGACTGACTAAAATCGCATCCGGCCTTCTGCCCGCCGCCTCCAAAATCAGCCGGTTCTGCCCTTCTACATCCGATTCCGTTTCCGGAGCCATCAGGCTTAATTCTACGTTATACTCTTTTGATGCAACCTGGGCTCCCGCTATAACGGAGGACCAGAATTCGTTGCTCTCGTCAATCTTTTTGGGAATCAGAATAATCCTTGGCCCTGCCTTCTCTCCGGTTGTTTCATAAAGCTGATAGCAGATTCCAAAGACTGCTCCCAGAAAAAGCAGGTATGCTCCCAGCTTAAATGCCGTGCTCTTTTTCACCTTCACCGCCTCCCTCCATGTCCGGAATACGGACAATAGCCGCAGTACCCCCGCCGGGGCAGCTTTCATAGCAGAGACCGTATTCCCTGCCATAATACAGTTTCAGCCGGGTCTGCACATTATACACTCCCACTCCATTTCTCTCATAGTTGACCTTGTGCTTTTGAAAAATGGATTTCATCTGTTCTTCAGTCATCCCTTTTCCGTTATCCGTTACCTTCAGTATAATATCCCTTCCCTCCGGGTAGGCCTCAATCCGGATAAGCCCCCTGCCGTCCTTATATTTTATGCCGTGGTAGATGGCGTTCTCAGCCAGAGGCTGCAAAACCAGCCTAATCACCGGTTTCTCCAATATCGCTTCATCAATGACCATTTCATAATCCAGCTTGTCCTTATAGCGCATCTGCTGAATATCCAGATAGTTTTTTACATAATCGGTTTCCTGCCTTATGGTAAAAAGCTCCTGATCGCTGCTGATGGACCGCCTTAAAAGCCTGGCTAAGGCCATGGTCATATGGACCACTTCACGGTTCTTTCCGGCTTCGGCCATCCACACAATGGAATCCAGGGTGTTGTAGAGAAAATGGGGATTAATCTGAGACAGCAGGGCCTTCATTTCATTCCTGCGTTTTTCCTCCTGTTCCCGGATGTTTTCCGCCATCAGCTTCTGAATCTCATCTGCCATCATGTTAAAGGCTTTTCCTAAGGTCCTGATTTCATGGTCAGGAATTCGGGCTAGATCCACCTGTTCAAATTTTCCTTTTTCCACCCTTTTCATGGAATCCTGCAGGAGAATCATGGGCTTTGTTATTCTGCGGGAAAGAATTGTCACGGCTGCGGCCAGAACCAGGCACAGCAGAAGGGTAACCAGAGTATAAATCAGCTGGGTCTGGGAACGGTTCTTTAAAAGTTCTGAAGTATAGGCCACTCCCACTACCGTCCATCCTGTTTTTTGGGACGCAGTTATGGTATAGAGTTTCTGCTGCATGCCCTTGCCGCTTAAGAAATATTCCTCCCTGCACTCAAGCACTTCTTTCATCTGTTCTTCCTTTAAGCCGCTGTAGATCAACTGCTGCTTGGGGTGGTAGAGAATGTTCCCCTTTTTGTCCAGAATAAATACATATCCTCTTGCCCCCAGATCGATTCGTTCGCACTGCTCCTCAATGGCCTTGTAATTTAAATCAATAAAGAAAACCCCCTGATTTTTCGTGCTGCCCGGGTACCTTAAGGGACTGCTCAAGGTCACTACCCAGGGGTATTCGTCCGTGATGATGTTCTGCACCCGGGAGGATGAAAGAACCGTCATCCCTTTACCGGCCTCCAAAGCGTCCCGGTACCAGGCTTCGTGAAGAATATCCGCATAAGGATTTAAAGTCTGGGTTCCGTCATTTATCAGGATATTGTTCGGACCGGCCATGGCGCCAATATTGTAAATATCATCCCGTGTTTCCCTTACCAGCCGAAAACGTTCCAGTACGCTGCTTCTTAGCTCTTCCCTGCGGATCGGATCCCTTTCCGAAAACAAATACCGCAGCAGATCCTTATCGCCTGACATCAGATAGGATATATTCTCCATATAATCAAGATAGGAATCGATGTTATGGTTAGCCTGCTCAATCAGCTGCATGGTGCCGTTTACGGAATTGTTTAGGACATTTTTTTCGGTATACCGGAAGGAAAAGCCGTAGATCAGAAGCAGGGCGGAAAGGATGATGGGAAGGAAGCAGATCAGCATGCCGGAGCGGATGCTTTTAAATTGAAAACGGAACCTCATTTATCTCCTCTTTTCCTTTGCATATTCTGTAGGCGTCTTTCCGGTTGCCTTCTTAAAGGCAAGACTGAAATAATGGGGATCTCCGAACCCGGTCTTCTCGGCTACCTGATACGTTTTTAAGCTGGTAGTTTCCAGGAGTTCTCTGGCCTTTTCCATGCGGGTATCACTTAATACCTCTACGAAGCTTTTTCCGATACATTCCCGGAACATGGCGCTGAAACGGCTGGGACTCATAGCCAGGTAGCTGCATATGGACTGAAGGTTTAAAGAGCTTTCGCCATAGTGGCTCCTTATATAATCTACGGCTAGTACCGCCCGCTCATTCCCCTTCCTATCCTTTACCTCTGCCACTGCATCTACAAGTCCTCCGAAAATTGCCTCCAAAGCCGTCCGTTCTTCCTCCAGTGACTTTTTTCCGTCTATTTGCGAGATATATTTATTTACCTGCTCATACGCCTCAAAGCCTTCCATACCCATTACCTCCAGCATGGATCTGGCCTCAGAGAGCGTATGAATGATGATGCTTTTGGCACGGTCCTTTTTTAAAAAGGATTCCTGTATCCGCAGGCAGAGGCTGAAAAGAGCCACTCCTGCTTTCTTTTTTTCTCCTTCCCTGACCGCGTTAAGTAAATCCTCCTGCAGTTTTTCCCATTCTTCGAAAACAGCCGCTTTCTCAGCCCTTTCCCTGTACAGAATGGCTCCTGCCTCCTGGCTGTAGCGGTATTCCAGCATATCCTCTGCCTCCTCATAAGACAGATAAAGCTGCGCCGTACTGTTTACAGGACTTCCGATTCCAATGGTAAGCCTGATACCCATACAATTTTTAACGCTATCTGAGATCATTTGAAACAGTTTTTCTGCCTTTTCCCCCCATCGTTCATGAAAGTTCCCCAACAGCAGAAAAACCAGCTGGTGATCCAGCTTCTGAATCACATACCCAATCCCTGATCTTCCAATGATCTCAGCTGCAATATTATAAACAGCAAAGCACAAAAGTTCTGCTGACTCCTTATCCTCTCCCCTGATTTCCGCATCCCCGACAGCAACCATACACTTAGATCCACGAAGGGCAATGCCATAGGATTTAAGCTCTGCCTCCAGTTCGGCAGCAGAACTGTTCCCGCAGATCAGGCGCATCAGAAGCTTTGACTTTAAAACCTCTCTATTCTTAAGCAACCTTCTTCTTTCCCGGCTTTCCTGATCCAGCTTTTCGCGGATGCCGTCAAGGGCCTGTCCCAGCTCTTCAAGAGAAAAAGGCTTCAGAATATACTCTCTTACCCGATATTTTAAGGCCTGTTTGGCATATTCAAAATTATCATAACCGCTTAATATGACCACACAGATATGCGGGTATTCCCTGGAAATCAGGCGGCTTAATTCCAGGCCATCCATATAAGGCATACAGATATCCGTCAGAACTACCTCTACCGGATTATCACGGATGTAATCCATGGCATCCTCCCCATGCTGAAAACACCCCCTTAGTTCAAATCCCCTGCTGCCCCAGTCCATGGTTTCCTTTACTGCCTCACGGACTAAAAATTCATCATCAACAAGAATCACACGATACATAAACCTTCCCCATTTCTGACTCTCATTATAATACACAGTACTTCTTTTGCCTAGAAAAAAACAAGGCTTAAGCAGACGAATCCTCTTAAGCCTTTGTTTTTTTGCTATTCTGTTATTTTTTATTGATCGATTGATCTACTTGCCGCAATATTGATTCTTCCTAAATATTTTTTGATAAGTCTATTATACTATTGCTGTCATTTTGTTTCTTGTGATATATTAGCAAAAAGCATAATAATATTCATGTTTTTTCCAAATATTGCCGGATAACTGAGAGAAGGACCTGCTCTTTTTTAATCATAATAAACAAAACCCGGAACTTCATGGATTTACCAATTATAAATTATTCCGGAAAGTATTTGCTCAGAAATTCCAAATGACACCTTCAGAGATCCGAAATTTACAAAACAAAAAGCAATAGCTTGTACAGACCCCAAAAAGTCAGACCTGAAACTCTTACTTTTCGGGATATTTTTATGGCAAAAATCATATTTGAAGAAAAATTGAAAGTAGTACAAGCTTATCTGAATGGCGAAGGTGGATATAAAATGCAAACGGTTTGGGCTTACAGACAAGAACCTGGTTCGCAGCTGGTGTAAAAGATAGGCCTTTGGACCAGAAGGTTTACTTCAAAAGAGACAAAATAAAGTTTATAATTAAAGATACTGCTTTCGCTATATTATTTGTAAAAGACCAATTATTAACTATCAGTTTAATGTATAAAAAAACTACTAACTATATTGATAGCTAGTAGTTCATGATTAATTGAATTTTTTATTATTTCGTCAGCACTTTTATTTGATAAGTCCTTTTCCCACATTTTGGGCATTTCATATAGCGTTTTCTTCCGTTATGTGGTGCAAACACTACCTGTTTTAAAGTAGGCACATATCGCTCATGGCAATGTTGGCATTCATAATATCCTGCATCACGCTCCAGTTTTAGGGAAAAATATATGGCCGGTATAAAGAGGACAATAGCCAATCCAATCAAAATAGCACGAATGATAGTCGATACGTTGCCGAAACTTGCTGTGAGTATCAAAATCAAATATGGTATTGTTCCCATATACCCAATAACCCATTCCAGCTTTAAAAGCTCTCTATTTTTGCTCTCCTCCATTTCTTTGAGTGCCAGCAAATTTGATTCTGCATTTTTTCTGTAATCTTCCATAAGATTTAACTTTTCCCCACTGATTAGCTCGTTAACACTTATTCCAAGAAGCTCACATAGTTCTGGCATTAATCCGGTATCTGGCATACTTTTCGCTGTCTCCCATTTTGATACCGCTCTGTCTGTAATTCCTAATTTCTCGGCAAGTTGAGCCTGTGTCAGATTTTTCTCCTTTCGGCAAGAAGCAATAAATTTTCCGATTTTAATCTGATCCATAGGGAAATCCTCCTTTCTTGCCTTTAGATTACCAAATCTCAATAAAATGTTGAACGAACCAGCGGTTGAGTTAGCCAAAACAGTTACATTCTACCTCTTTTAGAGTTCTTATCATTTTGTATATTATTTTTTGTTCTACAGACACTACTAAAAAACGAAAGGAGCATCAATCTTGAATAGCAAAGATATATCTTCCAACAAACAAGGTAGTGCTACAGATAATAATGTCAGTAATAAAAATGTTACCCATACCGATCATCGTTCGAAAACCGCATCAAATAGCGATTATATTGATCCATTTTATACTCCTCCGGGTGAAGGCCCTAAACCTAGAATTACATCCAATTAGGCATCATCCGGTGACGCAAGGGAGGTTTAAACCTCCCTTGTTATTCTTAGCATCATATTTCCATCACCTGTAATGCATTCCTGGCAAATCTATATCGACATCCAGATACTTCCTGTATTATTATTTTCCATTCCACGCACCTTATTTTTGAGGTGATATGATGGAAAACAATTTATCTAAATTACTTTTTAAGAGCACCAGCACCAGACGTTACTTTATAACACTCCCAGTATGGCTGCAGATAATACTTCACGAAAATCATTCATACATTGATACCGCTGCGCAATTACACCATGTTGCCGGGATATTATTACAGCAGAAAAACTTGGTTTAATAAATCACGCAGCGGACATAAGACCATACCTTCCAGCATCATTATCAGAATTCTATGATTCCTTCGGCTTCTCGCACCGTTCATATTCTATTAACTATACCAGGGATTTGCCTCTTTTAACCCTTCAAAATCCAAATAGTCCTCTATAAATTGTTTGCGTAGTAAGTTAAAAGGAATAAACTCGTTATATTTACCGTTAATCTGCACTTTCTCAGGTAAAGGAAGCTCATATAAATCTAAATCAGATTTTATAATATCGGAAATAATATATTCCAATTCTTCTTTTGTCCCAGTAAAATTCACCTCTAAATAGACACAAGTAATCCAAGGATGTTTACTTCTTATGTTCCTTTTCAACAATGCATAATGAAGAGTTAATAGCTGTCGTGTCCCCACCCAAGGGAACACCGCGTATTTTATATCGGAAAGAGGGGTAACCAGATTTTCTAAAATACCGCTATTTCGAGCAATGTATTGTATTTCCGTTAATCGTTCACGGCACCTTTCACTCAAGTACGGATACGACAAATCACCTTGAAGAATGCTGCGGACCTTTTTTACTAAAACAGTATGCAGCTCCACATCGAAATCCACGTCCCAGTCAACGACTGAAATACCTGGTACTTTTTTAACAAAAATAACCTTTGATTTTGTATTGACATCAACCGTTTCCCATGTCATGCCCGCCAACGCAAAACGAGTGCCAACTGGGTAAATCTTATCAACAGTACCGATTGTGCGGTTTTCATCTTTAACAAGCAGATATTCCGGTGCAAGGAAAACCGTGAGAAAATGATGACTATTTACAATCTTTTCTCCTTCTCTGCCGATCATCAGGCCCCCATGTTCTGTTCGCTGTAATTGCTCAATATTGATAAGATGAGTCAATAACTGTTTATAATCCTCCTGGGGAATGTGGCGAAAGCAACCCAAAGTAAGGATAGCCTGTGCAAGAGCTGCAGGGGAAAGTTCACCACTGCTTTTTAAGTGGCTCATCGTTTGATGATACAGAAGGTTATACGCATGATGATGCGGATAAATTGGTTCTATCCAATGGTCCTTTATATACAACTCAATAATAGCAATCGTTCGGATAAACTCCCAATTGATAGGCCCCAGTGTATCAGCTGGATTAATTCGGATATCTTCAACAAAGGTGAATAGCAGTTGTGGAACCTGACCCCGGCGTCCACATCTGCCAAGCCGCTGTGCAAAGCTGGAAACGCTAAGCGGAGCGCCGACCTGTACCGCCTGGTCGAGCGAACCAATGTCAATACCTAACTCCAATGTAACGGTTGCACCGGTGACAATTTTATCATCACTTGATTTCATCTCATCCTCTGTGTTTTCGCGAAGCAACGCAGAAACATTTCCGTGATGAACCCGGTAAACATCGGGCGCTTTTTTTTGTAATGCAATTTCACGAAGATTTGCCATAACAAGTTCGGTTTCTTCCCGGCTGTTTGTAAAGATGATAGTCTTTTTATCAAGCGTCATCTTAAATAAATATTCGAAATGCTCGCGATCACCCATATTCCCGCCCGTTACAACCTTGTTATCGCTAGAGTCGTTGTCAGCGATATCACGCTCATCGTGCAGGTTAACAAAACGTTCCACATGAAGTTTGATACGCTTCTTTCCATCTTCCGCTATGGGAGCAGCGCAGATGCGTCCAGTTCCTGTATTGAGCCAGTTCTGCGCCAAAGACACATCACCGAGCGTTGCAGAAAGGCCGATACGCCTTGGATTTACACCAGTCAGCTTTTGAAGACGTTCTAAGATGCACAACAGCTGAACACCGCGTGCATCGCGCATAAACTGATGTACTTCATCAATAATGACAAATCGCAAATCAGAGAACATTTGGAGGCAAGCGCCACGCTTATTGGTTAGAAGGCTTTCAAGTGATTCCGGGGTAATTTGGATAATCCCTTCTGGATGCTTGATTAACTCATTTTTCTTTGTTTGTGATGCGTCACCGTGCCATTTACAAACAGGAATATGTGAATCAGCAAGTAACTGCTCAAGGCGCTTGAACTGGTCGTTAATAAGAGCTTTCAGCGGTGAAATATACATTACGCCTACCGAACGGGAAGGTTTCTCATACAGCTCCGTAAGCACAGGTAAAAAAGCCGCTTCAGTTTTTCCAGAGGCTGTGCCAGAGGAAAGCAGTAAGTTGTCATCGCTGCCCAAAATGACCTCGCAAGAGGCAACCTGAATTCCACGTAATTCCTCCCATTTGTTCTGATATATGAAATCCTGTATGAAAGGAGCAAGTCTGTTAAATACATCCATCTTAGTTTACACCTCGAAATCTAAAAAATCACTTTGTATCGTTTCATCGGACAGACCACCCTTGGCCATTTCAAAGCTGTTGCTGCCTAAAATATCAGACACACTTCTATTTGGGTTCTGGTGCAGAATATTGACAAGTTCGATGAAATCACGGATGATTTCTCTCGGAGTGATATGTGTGCCTGCACCAACACGATTATATTCCACGGTCAGAAAGTACAGTAAATCCTCGTGACTCATCGTAGGTGTATAGTCGTATAGCTGTGCATGAATGTCCCGCAGTTTTTCAACGAGTACATACACCTCTTCTTGCGTAAGCATTTGCAGCCTAATAATGGGAGCAGTTAAGTCCTTCATCTCGTCAGTGGCAAAATGTCCTTCTGCAAGGCGAGACCGAAGAGCTTCATAACTGAACATACCTTTGTATTTATCTTCAATGCACTGAGGTGTACCGCCGATTAAAAATCCAATATGCTTTGCTTTGCCCTGTAACACGTCATTATACATAGTCAGAATTTTTTCATAATTATTTTGTCTTGTGATGGAGTTTGGAATCTTATAGATATTGACAAGTTCATCAATGAAAACCAATAGCCCTTTATATCCGGCGTTTACTAAAAAAATAGCAAATAATTTCAAAAAATCATACCATGTTTCATCCGTAACAATGAAATTAATATCCAAATCTGCCTTTGCTTCTTTGCGGGATGCATATTCACCGCGAAACCACTTCAGTACATTTGATTTCATTGCGGCATCATCTTCTTGGTATGCTCTCCAGTAAGCAGCAACTGCCTTGGCGAACTCAAAACCGTTGACCATGCCCTCAAGAGAACCAGCTACGGCATATATTTGTTTTTCAACTAATCGATTGAACGCTTCGCCTTCAGCATCGGACTGTGCTCTTATAGACGACTGTATGCCTGAGATCCATTTTTCCAAAATCAACGGCAGTGCACCACCATCCGGCTTTGATTTCGTTGAAAGGTTTTGGATCAGTTCTTTGTATGTTGCAAGTCCCTGCCCTTTAGTTCCCGCAAACCGTCGTTCAGGAGAAAGGTCAGCATCAACCACAGCAAAGCCTTTTGCTGTAGCATAATTGCGTATGGTTTGAAGCAAAAAGCTCTTACCGCTGCCATACTTACCTACAATAAATCGAAAAGAAGCACTTCCATCCTCAATCATTTCAATATCATGTAAAATCGCTGCGATTTCCTGTGTTCGCCCTACGGTGATGTATTCAAGTCCTATGCGGGGAACGACACCTCCCTTTAATGCATTTATTAGTATATTGGCTATCCTTAACGGCAATTTATTTTCCATTATATTACACCATTTCCTTAATTTTATTTATATATTCTTCATATATAGTCAAACTATCGTCAAGTTCAAGAATGTTATCACCAATAGTATCAATTGCCTTTTCATTTATACTGTCAGCCAACACTTCCAACATAACTCCGTTGGCATCTGCAAAATGTTTCAGATTTGTATCCCCTTGAAGTATAAATTTAAGCGCATCCACTTCTATTTCCCCGAGTATATGAAAAAGACTTGTCCAATTGTCTTGCATTGCTACAGAGGCATCGGCAAAAACAGTCTGAGATATAACAGGACTAGCCTCTACTGTGCTTGATTCAAAATACATCATGGGCTCGGTATCTGGCACGATTAGTTTTTCCTGAGTGTCATCAGCTTCAAGTCTTATTTTATGAAGAGAAGTTTCATCCACGGATACAACAATTTTTGTTGCTTCTTAGTAATACTCATTTACTGCTTCGTGAATTATATCATTAAGGGAAAGGCCCACAGATTCAAGCTTTTTTATAAGCTCACTGTCAACTAAATGAATATCAGCAGACAGCTTGTGTTTGAATTTTGTAACTTTTCGTAACTCGGATTCTGTTTGTTTCATAATATAGCCAATGAGTTGCCGACCGCTATTCATAAATAATGTGGAACTAAAAGACCAATTGTTTTTAGAACATATATATATTTCTTTATCGGAAAACACAACTTTCTTATCCGGTCTCTTAATTGCTGAATAAAACAATGCATCCTGGAAAGGCGTCCACACAGACATCTTATTCGTCGGATAAAAAATCAAATCGTCAAAAATAATACCAGCTCTATTAAAAACAACTCTAAGTTTATGGATTACCGTACAAAAACAATCACTGAGCTGCCCTTTTGTATCATCGGTAAAAAAAACAGATTTTCTGATATCATACTTTGAAACATTGCAAAATAGATCAAAGTTATCGTTCATGTCTGTTTCGTACATGAATACTTTTGCATAATGTGCTTGTAGATTGTTTTCACAGACAAATTCCTTAAATGGCTTCGGGAGATCATAATAAATATGGTAGTCCTTTATCCACTTAATCATATATTTATCAATCGAAGAGTCAAAACGCTTGAAAGCTCTCCAGAAAAACATTAGCTTATCAAGTCCCTCCTGCGAGTCAGCCACTCCGATATTATGAATCAGCTCGTAAATATAAACAAAGGCATATGATAATGAAACATTTGTGACATTACCTTTTCTTACATCAGTCCGCCATGTAAAATATGTTCTGAGCTGCGCATAACTCATTTGCTGGTAATAAGGAAAATAGTTTGAAAACTCTACATAGCCATTGTAATCATCCTCGTAATCCTTCATGAAAACAGCTTGTTTATAGAATACTTTTGAATTACTAATCCGTGTTTGTTTGTTATAAAAATGAGAATTGAAATTAGAAGGAAGCTGGGTATCTCTTGCTATTTGTCTCATTTCATTAAATATCTTACGATTCTCATCAACGATAGGATTTACTACTTGTGGCTGAGGTGTAGAAAATGCCTGATTGTTGTTTGTTCTTCCGTCAATTTCAATCTCAGCAAAAACCTCGCCTTCATAGGAAACAGGCGTGACATTTTGCAGAAACTGTTTTAATTGATTTTCCTTTTCTTCAAAAAAAGATATTTGGCCCGGTATTTTAACAGATTTATATTTCTTATCAAATTTGTTCATACGCATTTTAATTACGAGAAATACCCGCTACCTCCTTTTTTGATAAACTTCTCTTAAAAGTCTATTCCTTTCAATCTTTGACAGCTGTAAACAAACTTAATTCATCATCATCTTCATCACAATTATTTTATTGCGACCTATAGAGATAATATACCATATTATTATGGATAAAGCAAACAAATGTTCTTACCGTTGATATCCTCCACACTGTGTGTTCAAAGCAAAACACACAATAGAAAACAAGGCACAGGTTATTATCCCTGTCCCTTGTTTTCTACTATCGGCTGTTTCTCCACACCATTCTCAACAGCATAAGCATTTCCATTTTATGAATCAATAAGACTAGCCTTTGACTCTTTTTTTTGATTAACAACGCGGAAATTGTAAATTTACTAATTTTAGAATCGATGACATCTTCCAACAGCAAAAACAGATACAATTTTAAATGGAATAGGTAAATAGCCCTGTTCCAACGATATATAATCGGTACTAAATATATCATTATGCTATTACTGCAGGTTGATTTCCAGTGCTTTTGTCACTTGCTCACCAATGATTCCATCTACAGTCAAACCATTGTCTTCCTGAAATTTCATCAATGCACTTTTAGTCTTCTTCCCCATAATTCCGTCTGGCGTTCCACAGTCATATCCTCTTTCATTCAGTGCTTCCTGTACCGCCTTTACTGTTTCTGTGTCTTTAGATACCGTCTCTACAGCAGTTGTTGATGCAGTTGTTGATACTTTAGTCTTATAAGGTCAAACTCCGCCACTGTGTAAATGAGGTGGGTATCCACCACAATGATAATGGTAACTTCCAAGCCCGCTCTTATTTTTGTTGTCCTTATGCCCACCACTTGAATCAGTTCTTCTTCTGCCTTTTCAGCTATTTTTCCAACAGGGATTTTTCCATCGTCTTCGCCAAACTCTACATTTACGTTGATATGAGTGTTTGCTTTTTGTGCGAAAGAAGTACAACTGTTTCCACATTACTTGAAGCTGTGATTCGGATGCCAGAAGGGAATGGTTACTCCTTGGAGGAGCCATACTTGCCAAATAACATCATTTTACTTCTCATGGCAATCTTTTTACAGGTTTAGTGACCACAGAGCATATAATAATTTACCGAATCAGATTGAATAAAGTTACGCCTCTTCCGTTCACGTTCAATCTGTCGATCTATCATGTGACTTCGGCCTATCCATTCGTGTTACTAATTACATTTGTTTAGTTTCAATGCATTGCATATATTATTTTGACTTACTGATTTTTTGTTGCCACTACAAAATTGATACTTTAAATATATCATTAGTTTAACACTTTATATAGATGGGACAGTTTAGATTATTTTAAAACACTGTTCTTAATATTTAAGCAAAGTCACTGTAATTAACACTTAACCCCGCTAATTCCATTTCCTTTGCCAGTCCCATTTTCCATGCACCTGCATCATCCATTCTGATATATACAACTCCAGACACATCTCCGGGGGGCTCAACGTCTTCTTTCACAAGCGCACATACATGCTCTCTGCCCAATCTACTAATCAAATAACCATGCTCAAAAACAACATTTTGTCTAGCACGAAACCTATCCTCTGCGCATTCTTTACCGCGCCCCAAATCACATGGCGTATATAAAACTACTGCAAAGGAAACATCTGAATACCTCTCTATTTTCTCTATAATAGTCCTGCCACCACTAGCTTTTTCATGTAATATAATGGCTTCAAATCCAGCCTTCTCTATTGTACGGGCTACTTGTTCTTTTGCTAAATCATCATGTCCGTGGACAATAAACACTTTATTTACTACCATTTCTGTTATCTCCTTCGATTCATGACTAACATTAACTACTAAAGTTGGTTTAGTATCTTCCTTTTTAAACTCTTTCAATTCAGCAGATATCCTAGTTAAGCAACCTCTGGATAAAGAATAACCATTTTGGTATTTTATTAGCATAGGACTCTTTCCTTTTGAATTTTTCACTAGCCAACTTGAAATATTACTATAAGCTTTAATTCTCAAATTATTATAACAGTTTTTTATCTCACTTGCCGATACAACATCCTTATTCAATAATAAGTAATACATAAAATATGGTATCAATCCACTTGTAGGCAAATTATCATTATCAGGTATTTTTTCATAAAATTCATTTAACTCCATGTCTTATTAATTTTCTCCTTTGTTTTTTGGCAATTCGTGCTCTACAAAATTTTCTCCTACAATCGGAATACTAAAATAACTATTTAAAACAGCTATGTAACCATATTTTGAAGAACTCGTATCAGTTAAACTTTGCTTCAATGCATTCGGTACTTTTCTACCAACATTCTTATAGCAAGAATATACATCATCAATATTTATTTCCTTTTTATTCAAAAGTTTATCTAGGTAGTATATAGCAACAGTATTAAACTCGATATTTGATTTTGGATTTTTTTCATTCACGAAATCTTTTAATGATTTGGCATCCTTTGGTGCTAGATTTAAATCTTTACTAATTTGATAGGTTTCCTTTACCCCATTGCGCTTTTTACTCTTTTTATCGTTATTTTTAGTGTCATTCTCGATTGCAATAACCGTTTTCTCTGTATTGCTTTCTTTTTCTAATTCAGTTGATTCAGAAATACTTTCAATTATTTCAGACTTACCAAATATGTTCTCAGTTATAATATCAAAAACCTTTTCCTGTAATTGCTCTGGGTAGTTTTGAATTATTTCAGCAATCTCTAGCATAATGTCCTTTAATTCTTCAATCTTCACTCTCTTATCCCCCGTCTTTATTATTATTTGTATTATAAAAGTAATGCAAGCACGATTACTTTCACTAATAATGTATAACTAATTATTTACCAAAATTTTCCTGCATTTAAATTATATACATTTTCTTAACAGAAATCAACTATAAGAGCACGCTGTGTCACTATTAAAGAATAGTTAATAAAATTTCTGTTTCTATTTGAACAATCAAACTCAAACATTTTTTTCCTAAAGATCCTTTACTACAAATTTCTGAATTTTCATAATATACATCATCGCATTCTAACACAAAAAGGGAAGCAGAATAATCTCCTGCTCCCCACTCCCACTGCTTTAATAAGGCGTATATGGTGATCCGATACCTGACTTCTTCAAAATAGGATAACCATTATTGCACCTTATTTCCACCTAAAAGCTGAACAGCAAGCGCTGCTCCACACTTCATTCCAATTTCCATATACACTGATTCAACTGCATCAACATAATTAAAAATCTGACTTACCACAGCTTCTTTATCTCTGCTATCGAAAAATCCGCTCTCTACATGGCCTATAGCCACTTTTTGTACCTCATCAATCCTATCCTCATAGCTTTTATTACTGATATCACAGCATTCAGTTCCGTGCAGCAAAAATTCCCTAATATATAGAAGGATTCTTGCTGGTATTATCATACGGATTTCCTTTCCGGCTTAAAGAGTGAATCATATGTTTGGCCTCCAGACAGGCTTTGAATTTTTGACTGGTATACTGAATCCTCAAGTCACTATGAAGGAGGATTCCTTTATCGGGTTAAACATCCTATTCCAGCTCCCTCCAAACCACTCTAACCAGACTGAAAATGTACCTTTTTACCCTTGATTTACCAAGTATCCCGCCCCAAGACTACTCTCCATTGATTTAAATGTATAGCCTGCCTGATTCTATAACTGGATAAGGTATAATTAATTTCGCAAATTCAATTTCATAATAAATAGACATGGTCTATAGCCGTTTGGTAGAATTAAGTTACCACACAAAACCCATCAAAGGAGGCTATAGAACATGTCTGATAACATTATACAATTAAATCAGGAACTTATCCATAATGAATTGAAAGATTTAGTACGCAACAGCGTTGAGGAAACCCTCAATGCTTTGCTCGATCATGAAGCAGATGAACTCGTCAATGCTGAAAAATATGAGCGCTCGGGTGATCGCAAAGGGTATCGTTCTGGCCATTACAACCGAAACTTTCAGACCACATCTGGCGAGGTCAACCTAAAGATGCCCAAGCTAAAGGGGGTTCAGTTTGAAACCGCCATCATCGAACGCTATCGTCGCAGAGAATGCTCTGTAGAAGAAGCACTCATTGAAATGTATCTTGCGGGTGTTTCTGTTCGCCGTGTTGAGGACATCACCGAGGCATTATGGGGAACCAAAGTTTCTCCTGGAACAATAAGTAACCTAAATAAGAAAGCTTATGAGCACATTGAAACATGGCGAAGCCGCAAACTTACCAGTTCTTATCCATATGTCTATGTTGATGGTGTCTACCTAAAGCGAAGTTGGGGAGGTGAGATCCAGAACGTCTCAATCCTGGTCGCCATCGGCGTCAATGAAGATGGTTGTCGCGAAATCATAGGTGCTGCTGAAGGAATGAAAGAAGATCGAGAAAGCTGGAAGACATTCTTTATATGGCTAAAAGAACGTGGGCTTTCAGGAGTCCGCCTCATTGTCGGCGACAAGTGCCTTGGAATGCTGGAATCCATTCCAGAAGTATTTCCAGAAGCTATGTATCAACGGTGTACCGTTCACTTCTACCGTAATATTTTTTCCGTAACACCCCGGAACAAAATGAAGGAAGTATCTATGATGCTAAAAGCCATTCATTCCCAGGAATGTAAATCATCTGCTCGCGAAAAAGCTGCACAGGTAGCAGAAAAACTACGTGAAATGAAGCTAACATCAGCTGCCAAAAAAGTTGAAGATGGTATTGAAGAAACCCTGTCTTATATGGATTTCCCATTTCAGCACTGGACAAGAATCAGAACTAATAACACGATCGAACGTCTCAATCGTGAGATCAAACGAAGGACAAGAGCGATCGGGGCTTTTCCCGATGGTCAGAGTGCCTTAATGCTAGTATGTGCCAGGCTCCGTCACGTAGCGGGAACCCAGTGGGGAATCAAACGCTATATGAATATGAACCATCTCCGAGAAATGGATATCCAGAAAAAGTCTGATATCATAGCCGGTTAACTACCGGCTACCTAACGGCTACCTAACGGCAAAAAAAGAATTTGCGAAAAATATTTGACACTACCTATAACTGTGGTTACGAAGGCCATTCCCTTGCATCTTCACTTAGCATCAGTAAAAACAATGAAAAAACCGGGTTGAAATATGCACTTTTTCAGCCCGATTTTCGCTCATTTTTAGCTTATTAACCACAAGATCTTGTGGTATAATCTTATTATTCCCTCTCCAAACCACAACGCCGCATCAGAACCACGCACTCAACGTTACTTGAGGGGGTGATTCGGATGACGGAAGGGCGTAGTCGGACCTTGGCTTGTAAAATTTACTGCTCAAGCAATATTTTCATATTGAATTGCTGCAAAATTTTCTAATAGCCACTTCTATTTGAACCGACCCTTATTCCTCTACATAACTTTACTAATTAAACTTCTTCTTAATTTTTTACCCGCTTACAACTAGCGATTTAACCGTTTAAGTATCAGTTAGTAATATCGCAAACCTGCCTAGATAAATAAACTATAGATGCAAAATCTCTTTTTTATTAATTAGCCATTCACGAATTTCGTTTACATACTCCTCCCATCGTTCATGCTCAGCCACCAGATTTATAATTTTATCTAGAATTAGCTCTTCACTTTTACCTATTCTAACTACCAAGTTATCTAGCCATTGATGGCTATTTGATACGGCTTTCTGTTTTCTAGCTACTTTTACAATCTCATCATTGTCCTGCATCTCAATAAGCATATCAAAAATGTGTTTCTCTGGTTCTGTCTTTTCAGGAAGTATGAGTTGACGTATTAACGCAGCTGCCATATTCACCTTATCCTCATGATCTTTTTCTGTACCAGAAAGTACTCTTTTTACTGCATCTAATTTTTCACCTTGACTTCTATAGACATCACCATCTAACAAAATCAAAATATCTCTTATATTTTCTTTCTGCAATATTAAACTTGCAGCTAAAACAAATGCATTACTAGCCGACCCTATCTTTACAACCTTTACAGCTCTTGATATTCCTAAAGTCCCCGCGACAACATTTACTATTGTTTCAGCCAGTATATCCTCAACATATATTCTTATTATTTTGTTGACATCCTCACTCAGCTCATATACTATATCCTGATTGATTTTGTCATACACCATTGTTTTTTCTTCCAATGGATCTAGATACCGAATATCTACTATATCTTGAAATTTTCTCACCTCCATTGAATGTGTTGTAAAAATAATTTGCAGATTCTTCTTTATTGCGATATCCGATAATTTTTTTATCAATCTTTTCAAAGCTAATACATGTAATAAGAGGTCAATTTCATCAATTAAAATCACCGAATATGCATTTGCTGCATATACTGTTTTTAAAATCTTTAATACTCTTTGTTCTCCTGCCCCCATACTTAAAGATGAATATCGCATATTATCTTTTGTATGTACACCGATTAATTCTTTTTTCTTCGTTTTATGATAATTAAGATTATCATAATTTTTATTCAGAATATAAGCTGCTGACTCAATTATCTTACACGAAACTTTATCGTTCGCAAGAATCGTATTATAATCAATATATGAAGTTTGTTGCTCCTTCTCTATCTCTGGTATACATGTTTCAATGCCAATATAATATGCGTCTCTTTTCGGCCTATCAGAATACCGTGGTGCCCACCTATCAGTATTTTTTCTATATTCTCTTGTTATTTCTTTTTGCAAATTTTCATCCCAGTACGTAATTGAAAATTTACTATTTTTCCAACTTGAATCAGGATTAGGAGTAAAGAAAAAAGAAAATTTATGGTTTTCTCCTAATTTATATGGTCCATAAACACAAGCTAAAGCATGCAAAATCGTAGATTTTCCCGCGCCATTAACCCCCATAATTGCTGTCAAGTTTTTATCTAAAGAAATATCTAAATTCTTTAATCCTTTTAAACTATCAACATGCATACTTAAAATCTTATGTTTCGGATAAATAATATCATCGGATAAATTATTGGGAAGCTTTGATTCCTTAGTCTTTTCTTTTTTTTGATTTCTCATATCATTAACTTTGCTATGTACAGATAAACCATTTTGCAGATATTTTTTCAAAGCCAATGCTATTTCATAGCATACAAAAACATTAGAAGCATATGCTATTCTCCTATACATATCTTGTTTATTAGTACACTTATTATAATTGTACTTTTTTAACCCTTTTATATGAGCGCATTCATTATGTGTAAATCTTCTTAATCCAATAGAATCCATTAAATACATTTCTCTGAAAAACCCCATATGTACTGTGCCTGATTCATAAAATTCTCTACCCTGTCGTATATAATATTTATCTTTATCCAATTCTATATTGGGGTTAAATGTTATTTTTCTATACCAACTATCAGCTGTTACCGACTGCTCTTGATATATTATATTTTTATCCTTATTTCCATAAGGGAAGTAAAACTCCTCATCATACAGATCATTCCTGATTCCTACCATATATGATTGTTTGCCGATCACCGGAAAACCCGAGAAATCGGCTTCATTTATTATTTGGTATGAAATTGAATATTTACGAAATACTTTCGCTCCTAACATATTCCTAAATTCAGATGATTTTTTGTTTGTAATCATTATACTCGGAATTTCTAAAACAAAAGCCATAGGAATTTTTTCTAATATAATATCAAATATATAATCATTCTTGTTCTGTTCTTCCTCCTCTCTTAATTTACCAGCATCTTTAAATGTATTCATAACTAATTTTGCAATAATTAAATCCGTGTTTGGTAAATCCTTTGCTGATATCTTGCTTATGTCAGATAGAATGAACCTGCTATTTCTAATTGTTTGACTATATATTTCTCTACATATAGGATCTGCATCAACAGCACAAACCACATCATAGTCCGCCTCTTGAAACCCTAAAGCTCTGCCTCCTATACCAGTTAACAAATCAACAACTGTTAATTTTTTTGAAATCTTCATCTTATATGCTCCTGTCTATTGCAGAAATACTTGAAATTCACAAACTATAATATTTATTTCAAATTTTGATCTAAAACACCTATTTATCCATTTTCTGCATAGAATCATCCGGTCTTGTACACTCATATTCATCGTATTTGTTCTCCTGTATTAATGCTATCGCCAAATTGGTATTCAGTGATGATAATTTCTTTTTTTTAATTACAGGCGTAACCATTCTACCATAGACTCTCCAACTACCTGACCCCCATTTTACATACAATTATACAGTTATATTTCTCCGTTTTTTCAGTTTTCATTTGTATCAACTATCGCATCCTATCCACATTTATTATTTAAGTTCTCCCTCCAACCTCTCCATTATTTTTTTATAATAATCTCTTTCATCAATAAAATGCATATTACCAATGGCTTCATAATCATTTAGCACTTTTAATACACTTTTATAATGAATATTACTATTTATGTTATCTGCTAATGCTCTTACTATTCTATCAAACTTGTTCCTATCATTTTTATATGTAGCTAACATCATTTCCAAATCATCAATTGACATGATATAGCATCTTCTATCCTCTACAAATATTTCCGGTATGGATGACATAATTATTTGAGTATTTGTCATATTTTCATATAATAAAAACACCTTAATCACTGGCTTTTGGCCCTCATATGCCTGTTCAGATGCTTTAAGTTGTTCATATGCTTCTCGTATGTTTCTATTATAAAACTTATCTATCCGCTGTACATCTGGCACTTGCTGTTTTGCTCCAATTCCCAGCAAACCAGATTTTAATTCAAACAAAAAATACGCATCATTCACCTCAATAAAATAATCTGCACTTTTTTTCTTTTGTTCCGGAATCTTATTCCACATTTCCCTGGACAAATATAGATTTGCTATTTCTTCAAAATAATCTTCAAACATTTCTCCAAAGGCATTTATAAACTTTAATCCCCAATTATTTTCCTGATAATAGTCTCTGACCAACCAATATAATCCGTCTGCCAGCAACATCTGAACCAAATAAAAACTTATTGCAATCGTTTCTCCTGTCTTTTTGGTAATAACAAATGGCTTACGGTAAAATATTTGCTTCTTTAATTGTGATTCCCTAACCTCACTATATGGAACAGAATAATATCCAATAACTTTTTGTAAATTTTCTCTTGTAAGAATGCTTGAATGTTTTTTTCGATATGTCTGCTCTGGAGCGCTTAATGGGTCAGGATGTTTGCTACACAGCCATAAAATTATTAATTCTGCTGTTAAAAATTCATCTACATTAAGCCCAAACAACTCTTTTGTTATTTTATTAATATCTACAATCTGTTTTCTATTGATATTTTCAGAACCAATCAGCATATGATAATTTCTATTAAAACTCTGATAAGTCCATGCCAGATTCTGATATTTAAATTGCTCATATGTCATACCCATAATAAATTTAAAAATGTCAGTTATTTCTGCTTTTTTAAAATGCCCACTTCCAGAATGCTCATTCTCGTACCCCCTATACATATTGACAATCGTGCCTACTTCATCTTTTTGAATTGTTTTCTTTCTATAGTCATTAGCATATAAAATAGATAAATATGCTAAACTTTGAACATCCCAAGCTGATAACATGACATCTACTTTCTTACGCATAAAACCATGTAAAATGGCATTTAATGGGTATGTCTTGGTGCAGTTTAAACCTTTTACTGGTGTCTCCACTTGATTATTAAATATGGAGATAGACTCTTCTGCAAAAAAATAAATAAAATCTCTGGTTGAATAGCCTTTAATATATGAAATGAGATCTTTCATTCTTCATCACCTTTTCTCCCCCTCTAAAGCTTTTATCTTTAGCATGATCAACCCTCTCCATTAATATTAATGAAGAGAACATTCTGCTTATAACAATTATACATAAAAATATAATAGACAATTAATTAACAATTCTATTATATCTTTTTAAAAACAAATATTAAAATTCTCTCTAAAATAAGAACTTCTTATTCCCCAATATTCTTTGGCAAGATTCATATATTGAATAGTGGCTTCTTCATCTCGAATATCTTTTTCACCATTTTTTATTAACTTCGTAGTAAAAGACTCATCTATAAAATATATTTCTCTACAATACTCAAAAACAGTACTAAACCTACATAAATATCTCATCAATTATTTTACATTTCTCTTTATCCTCATAAGAGGCCTGGTCATAAAAAATTGATAATAAATATACAAACTTATCAAATCTATCATATTTATCATTTCCCTTGACACCTTGCATATTTCCCGTAATAGGCATAAATGAAAAGTTATATAAGCAATGATGCATATTTGCGCATTCTGTTAAAAGATCATTTTCTTTATCACTCAGTAATTTTCTGTATAGTTCAATTTTTTTCGCGTTAAAATTAAAGTCGCAGTCCCCTGCCATTTTAAATTTAGGATATTCATTCCTCAATTCAGGACATTGACTTTTATTAATTTTAGCATACTAACGTTTAGGTTTTGAAGTTTCCTTATCTTGAATATCGATAAGATCCAAATATTCTCCAAATTTTTCTTTATAAATTACTTGGAACAATTTTTCCCAAGTATCCTTAGATGAATCAGTGTCGTGTTCTACATCAATTATTAACATCTCTTCTCCCCAATAAATTCAAATTTTAAAGCGCAGACCCACTAAATTTTATCCCTTATTATCTGTGTTGACTTAATTAGTTTTTCTTTGCTGTATTCTATTTCATAATCCCCATATCAAAAAACTTTTTATAAAGTGTGTTATAAATTCTTATCAATGTTATTTATACAATTCTCGCGTATCCTGTCAATGTTATACGAAGGTACGATTTTATAACCAACATTTTCTTTTTCTATTAACATCATATCTAAATAATTACTACCATCAATACCCTCTACATATACAAAAAACTTAACAAACATTAGCAAGATTTATCATATAATCAAAGCATGATTGGGTCTTGACAGAACTTCATTTTAATATTTCACATTCCCAAATCCTTTTCTTATTTTCCAATTGGTTCAACTCCCAATGCTCTCCAGGAAATTATTGCTTCAAAATAGCTGCAAACACTCGATTCGATAATTCAGTTACTGCAACTACTTACTGCTTTACGATATCTAGGCCCATGTAAATAGATTTCTTATTCAATTCTGCACATATGCCTTATTTCAAATCTATAAAATACTACTCATCGTTTTGTGCCGGGCTTAAAGCATTTGTAAACACTTCACTTGCAATTACTAATTCAGCACTATCATTCTTAATATCATAACCGAAAAACATTGCTATGGATTGTACAGCACGGAAATAGAGAAAAATACTAAGCACTATATTGAATTGTAATCCCCATAGCCAAATGCTCCAGTTGTTCCGCCTTCCACAAGCGCTGCAAAGGTATCCTGGCTCTTATAGGCATTGACTAATTTTGCTAAACTATAGATTCATCTGAAGTTCCTCTCTTTGAATAAAAGATAATATGATCTATTTCTATTTCGCAATTAAGTAATATCTTCCCGCAACATTGACAGGTATTTCTATCTCTAAAAGCACCCTAATAATTGTGGCGTGTGGAATATTTCTGTTTTTATTTCTTTCAATACTCGTTTCCGTTAATGGTTCACTTACAAAGTACGCCGGGCATAATTGTCCAAACTCTGTGCAGGAAGCCTTTTTTCGAATATTTCTTCGTTCTTCATCTGATGGTATATCATGTTCTTCACTCAATCCACCATAAAAACCACAACATCTTGTGGTTTAATTCTATTTTTTGCTTTCCACACCACAGCGTTGCATCAGAACCACGCTCTCCACATTTGTTGAGTGTACGATAATGATGACGGGAAAATATAGTTGGGCCTGGGCGGAAAATTTCTTTGTCTAATGGCCTACTATAACCTATCATTTTTATCCTGAGTTTTTACCTTCCATATACGACAAGCCGACTCTTTTAATCAGTCTCATCTCCATCAATTCCTTCATGCTTTTTTTCACAGCTCTGATAGAAATATTTAGTTCATCGGCCATCATTGCCTGCGATATCCTGGAATTATCCAATATCATATTAATAATTTTCTGTTTCATTAAATTTATATCTTAGATTGGTGCACTCAATGGCGTACTTTGGTAAATCATCGCATAAAACTTTCGTTTAGATTCCACATTTTTAGATCCTTATATCATCTCTACAAATTATATTGTCTAGTATTTTCTTCATACTATCGTAACTCTTCTTTGAAATATATGTATCATCTTGATTGGCTGCTAATAATTTTTCAACAGAATATTCTAAACCCAATTCTTTAAAAGTCCGAACACAATGTTCCGCTATACTTTTTTGAATAATTTCACCATATGTCCCTATCCAAACGTCAATAATATTTCTACTCATATTAAGCTCATGCCTTGATGCATTTAATTCAAACCTTGACCCTGCAGTCAAATTACAAATACTCCATCCTACACCTAAAGGCACTATAATCTGCGGATTGAATTCCATGAATATACCATCTTGATATAATTTTGAATTTTCAATCTGGAATCCTATTCCCTCATTATCGACTGGCATTACAGTATTTTCAAATAATTTATATGCATTGTAAACATTATTTGTTGAATTCAAATCTTCAATTTTTTTTGAATCGACATTATACGCAATTAAATATTCATTATTGTTAATAAAAATGACATCATAATTATTTAATGTATCATAATCATCATAATTTTCACTTTGCATTATATTTACTCTTTCATAATAGTACTCATCATTTTCCTCCTCATAAAGCATTCCAATCTCATAATCCGCATCTCCCAGTTCATTCAAGCTAATAATAGCTTCATCCTCAATATTCTCATAATCTCCTGATAACCTCAGTAAATTTTTTTCAATTCTCCCTTTATTATATATAAAACTACTAATAGTTTGCCATTCAATACCTAAATTAGAATCAAATATTTTAGTACGTATATAAAGAATTCCTCTACTATTAGTTTTTATTTTTTTATAAATCCGACTTATATTACTTACGCCAAAACTATTATCAATTTCTATATTTAAAAAGTCATAATTAGTAATATTATCAATTAGTGAGTTTAGTATTTCAAAATTAAAAATAGGATATTCATGTAGATACTCTTCAATTTCTTTTCTAGACATTAATATAGTATCATGCACTTTTTGTCTTCCGAAATCCTTCTCATTAATTATATTTTCGATTTTTTCTTTTACAATAGATTTATACGTAATCCCTGATAGCAGTGGTTTTAAATCATTAATATTATTATCTAAAATAGATGAAATTTTTGCAAGCAATAAATTATCCTGTACATAGTCAGATATATAAAGCATACGTATATCATTTAAATTTTTTACATTGTCAATTATATTACAAATACCTTCATACAAATCTAAATTAAATCTTGTACGCTCTCCAAATTTTGTTTTTTCATTTATAATATTAAAATTATCAAAATCTATTAATTCTAAGTTCACACTAGGATAAACAAATGTCTCCAAAACATATTTTTTTAATTCTTCAAAAGAGAATTTGTTTTTAATATTTAATTTTATTATCGTTCCTATCGTTTCACATTCCTTTGCCTTCTCTATAAAAGCCACTGTACTTTTCTCTTCTATTTCTGCCTTTATCTGAGCACTGTTATGAGCTTGTGTAATAATTTCAATTTTCAAAGCTTTTGTTAAGCATGCAACAAATCCTATCCCAAACTTAGCGATTGAAGGGAATTCAAATTCCTCTCTTTTTTTCTTATATTTGTATCCAGAGTCAGCAGCTTTAAATAAGTAGCTTCTTATTTCGCCTTCATTCATACCAATCCCGTGATCAATCACTATAAGTGTTGAAGTACTCTGTGCATATATTATATAGACTTTATCTGAGATTTTCCAAGCTTTCGGTGAAATAGATTCAATATTGAAATTTGTATCTGTATAGTATTTTAACAATGTAGCATCAATGGCATTTTGTATTAATTCCCTAATATAATCAAACTCATGCGTATATATTGAATTTGTTAAGATATCCCATAAAGCCCCCTTTTCATCTACTTGGAACCTAATCTCTTCTACAAGAAAATCAGCCCCGGGAGCAGGCTCTATATTTTTTATAACCTCTGGAAATTTATAATGTCCCATCTGTTTATTATTTCCTGAAAAATAATGAGTATTAGCATACATTATTTCATTATCTAAATACTTAAGCCATTCATCCCATATTTTATATCGTTCTCTATTTTCTGTTTTAATGATAATAATTATATTACTTGCATTATAATTATAAGTATTTATTTCCAAACTTCTTTTATGATGTTGACTTGAAACTGGATTTCTAAAATAAGAACTATTTAAATGCATATTAAATTCGTTAGTTCTTCCCTCTTCAATATCCATTAAATCACCTATACGCAACAAAATTGCTAGCAGCCCATATCTTAATGTCTGCCCTTGAATTAAATCCACTTTTCTAAACCTATCATCACTGTAAAGTTCAATAATGTCTCTTCCGTGTGCCTCACAAACAAATGAAACACATTCGCGTATTCTCCTATATTCTTGTATAGAATTTAAATATATGTCACAATATTGTTCAACTGGTTCTCTTGCATATAGATGGTGATTGTTTCTTTGTTCCTCTTTATTATCTACATCAGCCAATGTCATTCCCATATCATGAAAAAATGCAGACATGACAAAACAAAAAATTTCAATATCAGAGAATTCTGCTTTTATCTCCTCACTTAGAATTTTATATACATACTCTATAATTCTTAAAGAATGCTGCACTCCATGGTCAGTAAACTCTGAAAAGTTAACTTTAATATTTTCTAATATTGTTGCAACCTGTCCTTCCATTATTAATGAATAGCCCGCTAAGCTTTTGGCTATAGAGCTATCTTTTCGATCATCCAATAGTTTATACATATTACACTTTATTAAAGTTTTTTGAGTCAATTAAAACACCTCCATTTCAATCAATTACTATTTACGACACAATTCGACGCAAGTTTCCACATTTCCTGAGTGTGTAAAAATGATGCCAGGAAGGCGGAATTTTTCCTTGTTGGAAATCTCTAAGCAGCCAACAGCTTGTTGACCATTTTTCGCTTTCTGCGTCCTATCTATTTCCCTCCAACGCTTCGTACTCCTTCTTTAATTCCAGTAGCAGTTCTTCTTCGCTTGGCAAATATAGTTTATATTTAGAAGCAAATATCTGTGTTTCGTCTTCTGGAAGCGTATACTTTACTACAGACTCACTCTTGTCTGCACAAAGTACAATTCCTATCGGAGGGTTATCTCCTTCATTCATCAGTTCTCTCTCATAATAGTGCACATACATCTGCATCTGCCCTAAATCTTGATGGGTCAAATCTCCAATTTTTAAATCAATCAATACAAAACATTTCAAAATATAATTATAGAATACCAAATCAATTCTGAAATGGCGCCCATCAAACGTTATTCTTTTCTGCCTTGCAACAAAAGAAAAACCTCTCCCTAGTTCCAGCAAAAAATTCTGTAAATGAGTAATAAGTGCCTGCTCTAAATCGCTTTCAAAAAAATCATCATTAGGATTCAACCCTAAAAATTCAAGAACATACGGATCACGAATAATATCCTCTGGCTCTTTTGCTGGTTCCAATTGCCGAATCTCGTTTGCAACCACCTGCTTATGCTGGCTAGAAAGTAATCTTTCATAAAAGAATGAGTTAATTTGCCGTTCTAACTGTCGCGTACTCCAGTTTGATTTTATGGATTCATCTAGATAAAATTGACGTGCATTCTCATTTTCTACCCGCATCAACAAGCGATAATGAGTCCAACTTAATTCGCTACGCAGTGCGTAGCCATTCGAAAACGTCAAATAAAATTGTCGCATATTCTTTAAGTTTGCTACAGTAAATCCCTTTCCAAAATCTCTTGTCATTTGCTTCGATAATTCCTTTAACAGCCCAGCACCATATTCGGCCTTAACTTCTCCACCCTGTTGTTCAATGATACTCTTCCCTATATTCCAATATGCTTCTACCATAGCAAAGTTTGCCATCTGATATACTTTAACACGGGCATTTAACAAAATTTCTTTTATCTTTTCATAAAATTCTCGTTCCACTATTTATATACCTCCTGATAATTAAGTATATCACGGAAATAAACATAATTCATTATAATTTCTAAGCGTACAGTATTCAATTTCAAAATCCATTCTTTTATTTTCAATGCAGAAATGGCATAAAAATTAACATTATCTGCCCCTTACATTTTTTATAAAAATTGCCGCTTACTTTCTTCTTAATTATTATATAGGTTATAATCCAATATTCTTACTTTTCTTACCATCTTGAATTCTTACCTTTTTCGCGTCCCCCATAGCCATTTCATATGGATTTACAATAAAATAAGCAATTGTCTTTTCCTTTTTATAAATTCTTTTGAGCAAAAAGATGTACTTATCTATAACCATTTTTTTCGTTTCCTCTGTTACTTGAAAGGGGTGCATATCCCAACACCAGTCCCCATCGAGATAAACACTGTTCTGCAATTTTGTTTTGAGCAATTGGCAGACACCGGTTTTCCCGACACCATCGTCACTCCTATTAGATAGACATTCTTCATATTAATTTCCCTCATAAAAGATTTTTAATGCTTCTAATAAAGGTGATCTGTCAGTAATCTTAATCTTCTATTTACTTCATCAATTTTAAATTCAGAGTAACCCTGCATTATCCCCCATTCTACATTAGATTCATGTTCTTCATGAGCCGGATCAGAAATAACTTCCAAAAAGTTCTGGTATCCACTTTCCTTCCCCATCATCCTCAGGTGGTGTATTACCTGCCCCTTCCAAGCATCTGAAATAGTTATAAGAATAATCAGAAACAATACTCTCCAGATAATGCTTCCAATTATATACGAAGTCATAGGTATAAGTTATTTCCTTATAGTCAGGAAAGATGTCATATAATCTACAATTTATTTCCATAATACATCTCTTAAATATTGAGCTAAAGTTCTTAATACTTTAATTACCAGCCATACATACTATTCCTTTTGCTCTTCATCAAATCCTTCTCATCATCAAACCGCGAATGCTCCCGCGGTCCTAGATATTCATCCTCTCTCGCAACAATCGGATCATACCAATCAGCCTTCTTTTTCGCCCATTCAATCCATTCCAGATTTTCAGCCGTCAAATCATTTTTATTCATTACTGCTGATATGTAATTTCGGATCTCACACGCAATTTGATAATCCTTGGCAATGTTCTCCAAGGCCTGTGTCTTCTCCATTTCTAATTTCCTTCTCTGCTTCTGCTCTTCCTCACGCTGCTTTGCCTCCAGATAGAGCCTATGCTGTTCTTCCCGTTTCTCCCGCTCAATTCTGTGTGCCTCTGAACATTCATATAACTGTTGCAATATATCCTTCAGTCTGTCTTCCAATTTTACTTCAGCACCGTCTCTTATATAGGAACTATCATCAAACACAATACGCAACTTGCCATTATATACATTATCATATTTCTTTATTCTTGGTTCCCTTACATCTCGACCAAATTTCTTGGCCTCTTTATATTCCAACAATTCCTTGGCTTCCTGCTTGGTAATTTCATGTGGAATTTTGTCCTGGGCCTCTGCAAATTTTACATGTACCATATTCTGTCTTATTTTCATAGACAGATCATCCTGAACCACTCCACCTAATTTTTCAACAGCCTTAAATAATGCATCCAATATTTGAATAACCCGGTTTAATCCATCATCTGAAACATCATTTATAAAATGTGGCGGCTCCACTGATCTACCTTGATTATAATAATGCCTATTTCTAATGGGAAAACTATATTGCTTCTGGAAATCCTTATATTCCTTTATTGCTTTTTTATAAGTCACCAGATGCTTATGCAAATGTGCATTTTGTTTGATTTCCAAGCTGGTTATTAATTCAGTAAACTGTGTTCGCTCTTCCTCTGGTAAAAAAGGCAATACCATATCAGGTATCTCAATTGATTCTGCTACAGGCAATATATCTACTTTTTCAACTTGAAGTTGCTCTTCTCTTACTTCAGCTTTTTGGGACTGTTCAGGTCTTTCCTTTCGTTTTCTGGGAACTGTTGCATCCGCAAGTATCAGTTGTACCGCCTCATCGCCGGAACCAGATAACGGTACCACTTCTCCTGACACATCTTTTCCAAAGGATAATCTTGTCCAATATCCAGAAGAAGGATATGGGATATTAGCCTGCTTTAGGCTATTTATCAATTTGCCATAATGTAAATTATACTTCTTCGTAACTCCAGACGCCGATAGTTTCCAGATCTCATCATAAAGCTGCTGCCTTGTCAAAACAATTATATGCCTACTTTTCATGCCAACTCCTTCTCCCTTCATACTTTTTCTCTTCATCTTTATACTGTGATAGCGAAAATGCATATTCGAACAATTCTAATTCTTCTACTCTGCGTTTTCGCTTAATATAAAAAGCAGATCTTGCTTCATTTCTTCAAATTTTTCTATAATTGTAGTCAGATTATTTTCAATATTCACAACCTGGACTTCGTTAATCTTTCCATAATTATAAGCAATTAATCTTTCAGGAATAATGTGATATGACCAACTTTCAGAATAACGCCTATCCCGTTCTTCATTATGTATTGCAAAGCCTATTGGCAAAAGACTGTTTCTCATGCCAATGCTGACTGCCATCGGAGTAATTCCCAAATAATCTCCTGCAATTCTACATGTTATTTTTGACATACTGCGTATCTCATCATCAGTATACTTTGCCATATTTCTATTTCCTCCTGTCGTAGTTAATAGCACTAATCACATTATATCATAATATTTATCTGGGAAATAATGGTTTTTGTTATTTTACAGGATTATATACTATTTCCATATCTATTTTTCCATAACATTATTCGTAATTATACACTGACAGATACAATAAAGACGTGAACATAACTGCTCACGTCTTAAATATCTATTATCTATTATCTATTTTCGACTTAATTCGACACAAACTTCGCAATTCGCCGTCGAAGGAAACATATCCACACAACAAACCTTCTCCACCCGATACCCTCTCTCTTGAAGTACAACCAAATCCCTAGCCAAGCTAGTCGGCTTACAAGAAACATAAACCATCCTGTCCACGCCAAAATCAATAATCTTCCCCAACGCCTTAGGATGAATCCCATCTCTCGGCGGATCCAAAATAATTAAATCCGGCTTATCTTTCAACTCATCAATAATCTTAAGTACATCCCCGTCAATAAATTCACAATTATCAAGACCATTCAGCTTTGCATTCTCTCTAGCCGCTTCCACCGCCTCTTTAACGATTTCCACACCAACCACCTTTTGAGCGACCGGAGCAATGATCTGAGAAATCGTACCGGTTCCGCTATATAAATCAAAGACCACCTTATCCTTGGTCTCTCCCACATATCCTCTGACCGTTTCATACAAAACTTCCGCTCCAAGGGAATTGGTCTGGAAAAAAGAAAACGGGGAAATTTTGAACTTCAGCCCTAAAAGCTCCTCATAAAAATAATCCTGTCCATATAAAATATCTGTCCTGTCACTCTTAACCACATCTGCCAGACTATCATTTAAAATATGGAGAATACCCACAATCTTCCCATTTAAAGAAAGCCCCAGCAACAGATCCGTAAGTGGCTTCAAATCCACCTCTTCCTGCGTTGTAGTAACCAGGGCCACTAAAATCTCACCGGTCTTAACAGCCCGGCGCACCAAAAGATGACGCAGGTATCCCGTATGCTGCATCTTCTTATAAAAACCGGTCCCCAATTGTTCGAAATACTCCTTTACTGCCTTCAGGATGTCACAAAAATCCGGATTGACAATCTTACATTCCGTAGTAGTCACCACGTCATAAAAACTTCCCCTCTTATGCATTCCCAAAGCAAGAGGGCCATCCTTATATTCATCACCAAAGGAAAATTCCATCTTATTCCGGTATTCCGCTTCTACAGGACTTGGCAGAATCCCTTCAAATTCATAATCCTCACAGACTCCGTCAATAAGGGCCTTAACCTGCTGCTCTTTGATCTTAAGCTGCTCCCCATAGGGAATTGTCTGATAAACGCAGCCACCGCAGCTTCCGAAATGAGGACATGGATTCTCTGCTGATTCCAGGCTTGAATGCTCCAATACCTCAAGAATCCGCCCCTCACAGCGCCCTCCTCTTTTTTTGTTTATCATAACCCGGACCTTCTGGCCGGGAAGTGCATGCTTTACCGTAATTTTCCCCTCCGGAAGTTCAATGATTCCCTTATCAGGAAAATCAAATCTTCCAATCGTACCTTCGTATATCTCACCCTTTTTCACTATGCGTGCTCCTCTTCTATCTTTATTTCTGCAGGCGGCCCGCCAGATGCAGGAATTTTTCCATTCCCGCATCTGGCAAATGCTGCAAGCTATATGACTTTTTCCAATTCCAATCGAGCAAAAAAGCGTGTCTCACTATCTGAGGCACGCTCTCTCTTTATAATGCCGATCCTACTCTTCAGAACCTTCGCCCGGTTTATCATCTTCAAAGAAGTCATCGTCGAAATCATCATCAAAATCGTCTTCGAAATCTTCTAAATAGTCCGGTGTGAAGAAACGGTATACGGTATAGGCAATTCCTGCCACCGCCGCCACTGCACCTATGATAGCCAGTATCCAGAGGATACAGTTTTTCTTCTTTTCTTCCTGTTCCCTTCTATGAAGCAATTCATTTACTCTGCTTGAGCTCATAAGATCTTCCAGCTTACTCATGGCTTCTTTACTCATTGCATCAAATCTGTTCATAACTCCACGTCCTTTCTGAGAGCCTTGCTATTTTATGCCCATTGTTCAGGGCAGAACCCACCACACGTTATTGGGTGTAAAGGGATGCCTGTAAGGCATTTCCTTCATATCTTCCGGCTAAGTTTTAGTCTCTCTGCCTGTCGCAGTTATTATACCATTATATTGATTCTTTTACTATCATTTTTGCTTTTTTTTAATAAATTATGTATTTTTAGATCAAACTCGTACAAGTTTCAGCTTGGCAAAGGAAGCAAACATTTTTTTGATGCCGGCCTGATCAAACTGGACTGTGACTTCAAAATCCCTTCCGCCGTCCTTGATTTCCAACACCTCGCCTTCCCCAAACTTCACATGGCTGACCCGGTCCCCTTCTTTATAATTTAAAGAAGCTGATTTTTCTACGGTAAATGCCTTGCCAAAGCCAGGGGTTGATATGGGCGTTGCGGTTTTTGATGCATATGAGTTGTTTCCAGGTCCAAAACTGCTGACACTCGCCGTCCGGCCGGATGACTTCGTTTTTCCCCATGGGAGACCGCTGTCATCGTAATCCGTACGAGAGGCAGACAGTCTTGGTTCCAGCTTTTTTGAATCCAAAAGCACATCAGGAATTTCATCTATGAATCGACTGACCTTGGAATATCTGGTTTCTCCATTGACCATACGCTGTCTCGCCGCCGTCATCATCAGGAAATTCTGAGCTCTGGTAATTCCCACATAGCAAAGCCGGCGTTCTTCTTCCACATCTTCCTTATCATCTGAGGAAATGGACATCATGCTTGGGAACAGCCCGTCTTCCATGCCGCTTAAATACACTCTTGGAAACTCAAGTCCCTTGGCGCTGTGAAGAGTCATAAGTGTTACTCTGTTTTCCGAGTCATCCATCCGGTCCACATCAGCTACCAGGGCTACCTCTTCCAGAAACTCACTTAAGTTGGGATGCTCATGCTCCCCTTCAAAGCTGACCGCCTTATTGATCAACTCTTCTATATTTTCCAGACGTGTCTGGTACTCGATTTCACCTTCAGCCTCTAATTCCTTCTGATATCCGGTTTCATCAAGGACATCTTCGATCAGTTCATGGATCGAATACGTTTCTTCTTCAAGCCTTCCACGGAAATCCTCGATCTGTACCGTAAATTTAAGAACCTTCTCCGCCGTTTTACCAAGTCCCGGCACAGCCTTTGCACGGCAAAAAGCATCATAAATGGAAAATCCATGTTCAGAAGCAAAAGCCTGCACTTTTCCCAGACTGGTCGCTCCAATCCCCCTCTTGGGCACATTGATGATTCTTAAAGAGGCTAAATCATCCTGTGCGTTGGCAATGGTCTTTAAATAGGACAGGATATCCTTAATCTCTTTTCTCTGATAGAAATTTACGCCTCCCACCATACGGTACGGAACATTATGTTGAAGGCATTTTTCTTCTATCAGACGGGACTGGGCATTGGTCCTGTAAAGGACAGCACAGTCCTGGTAGTCAGAAGCGCTGTTTAAAATATCCCGGACAATGGCATCTGCCTCTTCCGAAGCGTTATCAAACTGCTTAAACTGTACCAGAGGACCTTCCTCATTGGCGGTCCACAAAGTTTTATCCTTTCGCCCCCGGTTATGGCGGATCACCTCATTGGCTGCATTTAAAATGCTCTGACTGGACCGGTAGTTCTGTTCCAGCTTAATCACCTTTGCTCCCGGATAAGCCTTTTCAAAGTTTAGGATATTTTCAATGTTAGCGCCGCGGAATTTATAGATGGACTGGTCGTCATCTCCAACAACACAGAGATTTCTGTATTTTCCAGCCAGCAGGCTTATGAGCTTAAACTGGGCCGTATTGGTATCCTGATACTCATCCACCATAATGTATTTAAAACGTTCCTGATAATAATCCAGGATTTCCGGATTGTTCTGGAACAGCTGCACGGTTTTCATGATTAAATCATCAAAGTCCAGGGCATTGTTCTTTTTTAGCTGGCTCTGATATTCTTTATAAATCTGCGCCACTTTTTTCTGCCTGAAATCACCGCCGGCATTCAGTTCAAATTCCTGGGCCGTCACAAGATCGTTCTTTGCCGTGGAAATAAATCCAAGCATCGCTCGGTCCTTATATATCTTGGGATCCATATCAAGACCCTTTAGCACATGGCGCATCAGAGTTTTCTGGTCATCGGAATCATATATGGTGAAATTCGTCGTATAACCAAGGCTTTCAATGTGCCGCCTGAGAATGCGCACACAGGATGAATGAAAGGTGGATACCCAGATGCTGTCCGCACCAAAGCCCACCAGACGGTCTACACGCTCCCGCATCTCACCTGCCGCTTTATTGGTAAAAGTGATGGCCAGGATATTCCATGGATTGATGCTTTTCTCTTCTATTAAATAGGCAATGCGGTGTGTAAGAACCCTGGTCTTACCGGACCCGGCTCCTGCCAGCACAAGAAGCGGTCCGTCCGTTTGGAGTACCGCTTCCTTTTGCATTGGATTCAATGTATCATAAATGCTCATAAATTATACCGTACTTTCCTTTCCTCTTTCATGCCCATCATTTCAGGGCATAAAGGTATGCCTGTAAGGTGTTCCCACTTTACTGCCCTTCTTTCAAGGGCATAAAGGTATGCCTGCAAGGTGTTTCTCTTTCATTCTCACTCTTCAATCTCTAAATACTTTTTCAGCTTCCCCATATGTTCTTCCGCCAGACGCCGCCCATCCCCGTATAGGGCCTCCAGCTTTCGCTTATCTTTTTCAGTTCTCTGAACTGTAACATGCTTATCCGGACGGATGACATAGATTCTTCCCTCTTCTTCCAGCCGGTCAATCTCCTCCTGCATCCGGTTATACCGGTCCGGGACCTCATTTAACACCTTCATAAGCTCAGGCAGAGGGGCGAAATAGCGTTCATACCCTTTTTTCGTCCACTTGTCAAGCTGAGGTTTCCGATATCCGTGCTCCCTGGTGAGAATCACAACGATCTTATCATATCCCAGATCAATGGCTCTCTGATATGCAATGGACATGGAGCAGCCTCCATCCAGATACTTTTTTCCTTTTATCGGGATCATGCTGGATAAAATAGGAAGACTGCTGGAAGCCTTTACAGCGCTGATAAAATCATCGCAGGAACTCTTTTCAAAATATTCCGGCTTACCTGTCTTACAGCGGGTGGCAACCACCTCAAAGGTCTGCTGGGACTTCTCAAAAGTATCATAATCAAAGGGAACCAGTGTATCGCACAATTCCCCAAACAGGAAATCAAAATTAAAAATGGAGCGGTTTTTTACCATATTCCGAAAGCTTAAAAACCGTTTATCATTGACGTAATCCAAATCCACTTTAATGGTACGGCCGATCTGTTTGCTTACATAGCTCATGCCGCACATAGAACCGGCTGATACTCCGTTCACATAGGACATCTCAATTCCCTGTTCCATAAATACATCCAAAACCCCGGCCGTAAATACGCCCCTTAGGGAACCCCCTTCTAAAACCAATGCTCCTTCTGTCATCTTATATCACCTCGCCTTCTATTCTATTGCATTTCGACCGTCCGGTCAATCCTTTTTCCAAACCATGGTATTTTTGAAAGATCATTGCCTAAATCCGCACGCCCACTTTGTGGTATATTAGCCCCTAATTCAGCTGGTACAGAAACTGCAACACCTTCAATTGGAACAAATCCCCCACAAAGTATGCGCACATCTTGCAATAAGCAGTTTCCAGATACGCCCTAGGAAAACTGGCTCTGGTAGAGTTTGTAGTAGGCGCCTTTTAGTTCCATGAGTTCCTCATGGCTTCCGGCCTCCATGATATTTCCCTGGTCAATAACAAATATACGGTCAGCCTTGCGGATCGTAGAAAGGCGGTGGGCAATGACAAAGGAGGTCCTGCCCCGCAGAAGTGCATCGATTCCCTGCTGTACCAAAAGCTCAGTATGGGTGTCAATGCTGGAAGTAGCCTCATCAAGGATCAAAATCCCAGGCATTGAAACCATGGTTCTTGCAAACGCCAGAAGCTGCCTCTGTCCGATAGAAAGGCCTGCCCCTCTCTCGCTGATTACCGTATCATATCCGTTTTCCAGCTTCATGATAAATTCATGGGCATTGACTGCTTTGGCCGCCTCTGTCACCTCGGTATCAGACGCATCCAGACGTCCGTATTTGATATTATCCCGTATGGTTCCGGAGAACAGGAAATTATCCTGGGTCATGATTCCCATCTGACTCCTTAAGCTATTTAAGGTCACTTCTTTTATTTCGTGTCCGTCAACAAAAATCTTTCCGCCAGTTGTTTCGTAAAAACGGCTGATCAGATTTACAATTGTGGTCTTTCCTGCGCCTGTTGGCCCTACTAACGCAATGGTTTCTCCAGGCTTAACGGAAAAATTAACGTCATCAAGAATCAGCCGGTCCGGCTCATCTCCATAAGCAAAGGATACGTGCTCAAAGACCACCTCACCCTTAACTTCCGGTAAGATCTCTGCTCCCTCCTGATCAGTAATTTCCGCTTCCGTATCAATGATATCAAAAATACGTTCTGCTGCGGAAATATTGGTGGTCAGTTTATTATAAAAGTTAGCCAGATTCCGGATCGGGCTCCAGAACATAGCGATATAGGTTGAAAACGCAAGAAATGTACCGATTCCGATATTCTCCACTCCAACAATCCGGATTCCTATAAAATACAGCAGGAAACCGCCCAGTCCCCAGGTTACTTCAACCAGAGGGCCGAAGCCATCCGCTACAATAACCGCATCCATGAAGGATTTATAATGCTGGTTAACCAGGTCATGAAATACCTCTTTTGTCTCTGGTTCTGCCGCAAAGCTCTGTATGATCCGGATCCCGGATAAATCTTCATGTACATAAGCATTTAAATTTGATGTTTTTTTACGGTAGATCTGCCATCTTCTATGAACCGTGGTCTCAATCAGAAACATGCCAACAGCCAATATAGGAAGCGTCAGCAGTGCCGCCATCGCCAAGCGGTAATTCTTTATCAGCATGATGACAGCCACACAGACGACCGTAATCAGATCCGGTATCAGCTGAGTCACACTGTCTGATAACACATCCTTTAAAGCATTCACATCTCCAATAATTCTTGCAAGTATCTTTCCCGTTGGCCGGCTGTCAAAAAAGCCAAAACCAAGGGTCTGAATATGTTGATAAAGCTCTTCCCTGATATTCAAAAGCACACGGTTTGATACGTCCGCCATAAGGCGCATACGCATCTTGGTGCCTGCAAGGAATAAAAGGAACAGCACGATTGCACCAGATCCCAGCCATAAAAGGCCTGTCATATCCTTTTTAGCCACACAGGAATTGATGGCATATTCCATCATAAGGGGTGCTGACATACTGATGGCTATGGTTCCAGCCATGATAAAAAGAACGATGACGATCTCCTTTTTAAAATCCAGGAGATATCGGTACAGGCGAAGCAGGGTATCCTTTTTAAAAACTTCCTTCTGATCTTCATCTATTCTGCTTGAATTGACTGCCATTTCATCTCCTCCTCTCCATACTGTACCTGATAGGTTTTATAATACTGTCCACGCATTTCCATAAGCTCCTCATGGGTTCCCCGTTCCACGATCCGTCCTTCATCTAAGATCAGGATCTCATCGGCACGGCGCACTGCTGAAATGCGGTGGGCGATAATGATTTTCGAACTGTCCTTTAATTCCGTAAGATGGGCCTCGATCTCTTTCTCTGTCTCCATATCAAGAGCTGAGGTGGAATCATCAAGGATTAACAGAGGCGTTTCTTTTGCAATGGCTCTGGCTATGCTGATCCTCTGCTTCTGTCCCCCGGAAAGCCCGACTCCCCGCTCCCCGATTACCGTATCATATTGCTCGGAAAGCTTCTGAATAAAGCCGTGGGCTCCTGCAGAAATGGAAGCTTGCTGCACGCTTTCCCATTCCGTTGCATCCTTATTTCCAGTCTTAATATTTTCCGTAATACTGTCCGAAAAGAGGAATACATCCTGCATGACCACCGATACCTGGCCTCTTAAAAATGCTAAAGGAAGATCCTTTACATTGATCCCGTCTAAAAGGATTTCTCCCTTTGTTACGTCATAGAAACGTTCGATCAAATTGACAATGGAACTTTTTCCGGAACCGGTGACTCCCATGATGCCAAGGGTTTTTCCCTTTGTTAAGGTAAAATCAATGTCGCTTAAAATACTCTTTCCATCCAGTTCAAAGTCTACATGCTGAAAGGCCAGTTCTCCCTGGATCGTCTCCGGCAGGACCGGGTTCTCTGGATTGCGGATGACCGGCTGCTCCTCCATGATCTTTTTGATCTTTTTGTTGGAGGCCACCGCTGCTGCAATATCATTACTGAGCCAGCCCACCATTTCCATTGGCCAGATAATGTTATTGGCATACTCGGAAAATGCCCCCAGATCTCCAATGGTCATCTTATCGTTAATGACCAAAATACCGCCTACAACAATTACTGCCATTAAAAGAACCTTAGACAAAAAGGAGATGTTAGGCTGGTAGCGGACGATCAGTTTGGCCTGCTTCATGTTTAAATCGTAATACCGCTTATTGTGCTTCCTGAATTTCTCGATCTCGTAACCTTCTCTGGCAAAGGCTTTAACGGTACGGACCCCGGCCAGATTCTCCTGTGCAACCGTATTTAATTCGGCAGTCTGCTCACTGATCTTATCGTAAACCTCTCCCAAACCGTTTTCCATTTTAACCGCATACCAGGCGATCAGAGGGAGAATTACCAGCGGAATCAGAGTAAGACTGGGACTTAGACGGTACATACAGACAATAACAATGACCGTGTGAATGGAACATTCTAACACCAGCATTCCCACAAATCCGAAAGCGTTCCAGATTCGTTCCGCATCATCCTTGATTCTGGCCATCAATTCTCCTGTATTATGGCTGTCAAAATACCCCATGGACAGGGTCTGGATGTGGTCAAATAAATCCTTCCTCAAATTGCATCCGATCCCGGATGCGGCATAGTCAAATATAAATTCCTTTGTGTACTGAAGTACCGCTCTTCCAAGTCCAATTCCCACAAGCCCTAAAAGCAGCCTCATGAGAATCTGCATCTCTCCCCCCACAATCACATCGTCAATAATATGCTTTGTGATCTGGGGAGCCGTTGCATCCAAAAGGATGCTGACGACCATAGCCACAATCGCCAAAACATACAGAAAACTGTACTTCTTTCCATACTTCCATAGATTTTTCATACTTTTCCTCCTTTATTTACTGCAAGCATGAATGGGTTTTCAGCCCTTATATGTAAAAAAAAACCGAAAAAAACTGCATAGTGCGGTCTTTTTCGGTAAATTACAAAAAAATAGCCGCAGTCAATTCAGACTGCGGTTAAAACTCATTGAAGCAGCTCCTGATTAGAGCCGTCACTCATCCCTTGACGTCGATCATCACGAGATTCTATCTTCACTGAGGCAGACTGAATTAATATAAAATAATTTTTCTATTCTATTCATTCCATTTGCATAATAGTTGCGTTTCATAGTATCTGCCTCCTTTTCTTAGAATTATTGGTATTTATTGTACAATTACTAGAATACTGCCAATTTTTTATTTTGTCAAGCAATATATCACTTTTCTTTTTCTATTACATTTTTTCGATTCGGTCAATCCTTTTTCCATGCAAAAAAGCGGCTTAGGAACTGTGCCCACCAAAGCCGCTTTCTGCCTTCTTTCTATTTATTTAACCGGATAAAAACCTGAAGGAGATTCACTTAAATTAATCATGATATTCTTTGTCTGGGTGTAGTGCTCCAGAATGACCTTATGTGTCTCACGGCCGATTCCCGAAGTCTTGTATCCTCCGAAAGGAGCTCCCTCAGGAATGGAATTATAGGTATTAACCCACATACGTCCGGTCTCCACCGCCCTGGCAACCCGTATTGCCCTATTGATGTCCCTGGTCCATACTGCTCCGCCCAGTCCGTACTGACTGTCATTGGCCATGGCCACAACCTCATCCTCTGTCTTAAACTTAATAATACATGCCACAGGTCCGAAGATCTCTTCCTTCGCTACCCTCATGTCGTTTGTCACATTGCCAAGGAGTGTAGGCCTTAAAAATGCTCCGTTTTCCAGTCCATCCTCCAGAATCTGCTCTCCGCCACAAAGTACAGCAGCACCTTCCGATTTTCCTATCTCTATGTAGCTTAAAATCTCCTTCATATGCCCTTTGCTGATCTGGCTTCCCATCTGGGTATTTTCATCCCACGGAAGGCCGACCTTTACTTGGTTAAACCGTTTAACCGCTTCTTCCACAAACTTGTCGTAAATGCTTTCCTGCACAAAGACCCTGGAACCCGCACAGCACACCTGGCCCTGGTTAAAGAGAATGCCCAGTTGTAAGCCATCCATGGCCATCTCCCAATTACAGTCCTCAAAGAAAATATTAGCTGATTTACCTCCCAGCTCCAAAGTAGCCGGAATCAGCTTTTCCGCTGCTGCAAGGGCCACGTTCTTTCCTACCTCCGTTGAGCCGGTAAATGCCAGCTTCCGGAAACCTTCATGTTCCAAAATATACTGCCCGGACTTGGAACCTGCTCCGGTAATAACATTAAACACCCCTGCCGGGATCACATCCTGGATCAGCCTTGCCAGTTCCAGAACGCTGAGAGAAGTGGTGCTGGAGGTCTTAAAGACTGAACAGCAGCCGCTTGCCAGTACCGGTGCCAGCTTCCAGGCTGCCATCAGGAAAGGAAAATTCCAGGGAACGATTTGCCCAACCACGCCGATAGGCTCTTTGAGGATCAGACTCAGGGTATTTTCTCCCAGCATATTGGCACTGCCCTCTTCCGCAAGAATGCAGCCTGCAAAATAACGGAAATGCTGAGCTGCAAGAGGAATATCGACCGCCATTGTTTCCCTTATGGGTTTCCCGTTGTCCAGGGTTTCCACCATGGCAAGATGTTCCCTATTTTCATCTATGATATCCGCAATCTTATTCAGAATGGCAGCTCTCTGGTTTACCGGTACATGCTTCCAGGTCTCAAAAGCCTTCCATGCTTCCCGGACCGCCTCATCAACGTCTTCCTTTGTTGCCTCTGCGCACTCAGTCAGCACCCTACCATCGGCCGGACAGATACTTGGAAATGTTTTTCCATCGGAAGCATCCTTCCACTGTCCGCCTATGAATAACTGATATTTCTTTTGAAGCTCTACGTTCTGCATAATTTTATCTCCTCTCTTTTATTTTCTTTGGTTCAGATATCTTTATTTATGTATCCATTATACCCCTGCAATTTAATCTGTCAATTTAAATATATTTTTAACATTATTGATATTTAATTATCTTTTAATGTTTATTTTTTTAACATTATAAATTATTTCACCATATTAAATAAATTCTTTCAGAAACCTATCTCTTAAACAGGATTCAATTTATCAATGCTATTGAATTTCTTCTATCCCAATTCGAGTTGATTTTATTAATAGTATGATATTTTTTTCACTTCTTTTTCAGCATAAGATTTTTAGGGTATTCTCATTAAATAAAAAACCGCAGTTCTTCCTGACTGCGGTCAAAAACTTATTGAAGCAGCTCCTGATTAGAGCCGTCACCCACCCCATGATACCGCTTCTTCGTCCGGAAAAATTCCTTCCACTTGCAGCAGTCATTCAGATGAAGCATAACATGGCGGGTAGGCGGCATCAGTAAAATCCCTGCCACATCCTTTTTACCCCAAAAATCCAAAAGCCAAACAGAATCTTCCTGTTTTGTCACTCCGCCTTCTGAAAGGATTTTATCAAGACCTGATGACGGAACTCTCGTTCTCATATCAGCTGATGATAAATTTTTAACTATATTCCTGGTTCTGATTCCGACCTCGTTCCTGTAATGAAGAAGCTCTGCAACATTGATTTTTCGGCTTAGGTCCATGATCTCGTCGTCTGACAGGGAATTGCCGGTGTCAGTGATTGGAGAGTTCATTCTTTGTTTCCACCCGTCATCAAAGAGCTGGTTCCCGCCTCCCGCCAGGATCCCCATGGTCAGATCTTCGATCCTGGCAATATGCCATAAAACCCATGCTATGGTTTCATCCTTATCGGTTGGCATGATGGCGTACTCATCTGCTTTTAGATCTCCAAAAAGTCTGTCCACTTCGTTTTCTTCCCCTTCTGACATTTCTGAAAGGTGAAGTTCCCTGTGCAGGTCTAAAAAGAGAAATTTTGCTCGCTCGATTTCATCTTCCTTACGGATTATTTTATTTAAAGCTTTATGCACATCGCTTAAACTTTCTCCAAAGTATTTCATATGTGCTCCACCTGTATTCCCCTCTTTATTTACCGGGGAATTCTATAGAAAGTTCACTCTCCCAGCAATTCCCTTTGTTTCTTCTTCGTCAGCCCGGTTAATACAAGACGGTATGATTTTTCCAGTAAATCTTTCAACAAATCATCAGGAACCTTTCCATCTGCTTTTATGGAATTCCAGTGAACCTTATTCATGTAATAGCCGGGGATGATATCCTCATACTGCAGCCTTAAAAACTGCCCTTCTACCGGTTCCAGTTTTAATGTGATCAAAGAGTCCCTGCCCTGGTCATCCTTGCACACCGCCGCAAACATCTTATCACCAAGAAGATACCTGGTCCAATTCCATTCCTCCTTAAAATCACTTGATACACCTTTCATTGATTTCAAGTATTCATCAATCCACTGATACCTCATATATTTCCTCCGAATCATTTTTATTACTTTTTATTGGGCCTTCTTTTTATCTTTAACAGCTGCATCATATCATCAAAAAGCGATTGATCCTTTATCATAAACATGATCCATTTTCCATCGTGGTAGGTCGTTGAATCATCGTATACCTTCTGGACCTCCGGGGAATAGTTCTGCCTTTCCCGTTCAAAGGTTTCCCGTTCCGCTTGTCCCAGAATTACCATGAATCCAAAGCAGTCCTCTTTGGCATACAATGCACAAAGGGTTTTCCCGCCTCTGCGGTATTTGTACTCGTACTTCCACCTTTTGCCGCCGCTGTTCCACTGGCGTTCCATATCATACTTCTCTTCGATTCTTTCACAAAGGTCTTTCCATGCTTCTAATAAAGTCTCCCCTATCAGGGAAGTCATTTCTTCTTGTGATGGTATCTTTTCCAGCATAATATCCCCTCACTCAATAGGTTTTACGTGCATAGGTTACCGGTGCATCCTTTCGCTTTGACGTTTTCTTCACGGTCAGCCCACTGTCTTGAAAACGTTTGCATACAACCTTCATATTTTGGCATTATACCATCCCAAATATGACAACAGTATGTCATTGTTGAGGAACAACCGCAAAGAAAATCAGGTCAACCCCGCTGTCATTGATCATGCTGTGAGCATAGCCTTTGGGACAATAGTGACACAGTCCTGCCTGTATGGCTTCTTCTCCGCCGTCAAACAGCATTTTAGAAAATATATGATTTCACTGCTTGTATCGTGGGTATGCATTCCTATGGATGCGCCCGGCTCCAGCTTTCCATAGAGAATCTTATTGTTCTTATCTACAAGCATTTTTGCCTTAAATTCTTTTTCTCCGCCGTTAAAACGGGGAAGTATGGTTTCCTCTATCTCGTCAAAATTAATAATCATGATCATCCAGCCCTTCTTAATCTTAATTATCCAGTATCTGCGGCTTTTCTACCCGGCCATTAAGAAAACAGAGAAGAATCCTATCCATCAATACCGGCATGATCTCAGGATACGTCAGGGAATCAGGCATCTCATCCAATAGCCGTATCTTTTCTATCTCAAACCCCGTCGGCATTTCTCCAAGTTCTTTGACTTCACTATAAAACAGCATTCCAAAAGATTCCTTTGAGCTCTCCTCGCTCTCATCAAGATTCCGAACCGAATATCCACTGACCGTCTTCAGGATATATTCTGTTGCTCCCGTCTCCTCATAAAGTTCCCGGTTGGCAGTCGTTACGATATCTTCCCCCTTTTCCCGGTGTCCTCCAGGGATTTCAAGGGTGTCCCGGTCCTTGTGCTTACAGAATATCCATTTATTCTGATACCGTGAAGCAATGACTGCATACTCCAGTAAATGATCTTCAACAGAATCATAAAATGTTACTTTTATCATCAGATCCCCTCCTGTCTGATATCAACTTACCATGTATGAAAAGGAAAAACAATCTATTTTTTTAATAATTTAGGACTATAAAAACAAAAAA